>WHSR01000006.1 GCA_009379995.1 Streptosporangiales bacterium
CCCGTCCTGGGCGAGGTGGGCCGCGCAACTCGTGCCCGCCGTCGCCATCGACGCGGTCACCGCCTGGCTCGATGCCGGCCAACCCGACCCGGACACCGCTGCCGAACGGGTCGGCCAGGCGATCGGGGGTGTCATCCAGGCTGCCCAAGGGCCGAAGTAGGCACTCACAGCGGCCACGCGAGTGGGATGGCGACGAGCGCGACCGCGAGCCACAGCGCCATCGTGACGATCCCCAGCCGCCAATAGTCACCGAACCGGTAACCGCCCGGGCCCATGACCATCATGTTGGCCGGGATGCTTGGTACCCGGACCGGTCAGCATCGCCAGGTAGCGCGGCCCGTGCTTGGCGAGCTGATCGGCGGCCCGCTTGATCGTGGCCGAGACGTGCCCCGATGCGGTGTGCTTCTTGATCTCCCAGAGCCGGAACACCAGCGTCCCGTCCTTGACCGCATACACCACCAGTCCGTCGCCGCCCGGCCCGGTCGGATCGCCCTTCACCTCTGAGGCATGCACCAGTGTCCGGGCATCGGCCGTCACCGAATGCTCCCGGATGAGACGGCTCCACAGCAGCTCGGCCACGAATCCCTGAAGATGGTCCCGGAGGTCACGCAAAGCATCCGCGTCATCGACGGGGAGGCCGAACGACGGCGCCACGAACACCTCGATCACCCGCCTGGCCAGCTCGCTGTGCTCGGGCCCGCCATCGCGCTTGGACCGCCAATTGACCAGCGCCGAGGAATCCCCACAGCGGATCCGCATTGCGTCGTCGGCGATCATCTGCGCGGCATCCTCGAGGTCGCCCCGGCCGGCCTCAAGCCCGCCGATCACGTCATGCACGCGGCCAAGCCACACAGACGTGCCCAGGAGCGTCGGCGCACGTCAACGGCTCAAAACGAGATCAACGTCGGCAAACCGTCATGACAACATAGATCTCGGCGTGGGTGTCCTCGCCTTTCTCAGGATTCCGTCCTGGGTGGCCGGCCGGGACGGCGCATCCGGCCGACGTTCCCGGGCAGCCGCCCGGTCTCGGCAAGCGCCCGCCGCAGCAGGAACTCGATCTGGGCGTTGGTGCTGCGCAGCTCGTCGGCCGCCCACCGCGCCAGCGCGTCGTGTACGGCGGGATCGAGCCGCAGCAGGATCTTCTTTCGCTCGGGTGCCACCAGGTGACCGGTTCCCTCAGTGGTACAGCGATCCGGTGTTGATGATGGCCTGCTCGCTGCACAGGACGACGAGCATGTTCGACACCATGGCGGCCTTGCGCTCCTCGTCGAGCTCGACGACGTCCTGGGCGGCGAGCCGGGCGAGGGCGGACTCGACCATGCCGACGGCGCCGTCGACGATCCGCTGACGGGCCGCCACGACGGCGCCGGCCTGCTGACGGCGGAGCATCGCCTGGGCGATCTCCGAGGCGTAGGCCAGCCTGGTGATCCGCGACTCGATCACCTTCACCCCCGCCGCGGCCACCCGCTCGGCGATCTCGACGGAAAGCCTCGAGGTGATCTCCTCCGCGTTCTCCCGAAGGGACAGCTGCTGCTCCTGGCCGTGCGCGTCGTACGGGTAGCTGGTGGCGATGTGCCGCACGGCGGTCTCGCTCTGCATCGCGACGAACTCCACGAAGTCGTCAACCCCGAACGTGGCCTTTGCGGTGTCCTCGACCTGCCAGACCACGACCGCCGCCATCTCGATCGGGTTGCCGTCGGCGTCGTTGATCTTCGCAACCTCGGTCTCGTGGTTGCGGATCCGGGTCGAGATCCGGTGCCGCTCGGTGAGCGGGTTCACCCAGCGCAGACCGTCGGTCCGGATGGTCCCGGTGTAGCGGCCGAGCAGCTGCACCACCCGCGCCTCGCCCGGGGCCACCGCCGTCAGCCCGAACGCCACCACCGCGCCGACCAGGAAGAGGAGAATTCCGACCACGACCGCTGCGGCGGCGGCCAACACGACGCCCCACACGATCAACGCGACGCCGCCGAGCAGGGCGGCCACCGCGGCACCGAGCATCAGCCAGCCCGAGACCCCGTCCCGCTGCCGCTCCGTCACCTTCGGCCTCGGCATGTCCGGCCCGACCTTGTCGAGCGCGGCTCCGCCGGAAACGTTGGCAGCCATCACCCGGTCCTCCTTACGATCTCCCCGAACGCTGGCAAGAGCATAGCATATAGATATCATATTTCTGGCTGGGAGCCGGCCTCCGCCTACTCCGTCCGGAGTAGATGCGCTGTTCGCGGGGCGGATGGCGGGCCGACACCCTGCCCGTAGGTTCTGAGGTGTACTGGTAAAGAAACCTGTCGGGAGGACATGCGGTGGCCGCGAAGCTGGCTCGGCTGGCGAGCCTTCCGCCCCGCGCGATCGACGTCCTGCTCGCGGTGGGTCTCGCGACCGCCGTGCTGCTGGTCGCGCTGACGGCGAGCGAACCGGGTGCGCACCGCTCCACGGCCGCCGCCTACGCCCTCGCCGGCGTGCTCGGCGCGGTGTCGCTGTTCCGCCGGCGCTGGCCGGTCACGGTCCTGGTGCTGTCGGTGGCCGTCGTGACCGCGTACCACGCCGCGGACTTTCCGGCAATCGGGGGCAGCTGGCCGCTCTCGGTTGCGCTGTACACGTGCGCGGCCGCGGGACGGCTGTGGCTCGGCATCGCGGTCGGCGCCACAGCAGTCGTCGGTGGCGTCGGGTGGCGGCTGCTGCTGGAGCCGGGCCCGGTATCTCCGGTGCTCACGTCCGAATTGCAACAGGCCGCGGCCATGGGGCTCGTTCTCGCGCTCGGCGACACGGTGCGCAGCCGCCGTGGCTGGGCGGCCGAGGTCAAAGAGCGCCTGCGCCGCCTGGAGCGGGACCGCGAGGAGGAGACGAGGCGGCGGGTGGTCGAGGAGCGGCTGCGGATCGCCCGGGACCTGCACGACGTGATGGCGCATACTGTCGCGGTGGCCGGGGTCCAGCTCAACGTCGCCGCCGACGCCCTGGAGTACTCTCTCGGCGAGGCGAAGGCGGCCCTGCGCACAGCCCAGCAGGTGAACCGAGAGGCCACCGCCGAGCTGAAGGCGGCCGTGCGGGTGCTGCGCGAGGAGCGGGACGAGTCGCTGCCCCGCTCCCCCACACCCGACCTCGACGGCGTCGAGCGGCTGGTCGAGGGGGCCCGGGAGGCCGGCCTGCGGGTCGACTACCAGAAATCCGGGAAGGCGGGGCCGCCCCCGGCGCCGGTCGGGCTCGCCGTCTACCGCATCGTCCAGGAATCGCTGACCAACGTGCTTCGGCACGCCAACGCGACGACGGTGGAGGTGCGGATCGACCACGAGCCCGGCGGTGTGGCCGTACGGGTCGTCGACGACGGGCAGGGGCCGCCACCCACACCGGGCGACGGGGACGTCGGCCACGGTCTCATCGGCATGCGCGAGCGGGCGGTAGGGCCGGGCGGCGAGTTCGCGGCCGGGTCGGCTGGGGACCGAGGGTTCGCCGTGTACGCCTGGATACCCATGGACGCCACACCATGAGCGCGGCCGAGAAACCGATCCGCGTGCTGCTGGCCGACGACCAGACGCTGGTCCGCGCGGGATTCCGCAGCCTGCTGGAGCGGGCCGAGGACATCGAGGTAGTGGCGGAGGCGGCGGACGGCGCCGAGGCCCTCGAGGAGGTCAGGTCGCGGCGGGTCGACGTGGCCCTCATGGACATCCGCATGCCCACGATGGACGGCCTGGAGGCGACGCGGCACATCGTCGGCGACCCGCGGTTCGGGCACGTCCGGGTGATCATCCTCACCACGTTCGACATCGACGAGTACGTCTTCGAGGCGTTGCGGATCGGGGCGAGCGGATTCCTCGCCAAGGACGTGGAACCCGAGGAGCTGCGGCGGGCCGTCCGGGTCGTCGCGGCCGGGGAGGCGCTGTTGTCGCCCGGCGTCACCCGCCGGGTGATCGCCGAGTTCACGGCCCGGGGCGTACGCCCGAGGGAGCACGCCGAGCGGCTGGACGCACTCACCGAGCGCGAGCGGGAGGTCGTGAAGCTGGTGGCGGCCGGGCTGGACAACCGGGAGATCGGGCAGCGGCTGTTCATGAGCCCGCTCACCGCCAAGACGCACGTCAGCCGGGCCATCGCCAAGCTCGGCGTCCGCGACCGGGTACAGCTCGTCGTACTCGCCTACCAGACCGGGCTCGTCACCCCCTGACGGGCGACCATCCGCGCGGCAAACGTGCAGTTCGCGCGGCAGAGGTACGCCGGGCGGAGTAGTCGTGGGCGTCGGAGCTACGGCGAACGTGCCATCGAATGACGACGGTGGGATGACGACCGCCGGCCAAGGCCGTCCGTAGCGTCTCCGGCATGACCAACCCCGGATCACGGCCCACCCGCGTGCCGCCCCGACCGGTGCCTCTCGCGATGCTGCGCTCCATCATCACGGTGCACGCGCTCGCGGTCTCCGTACAGCCGATGCTGGCCGGGCAGTTCCTCAGCGGCAACTTCGACATGGTCGAGGTGCACGGCGTCGTCGCGCTCCTCGTCACACTGCTGGCTCTGACCCAGATCCTCTTCGCGGTGCTGCTGTGGCGGCCGGGCCGTGGGCCGCTGTGGCCGGTCGGGGCCAGCTTGCTGGTGTTCTTGGCCGAGGGCCTGCAGACGGGCGTCGGGTACGCCCGGCTGCTCAGCCTGCACGTCCCGCTCGGGGTGGCGATCTTCGGGATCATGCTCCTGCTGCTCGTCTGGGTGTGGCGGCCGCGCCTCGGTGTACCGCCGAAGGCCGGCACCGGATCCACCCCCACGACATCCGCCGCGACCAGATGAGGAGTCCCCTGGGATGACTCGAGCCATGTCCCCATCCCGCCGCGGTTTCCTGGGACTGCTCGGCGCGGCCGGAGCCGTCGGAGTCGCCGGCCTGGCCGGATGTGGCTTCCCCCGAGGAACCCTGGGGGAGCCGCTCACCAGCGAGCTGCCGCTGCCCCGCCCGTTTCGGGTACCGCTGCCGGTGCCCCGGGTCGCGCGCCCGGTGCGCAGCGACGGCGACACCGACTACTACGAGATCACCCAGCGGGAATCCGAGGTGGAGATCCTGCCCGGCGTGCGGACGGCGGTCTGGGGCTACGACGGGCTCTTCCCCGGTCCCACCATCGAGTCCCGCAGCGGGCGCCGCACGGTGATACGCCACCGCAACGAGCTCCCGGTGCCGGTGGCCGTCCATCTGCACGGCGGCCATACCCCGCCCGAGCACGACGGCTACCCCACCGACCTCGTGCTGCCCGTGGGCGACGCCGCCCGGTCCGGGTACGCCGGCCATGCCGGCCGGGCCGGATGGTCCTTCCACCGGGGTGCCAAGGAGTACGCCTATCCCCTGGAGCAGCGGGCCGCCACGCTGTGGTACCACGACCACCGCATGGACTTCACCGGCCCGCAGATGTACCGCGGGCTCGCCGGGTTCCACATCGTGCGCGACGACGAGGACGACGCCCTGCCGCTGCCCAAGGGCGACAAGGACATCCCGCTGATGATCTGCGACCGGGCGTTCGCCGCGGACGGGTCGCTGCGCTACCCCGCCCTCGACCCGTCCTTGCGGGACGAGCCCGGTGTCCGAGCCGCCTACATGGAGGGCGTGCTCGGCGACGTCGTCCTCGTCAACGGCGCACCGTGGCCGGTCCTCGAGGTGGCGAACACCCGCTACCGGTTCCGCCTCCTCAACGCCTCCAACGCCCGCCACTACCAGCTCGCCCTCGACCCGGGGCCGCCGGAGGGCGCGTCGTTCCTACAGGTCGGGTCGGACGGCGGGCTGCTGCCCGCCCCCGTCGAGCACACCGCCCTGCGTATCGCGCCGGCCGAACGGTACGACGTGGTTGTCGACTTCTCCGGCTACCCGGTCGGCAGCGAGATCAACCTGGTCAACACGCTCGGCAGCGGCGGCGTGGGCCGGGTGATGCGGTTCCGGGTGGCCCGCCGGGAACGCGACGAGGCCTCGGTGCCGGGCAGGCTGAGCGAATACGAGCCGCTGCGCCGGTCACAGGCGGCCCGGGTACGGGAGTTCCGGTTCCGCCGCGGCACCGTTCACGGCATGAAGGGTTGGACGATCAACGGCAAGGCCTTCGACCCCACCCGCATGGACGCCCGCCCCAGCCTCGGCGACGTCGAGATCTGGCGGTTCACTACCGACTTCCACCATCCGATCCACCTGCACCTGGTCAACTTCCAGGTCCTGTCCCGGAACGGCGGCGGCCCACGCGAATCCGACGCGGGCTGGAAGGACACTGTCGATCTGGAGGTCTACGACGAGGTCGAGGTGATCACCCGGTTCACCGGCTACCGGGGACGCTACGTCCTTCACTGCCACAACCTCGAACACGAGGACATGGCCATGATGGCCAACTTCGAAACGGTGTGAACCGGCGGGTCCGCCCGCTCGGCTACCCCGCTTCGGGGTCGACGGGCTCGTCGCCGTACAGGTCCCGCCACAGCCGCCGCAGGAACTTCTCGTCGCTGCCGTCGCCGTACTGGGCCGCCGTGGACAGCGCCCCCTCCGGCACCTGCGACGGATCCCGCAGCGCCGCGCGCAGTTCCTGCTTGAAGACCCGCATCTCCTCGGTGTCTGCATCGCGAGCCCACGATTGGAGATCCTCGTAGGCCTCGTCGTAAGCCTCTGGGTGGCAGTGCGCTTCGACGGCACGCAGTAGCGTCGCGAATGGCGCATCAGGTTCGGTGCGCCAGAACTTCTCAGGACGATGCACACTGACTCCTTGGTCGGTCGGGCGGCTCGGGATACGTCGTGTTCACCTCGTAGCCGGTCCGATCGCGGTTGGGACGGAAGAAGAACTCGATCGTCCCGCCCTCAAACGAATCGATCGGCTCGATCCTCGGCTTCAGGACGTCGGGCTCGCGACCCTTCGCGTGTGCCTCAGCCCACGCGTCCCGACAGTCGCGAGCCGCCTCCATGCTGCCCCCGACCTCCAAGAGCCGGAACCCGGCACAGAACCGATGCCCGTCCGGGCCGAGCAACTCCTTGATCGGCACCGACGCGCCCGGTACGAACCGACCCGGCACATATCCGGCGTCAAGAGCGTCGCGCACCTCCGGGCGCTCGATGCCGCGGACGAAGGCCGTGACGAACGCGTCCGCGTCCCAGATCCACGTCACATATTCCCCGCACGAATGCATCCTCTCCTTGTACGCATCCTCGGCCCGCTCCCGCTTGTCCGCATCCAGCTGCGCCGGATCCCGCAGGTACTCCAGCCGCTCCCGCGCCACCGACGCGGTAATCCACCCCTCATGCCGCTCAAGCGCATGCCCCTCACCCCGATCCAACGCCGCAACCGCCCGCTGCGCCTCCGGCGACCGATCAGCCGCCGGGCCCAGCCACGGCCGATCGGACCTGTGCTCCTCGACGTAGCGGGTTGCCTGCTCACGCGACACCTCCGGCAGGCCAGCCCGGTCCGGTCGGAAGTCACTGGCCGCCTCCCGCGGCGTCGCGCCGTCCGGCAATACCCGACCCACGCCGTACGACGCCGGCAGCTCCACGTCCGACCAGCGCACTCCATCGGCGACCAACGGATCGGCCTCACCCGAGCCGCGCACGTCATCCGGTGCGCCGTGGCCGCCCTCCGGACGATCGACAGGCTCGCCCGACTCCTCCGGGCCGCCCTGCGGCGGTAAGTCCCGCGCCATCCCCACAAACTCCCGCATCGACGCGTCAACGGTTTACCGTAAGCGACCGCTGAGCGGGATCAAAGCGGCGGGTCGAAGCGGCCGTCGGCGGCGGTCCAGCCGCCGTCCGCCATGAGCAACGACCCGGTGACGTACGAGCTGGCGTCCGAGGCGAGGTAGACCACGGCGCCGACCATCTCCTCCGGCCGTGCCCAGCGGCGCAGCATGTTCTTGTCGGCGTACGCCCGCGCCCACCCCGCGTCGGCACGGATCTGGTCGGTGAGCGGGGTCTCCACCACGCCAGGGGCGATGGCGTTGGCCCGGACCCCCCGGGCGGCGAGTTCGGCCGCGAGCGCCCGGAGCATCTGCACGACGCCGGCCTTGGTGGCGGCGTAGACGCCCTGACCGGGCTCGACAACGCGGGCGCGCATGCTAGAGAAGACGATGATGCTGCCCGAACCCCGGTCGGCCATGGCCGCGGCCACACCGCGCACCAGCCGGAACGTGCCCGCGAGGTTGAGCTCCACCACCCTGTCGAACTCCTCGTCGCTGATCGAGAGCAGCGGCTTGCGTACGTTGATCGCGGGTGTGTGCACGAGCACGTCGGGGGTCCCGTACCGGTCCAGGAGCGCCTGGGTGTCGGATGCCTGCCGCACGTCGAAGCGCACGACGTCGGCCTTGCCGCCCGCGGCCTCGATGGCGCGGGCGGTCGCCCTAGCGTGGGACTCGGCCAGGTCGGCGCACACGACATGAGCGCCGAAGTCGGCCAGCCCTCGCGCGGAGGCGGCGCCGATGCCGCTGCCGGCGCCGACGACGAACGCCGTACGGCCGTCGAGCCGGAACAGGTCGGTGAACTCACCCATCTCAAGCCCTCCTGGATCATCGAATCCCCGCCAGCGTAGGATTGCCCGGCCCCTCGAACCAGGGCTCGAACCAGGGCTCGTCGCGTCACCATGTTCCGTGCCGCACCGCGACGACAAGGAGCAAGACATGAACCGCAGGACGCTTGCGGCCGCCCTGACGGCGGCGACCGTGGCTCTGGCCGCCTCGTGTGGGGGCGCGCCGGAGGTGCCCGGCGTCGACGACCAGAACACCGAGGGCGGCGGAGGTGGGCTCAAGCTCGGTCTGCTGCTCCCCTACACCGGTCAGTACTCCTGGGTGGGCGAGAACGTGGAGGAGGCGGTACGCCCGCTCGTCGAGCAGATCAACGAGGCGGGCGGTATCGGCGGGCAGAAGATCACCCTGGTGCGCGGTGACACCGAGGGCACCGTCGACGCAGGCGTCCTGGCCGCCCGCAAGCTGGCGAACGTCGACCGGGTGGCGGCCTTCATCGGGCCGACGAGCCTGTCCTTCGCCGGCGTCCGGCAGGTGGTCGTCGACACCGGGACACCGATGATCTCTCCGACGGCGGGCACCGTCGAGCTCGACCAGGCGGGGAAACAGCTGTTCCACCGCACGGTGCCGTCGGACTCGCTCGGCGGACGGGCCATCGCCCGCGCGCTCACCCAGCCCGGCAGCTACCTCGGTGGCAGGCCGTACAAGCGGGTAGCGCTCATGGTGGGCGACGCCCCGGCGCTGGTGAGCTTCCGGGACCCCATCGAGCAGGCGATGCGGGACTACGGCACGACGCTGGCCACGACCGTCTCGTACAACGTCGACAAGGCCTCGTACCGCTCGGAGGTCGGCCGCGTCCTGCGGCAGAACCCGGACATGATCATCCTGGTCGGCCAGCCCGCCGACTCCGCCAAGATAATGCGGCAGGCGCGGGAGTCCGGGTACGGGGGCGGCTGGTTCGTCACCCAGGACCAGACGAACGCCGACTACGTCGAACTGGCGGGAGCGGACGTCGTCGAGGGCGTGTACGGGCTGCAGGAGGCGGAGGCAGCCCCCAACCTGCGGGACCAGTTCGCGGAGACCATCGACGAAGAGCTGGACATCTTCCAGGCGAACAGCTACGACGCGATCAACGTGACCGCGCTCGCGATGTACGCCGCGCAGAAGGCGGAGGGCAGGGTGACCCGCGAGCTGATCGACACCCACGTGGTCGAGGTCGCCAATCCGGAGGACGGCGACACGGTCGTCACGGGCTTCGAGGACGGGAAGAAGGCCATCGACGCCGGTGAAGGGCTCGACTACCAAGGGCTCAGCGGGCCCGTCGATTTCGACGACTACGGCAACATCACCTCGCCGTTGACCATCATGCAGGTGCGGGACGGTAAGTTCGCCGAGGCCGCGACGATCGAGGCCGACGCGCTGAGGTAGCCCAGCACCGGAGCGGGACCGGATCGATGGATGTGCTGTTCCAGACGCTGGTGTACGGGTTCGCGACCGGCGGGGTCATCGCCGTTGCCGCGGTCGGTCTCACCCTGTCCTTCGGGGTGACCGGATTCATCAACTTCGGGTACGGCGAGCTGCTGACCGTCGCCGCGTACACCACCTATGTGCTGACCGAGGCCGGGCTCGGGCTGCTGCCCGCCGCCGCGGCCGGGACCGCGATCACCTCGGCGGTCGCCGTCGGCGTCGCCCGTACCTGCTACCAGCCGCTGGCCTCCCGGGGGCCGCTCCCGCTGCTCATCACCAGCATCGGCGTCGCGTTCGTGCTGCAGAACCTGGTGCGGATCGGCTTCGGCGGCGAGCCGCGCGGCTTTCCGGCGCCCACCTGGACGCCGTGGCAGCTCGGCGGGGTGTTCATCCCGAAACTGCAGACAGTGATCTTCCTCGTCGCCGGAGTGTGCATGTTGGGCGTGCACCTGCTGCTGCGCCACACACTGCTGGGCCGCACGATGCGGGCGGCCGCCTCCAACGAGGACCTGGCCCGGCTGTCGGGCCTCGATACCCGCCGGATCGTCCTTGTGACCTGGGTCGCGAGCAGCCTGATCGCCGGGCTCGGAGGGGTGCTGCTCGGGGCGTCCCAGGGGGACATCACGCCGAGCGTGGGTTTCGAGTTCCTGTTGCTGGTGTTCGCGGCCGCGCTGCTCGGCGGCATCGGCCAGCCGTACGGCGCCATGCTGGGTGCCCTGCTCATCGGGCTCGGCGTGGAGTTCGGGGCGGCGTACGTGTCGGCGAACTACAACTACGCGCTGGCGTTCGGCGTCATCGTACTGGTCCTGCTGGCCCGGCCCGGCGGGCTGTTCGGCCGGGGCGGCGGGAACGCCGTGCCGTCGGAGGGAGGCACGCCGTGATCGGCTGGCTCGCCTTCGCGGCGTTCTTCCTCACCAACGTCGGTATCTACGGGATCCTCGCCCTCGGCCTGAACGCGCAGTACGGCCTTGCCGGACTGGCCAACTTCGGCTACGTCGCGCTGTTCGCCGCCGGCGCGTTCACCGCCGCCCTCGTCCTGGTGCCGCCCTCGCCGGCCGCGTCGCCGGAGACGGCGACGGCCGTCGCCGGTGGACTCGGGCTGCCCTTCCCGGTCGCCCTGGCCGGCGCCGCCGCTGTCGGCGGGCTGTTCGCGCTGGTCATGGGCGCGGTCTCGCTTCGGCTCGGCGGGCACTCGCTGGCCATCGTCACCTTCGCGTTCGCCCAGATCTTCGGCGCCTTCCTGGCGGGGGAGGATTGGCTCACCGGCGGCCAGTTCGGTATCTCCCCGGTACCTCAGCCGCTGCGCGGGCTCGTCGGCTCCGCCGTCGACTACCTGTTCCTCTACCTGGGTGTCACGCTGGTCATCGTGGCCGGGTGTTTCTGGCTTGCCGAACGCGCGGCCGGCTCCCCGTTCGGCCGGGTGCTGCGCGGCATCCGGGAGGACGAGACAGCTGCCCGTAGCCTGGGCAAGAACACCGGTTCCTTCAAGCTCAGCGCCTTCGTCCTCGGCGGCGTCCTCGCCGGCCTCGCTGGCGCGATGTGGGTGGGCTCCATCGGCTCGGTGCACGTCGGCCAGTTCGTGCCCATCGTCACCTTCAACGTCTGGTTGGCGGTGCTGCTCGGCGGAATCGGAAACAACCGCGGCGTTCTGCTCGGCGCGTTCCTGCTCATCTGCATCAGGGAGGGCACCCGGTTCCTCGAGGGGATCCCCTTCCTCGCGGCCGCGTCGGCGGGCAACCCGTCGCTGCTGCCCAGCCTCCGGTACGTGATCATCGGGCTCGCCCTCATCTTGGTCGTACGGTTCGCTCCCCGCGGCGTGATACCGGAACGGCTGCGCGGCCGCGGGCAGGCCGCGCCTCCGGAGCAGATCCCGGCGACCGAGGAGAGGCGATGACCGAGACGAACCCGCCGATGCTCGCCGTCGCCGGGCTGCGCAAGGCGTTCGGCGGGCTGGCGGCCGTCAGCGACGCCACCTTCGACGTTCCGCGGGGACGCATCACCGGTCTCATCGGGCCCAACGGCGCCGGCAAGACCACTACCTTCGACCTCATCAGCGGCCGGCACCGGCCAGACGGCGGCCGGGTGCGGTTCGCCGACGCCGACCTCACCGGTCTGGCGAGCCATCTCGTCGCCCGCGCCGGCCTGGTGCGCACCTTCCAGATCCCGCGTGCCTTCCCGCGGCTGACGGTATGGGAGAACCTGCTGTTCGCCGGGGCCGATCAGCCCGGCGAGTCGTTCTGGCACGGGGTGATCGGCACCCGTGCCGCCCGCGCTCGGGAGCGCGCACTCGCCGACGAGGCCGGCGACGTACTCTCCTTCCTCGACCTGGAGCACGTCGCCGACCTGCCGGCCGGCGGGCTGTCCGGCGGCCAGCGGAAGCTGCTGGAGCTCGGCCGGGCGCTGATGTGCCGCCCCCGGATGCTGCTGCTCGACGAGCCGTTCGCCGGGGTGGCGCCCGCGCTGATCCGGCACCTCGTCGAGCATCTCGTCGAACTGCGGGACCAGGGGATCACGCTGCTCATCATCGAGCACGACCTCGGAACGCTGGTGCCGCTGGTGGACCGCCTCGTCGTCATGCACCTGGGCTCGGTGCTCGCCAGCGGGGAGCCGGCGCGGGTCCGGGACGATCCGCGGGTGCTGGAGGCCTACCTGGGAGGTATAGGTGGGCGTGGCTAAGCAGCCGCTGCTGGAAGTCGCCGAGCTCGAGGCCGGCTACGGCGACCTGCGAATCCTGCGCGGGGTGTCGCTCGCCGTAGGCCGCGGCGAGCGGGTCCTGGTGTTCGGCCCGAACGGGTCGGGCAAGTCAACCCTGCTCAAGGCGATCAGCGGCATCCTCCGCCCGTCCGCCGGCAGCGTCCGGCTCGCCGGGTCCGACGTCGCCGGCCGTCCCGCGCACCGCATCGTCCGCAGCGGCCTTTCGTACGTACCGCAGACCGGCAACATCTTCCCCGACCTCACCGTGGAGGAGAACCTCGAGGTCGGGGCGGCCACCGCGCGGCGGGGGTACCGGGAACGCCGGGACGCGGCCATGGACCTGTTCCCCACCCTCGCCGAGCGGCGCCGCCAGGTGGCGGGCACGTTGTCCGGTGGGGAGCGCCAGCTCGTCGCCCTCGGACGTGCCCTGATGCTGGACCCGGGCGTGCTGCTGCTCGACGAGCCCGCCGCCGCGCTGTCCGCGGCCATGGCGGAGCAGGTCTTCGACCACGTGCTGACGGTCAACCGGGAGCGCGGCGTCGCGATCCTGCTGGTCGAACAGAACGTCCTCAAGGCGCTGGAGATCGTCCAACGCGGCTACCTGCTGGAGACCGGTACGGTGCGGCTGGCCGGACCGGTCGGCGAGCTGCGGGCTTCGGAGGCCGTTCGCGGCGCCTATCTGGGCTCGTCACCCGACGGTCCGCCGACGACACCGTGACGCTGCGGAAGCCCAACGCAGTGGCCTACGGCGCCCGGATGTTCGCCATCACCAGCGACGAGAACCTCGACAACTGGGGCCTGCTCGAGATCGTGGTATCGCAGTGGAGGCGGATGGAGGCGGTGGCGGAGCAACCGGGCCCGTACATCTACAGCCTTACCCGTACCGGCCTTCACAAGATCAAGCTATGAAACGGCGCGGACGGTGCCGTCCCGTCCCAGCAGGGCCAGGAGGCGTTGCTGAGGGGGCGCGTCGGCCGGTGCCGGTCGCGCCGGCGCGTACATCCCGGTGGCCGCGAACTGCTCCGCCATGGGGGCGATCGCGGTCAGGCACGCGTCGACGGCTTCCGGGTCGAGGGTGACGTCGATGCCGGCGGCCTGAGCGAGGTCCCAGGCGTGGACAAGGGGCTCGATGGCGGCGGTGGCCAGTACCTGCTCGACGGTCATCGTGCCGTCGTGGGTGAGGGCCACTGCCGTCGGGTCGGCGGCCGTCAGCAGATCGTTCATGTGAGCCGCGGCCGCGGCCCAGGCGGCGACGGGCTCGCCGGCGACGGCGGTCATCGGGTGGCTGCGGGGTTCGCGCCTTCCTTGGCCGGTGATCAGTGCAGCGATCTGCTGCTGGCCGTCGATGAGGTGACCGAGAACGTGCAGCGCCGTCCAGCCGGGACAGGGTGACGGGGCCTGCCAGCGCTCGGCGGGAACGCGTTCGGCGACGTCGGTGACGCCCGCCAGCGTGTTGCGGTAGCGGGTGACTATCCGGTTCATCACGACCTCCTTGTGCTGGGCCGATCGGTCAACAGGGGCCGCAGCGCGTCCCAGGCAGCGCCGGCCAACGCCTGGGCGGCGGCGGTCGGCGGCTCGGTCCCGCCGAGCAGCCAGCGGCGTACGTACTCCTGCGCGGGTCCGATCCATACGGCGACGACGACGCCCAGCGCGGGCTCCCCGGCCCATCCGCGCGCGCCCAGCCAGCGTGCGACCGCCTCGAAGAACGCCCGGCTGGAGGCGGCGATCCTGGGCGACTCGTGCGGTGCCCGCCAGTCGGGAGGCCCGAGCAGGAAGGCCGCCAGCTGCGGGTGCGACTCCACCCAGGACAGATGGCGGTGGACGACGCCTTCGATACCCGCTCGCAGGTCGAGGTGCGGCACCAGGGCATCGAGCAGCTCAGCCTGGTGATGCTCCAGGCCGTGCAGGTAGACGGCCTCGGCCAGCTCGTGCTTGGTGCGGAAATGGTGGAAGAGGCTGCCGTTGCTCACCTCGGCTCGCCGGCGGACCCGGTCATTGCCAGACCTCGCCGGTGAACTACACCCGGCCCGCGGCGACGGCGGTGAGCCGTTCGGCGGCCCAGGCCTCCCGGTAGTAGCCGGGAGGCCGTAGCAGCTCGTCGTGGCTGCCGCGCTGCACCACCCGGCCGGCGTCGAGGACGACGATCTCGTCGACCGCTTCCAGCCCGGTCAGCCGGTGCGTCACCAGCAGGGCCGTGCGCCCCTCGGTGGCGGCCAGCGCCTCGGCCAGGACCGCGTCGGCGGTCTGCGGGTCGAGGCCCTCGGCCGGCTCGTCGAGCAGCAGCACCGGCGGATCGGCGAGCAATGCCCGCGTCAGGAGCAGCCGCCCCCGCTGACCACCGGACATCGCCGCGCCGTCCTCCCCGGCGACCGTGTCCCAGCGGTCCGGAAGGCTCTCGATCCAGTCGAGCAGGCAGGCCCGGCGGGCGGCCTCGGCCAGCTCGGCGTCGCTCGCGCCCGGCCGGGCGAAGCGAAGGTTCTCCCGTATCGACACGTGGAAGACGTGTGCGTCCTGGGTCACGCCCCGCACTACGCGGCGCAGGTCGGCGGACGCGAGGTCGCGCAGGTCGGTACCGTTCACGGTCACCCGGCCGGAGTCCGGGTCGACGAACCGCAGCAGGCAGGCGAGCGCCGTGCTCTTGCCCGAGCCACTCGGCCCGACCAGGGCGATCCGCCGGCCCGGCGCCAACCGCAGGTCCAGGCCATCGACGGCGTACGGTTCCGCCGCGCCGTAGCGCACCCGTACCCCGTGGATCTCCACCGTGTACGGGGGCGTGGAGGCGGCGCCGGCCACCGCGGCTCGGTCAGCTCCGGCCGGGCATCCAGCACGTCGAGGACCCGCCGGGCGCACGCGCGGGCCTCGACCAGTGTCCGCGCCGCGGCCGGCAGCGGGGCCATCACCTCGAACGAGACGAGCGCGGTCATCGCGAGCACCGCCAACAGCACCGGAGACAGCCGGCCCGACGCGGTGGCGTCGAGGGCCACCAGGGTCACCGCCACCGTCGTCACGCCCTGCACGAGCACGCCCGCCGCGCCGGTGATCGCGACCGCGGCGGCGCTCCGGCGCTCTAGCCGGGACAGCCGTGCGCTTGCCCGGTTCGCCCCGGCGAGCGCCGCACCGGTAGCGCCGAACGCCGCCAGGTCCGCTGCGCCGTGCAAGACGTCGACGGTACGCACCGACAGCTCGGCCCGGGCGGCCGCGGTACGGGACGCGGATCCACGGGAGACCACCACCGCCAGCAACGGGACGACGGCGCCCGCCACGAACAGCCCCGAGGCGAGCACCCCGCCGGCGACCGGCAGCAGCGCGGCGCTCAGTCCGACCGCGGCGGCGCCCACCACTGCGGCGGTCACCGCCGGGAACAGGCACCGCAGCAGCAGGTCCTGTACGGCGTCGACGTCGGCGACGAGGCGGGACAACAGGTCGCCCCGGCGGAACGCGGGCATCGCGGATCGGCGGGACGGGACCAGGGCGGCGTACACCCGCTCCCGCAGCGCCGTTGATGCCCGCAGGGCCGCGTCGTGGCCGGCGAGCCGTTCGGCGTACCGGAACGCGCCGCGGGCCATTGCCAGCCCGCGTACCGCCACGATCGCCACGGTCAGTGCCGCCAGCGGAGGATGCTGGGCGGCCCGGACGATCAGCCAGGCCGCGACCGCCATGAGCGCCAGCGCGGCCAGGTCGGCCGCCACGCCGGCGAGCACGGCCAGCACCAGGGGACGCGGCCGCGGCGCGGCGAGCCGGAGGAGACGGATCATTCAGGCCACCCGTGAACCGGAGGGCCGAAGGGTTCCCTCGGCGGAAACTCGGCCGCCCGCGAGCGTGACTGCACGGTCGGCGGCGGCGAGCAGCGCGGGCCGGTGCGCGACGGACAGGACGGTGCGGCCGGCCGTCAGCCGGCGAGCCGCGGCGAGGACTGCCGCCTCGCTCTGGCCGTCCAGCCCCGCCGTCGGTTCGTCGAGGAGCAGCAGTGGTGCGTCTTTCAGGAACGCCCGGGCGAGCGCGATGCGCTGGCGCTGACCCGCGGACAGCCGCGCGCCCCCCTCTCCGATCTCGGTGTCGTAGCCGCGTGGCAGCTCGGCGGCGAAGGAGTCCGCCGCCGCTGCCCCCGCCGCCCGGCGCACGTCGACGGCCGAGGCACCGGGAGCCCCGAGCGCGATGTTGTCGGCGACCGTTCCGGCGAACAGGTGAGGTCGCTGCGGCACCCAGGCGATCAGCCGGCGTACGCACTCGGGGTCGAGCCTCGCCAGGTCGAGGCCACCGACGAGCACCCGGCCGCGATCCGGGGCTACGAAGCCGAGCAGCAGCGCCAGCAGCGTCGACTTACCGGCGCCGCTGGGGCCGACCAGCGCGACCCGCTCACCGGGCCGTACGACGAGCGAGACGTCGTCGAGCGCCGGCCGGTCGCGGCCCGGGTAGGTGACGGTGACCCCGTCGAGTCGGATCTCCGGCGCGACGCGGAGCGGGAACGGCACGTAGATGCGCGGCCGGCGATCCCCGGCCGCGCGTTCGTCCAACGTGGCGAGGGCTCGCTCGGCGGCCGCGACTCCCTCGACGCTGGCGTGGAAGGCGGCGCCCGCCGCCCGTAGCGGCAGGTAGGCCTCCGGGGCCAGCAGCAGCACCAGCAACGCCGTGTACAGATCCAGGTCACCGGCCAGCAGGCGCAGCCCCACCGGCACGGCGACGAGCGCCACCGACAGGGTGGCGACGAGCTCGAGCACCAGTGCCGACAGGAACGCCACCCGCAGCACCCGCAGCGTCGCGGACCGGTGTGCTTCCGCCATCCGCCGTACCACGTCGACCTGGGCGCGTGCCCGCCCGTACACCCGCAGCGTGGGCAGTCCGGCGATCACGTCCAGGAAGTGCGCCCCGAGCCGGGACAGCAGCGCCCACTGCCGCTCGGTGCGGGCCTTGGTGTGCCAGCCCACCAGCACCGCGAACACCGGGATGAGCGGAAGCGTGAGGGCGATGATGGCGGCCGACGACGGATCGGCGACCGCGAGCCGTACCAGCACCGCGGCCGGCACAACCGCGGCGAGCACCAGGCGCGGCAGGTAGCCGGTGAAGTACGGACCGAGTGCGTCCAGACCTCGGCCGGCCAGCGTGGCCAGCTCCCCGGCGCGCTGCCCGGAAAGCCAGCCGGGACCGAGCTCCTGGGTGCGCGCGAGCAGCCGGGCGCGCAGCTCGGCCAGCACCGTGGCGGCGGCGCGGCGGGCGGCAGTCTCCTGGTACCACGCCAACGCCGTCCGGGCGGCGACGACGGCTACCAGCGCAACCAGCGGAAGGGTCAGGGCCGCGGGCCCCACGCCCAGGGAGGCACCGTGGAAACCGTCGGCGAGCAACCCGGCGAGCAGGCTCGCCTGGGTGATGACGAGCAGCGCCGCGGCGGCCCCGACGAGCGCCAGCGTGGCCAGGTAGCGCCGGGCCGCGGGGAGCTGGCGCAGCAGCAGCCGGTCGGGTCGATTGGGTCGGCTCATGTCAGAAGTAGGTGAGCGATCGCCCGTCGAGCCGGCCGCGGAAGGCCCACCAGCTCCAGAACTGATACGCGGCGATGACCGGGACCAGCGGGATCGCGAAGGCGCCCAGCAGCGCCAGGGTGGCCGGGTCGGCCGCGGCCTGACCGGCGGTGAGGTTCGCGGACTCGCCGACGCTCGACACCAGCAGGTACGGGTGCAGGGCCGCCGCGACGAGCAGCAGCGGGCCCGCGGCGGCGACCGACGTACCGGCGAACGCCCAGCCCGGCCGGCGCGCGGCGAGCCGGTTGCGGGCGGCGGCCAGCAGCGCGACGACAACTACCGCGAGCGGCGCCGCGAGCAACGGGTCCGCGACCGACCGCACCCGCGGCGACGCCACGCTCACCGCCATGGCGAGCACCACGGCGGCGCCGGCGAGCACGGTCAGTCGCCGCGCGTGCTCCCGCGCACGTTCCGCGAACTCACCCGGCAGCCGCAGGGCCAGGAAGGCGGCACCGTGCGCGGTGAACAGGGCCGCGACGGCGGCCGCCCACGCCGCCACTACCGGGTTGACCAGGTCGGTGAGACCGAAGACCACGTGCCCTCCGGCGTCGACCGGCACGCCGCGCAGCCACGCGCCGACCGCAGCGCCCCAGGCCAGCGCGGGCACCAGGCCGCCGGCGACGACGAGCCCGTCCCAGAACCGCCGGCCGGCCGCGCCGCTGTGCCGGCTGCGAAGCTGCACGGCGGCGTTGCCTACCACCAGGCCCACCAGGATCGTGACGACGAACGGGTACAGCCCGGACAGCAGGCGGCCCTCCAGCAGCGGGAACGCGCCGAACAGCACGCCGGCCGCGGCGATCAGCCACACCTCGTTGCCGAGGAAGAACGGCCCCAGAGCGTTCAGGACCTGCCGCCGCTCCCGGTCGTCGCGGCCGACGACGGGCAGCAGCATGCCGACGCCGTAGTCGTAGCCGCCGAGCACGAAGTACCCGGCGAAGAACGTCCCGAGCAGGGCCAGCCAGAGGGTCTCCATGGTGGCGCTTCTCCCTCGCGTCTTTGCGGCTCACAGCGTGGCCGGTACGGGCTCCTCGGCCTCGCGAGGCGTGTCGGCCGCGCCGAGCTGGGTGCCCTCCGGCCCGCGGCGGGCGAACCTGACGATCAACGTCCAGTTGACGACGGCCAGCGTCGCGAGCAGGACGGTGAAGGCCACGAACGACCCCGCTACCGTGCCGACGCTCACCTGTGACACGGCCTCGTGGACGCCCTGCACCTCGTACACGACCCACGGCTGGCGGCCCACCTCGCGGAAGACCCAGCCGCCGACCGCGATGACGAACGGCAGCGGGATCAGCGCAACCAGGAGCCGCAGCATCAGCCGACGCCGGAAGATCCAGCCCCGGATCAGCAGCACGGCGTAGATCAGCATCAGGAACACCAGGAACTCACCGAGCGGGAACATGAGGAAGAACGCGGCGTCGATCCAGGCCGGAGGCGTGTAGTCGCCGGGCCCGTGCGTCGCCGCGAGCTGCGCCTGCAGCCGGGCGCCCTCGGCCGCGTCGGCGAACTTCATCGGCTGGATCTCCCTGACGAAGTCCTCCTGGGCATGGCCGGCCGAAGAGCCGAACCAGCCGAAGATGGCCGCGGTGCCGACGCCGAGCCGCAGCGAGCGGCGAAAGAACTCCTGCTCCCGCGTGTGCCTGACGAGGTGGTACGCGCTGACCCCGGCGAGCAGCATCCCGCCGATGAGCAACGCCCCGCCGGTGATGTGGACGAGGGCGTACCAGGTGCTGGCGTTGCCGAGAAGCGCGCCGAAGTCGGTGAGATAGGCGACCCCGTCGCGGATCTCGTAGCCGACCGGGTGCTGGAGGAATCCGTTGGCGACCAGGATCCAGTACGCCGAGGCGTACGCGGTCAGCGTCACCAGCCAGATCAGGCTCAGGTGGATCTTCCTCGGCAGCCTGCCCCATCCGAAGATCCACATCCCGAGGAACGTGGACTCGGCGAAGAACGCGACCAGCGTCTCCAGCGCCAGCGGCGCACCGAACACGTTCCCCACGAAGTGGGTCAGCCCGCTCCAGTTCAGCCCGAACTGGAACTCCATCACCAGCCCGGTGACGATGCCCACCACGTAGTTGATGACGTAGATCTGCCCCCAGAACTTCGTCATCCGCTCCAGCAGCGCGCTCCGGGCTGGATCACGGGCCAGCACGGCACGGGTCTGCAACACCGCCACCAGCGGCGCCAGCCCCAACGTCAGCAGCACGAAGAGCCAGTGCAGGCTAGTCGTCACCGCCAACTGCAGCCGTGCCAGCTCCAGAACGTCCACGCCCGGTTAGCTCCGTGGCGCCGGATCGCGGGACGGGTCGCCCGACGAATCGCCCGACGAATCGGCGGCGGGCCTCGCACCACGGCCCACCGCGCCCCCCAGCGCGCCCGCCACGGCCGTCAGCAGGGCCGGCAGCACCGCGAACCCGGGCAGCCCAATGATCAGTGTGCCCAACCCGGCAACGGCTCCGACCAGCACACCGTGCCGGACGGCGGCGTCCGCGGCCACGGTACGCCCCACCCAGAAGGCGAGCAGGGCCGTCAGCGCCGGGGTGAGCCAGCTGGACACCGGCCCAAGGAACATGCCGGTAAACGGCACCACCGCGAAGACGAGGTCGTCGACGAAGACGGCGCCGATCCCGGCCGCGACGACCCTTCCCCATTTGACGTTCGACATATGTTCTCCTCGACATGCCTGTCGCTCGTACGCCCACACCCTGCCGCCGGCGGGTTCCGCCGGGATCGGGGATGCCCCTGAACCCCGCCCTCGCCGTACCCTGACCGAACCCCGACCCGGGGCCGCCTGCCTCTAATGGGCGATGCTCGCGCAGGTGGAGCCCCATGTCGTCGGCCGCGGGGAGACACTTGGGCTACTCCGCACGGCGCAGATCGAGGGTCCGACGGAGTACGGCCAGCGGCGGAGTGCGCCCGCTCAGCCGGTCGTCCAGCCGGGCCTGACCAGACCGGACTCGTAGGCGAAGACGACGAGCTGGGCGCGGTCACGGGCGTGCGTCTTGACCATGGCCCGGCTGACGTGGGTCTTGGCCGTCGCGGGGCTGAGGAACAGCCGCTCGGCGATCGCCTCGTTCGTCAGCCCGGCCGCGACCAGCGCCATCACCTCGCGCTCCCGTTCGGTCAGGCCGTCCAGCCGGGGGGACGCCGGGCGGTCGGCGGAGCGGGCCACGAACTCGGCGACGAGCCGCCGCGTCACACCGGGGGAGAGCAACGCGTCGCCGGAGGCCACCACGCGTACCGCCCGCAGCAGATCGACCGGCTCTGTGTCCTTGACAAGGAAGCCGCTGGCGCCGGCGCGCAGCCCCTCGAAGACGTACTCGTCCAGCTCGAAGGTGGTCAGGATGACCACCTTCACGGCGTCCATCCGCTCGTCCGCGACGATCCTGCGGGTCGCCTCGATGCCGTCCAGCACCGGCATGCGGATGTCCATCAGCAACACGTCCGGGACGAGGCTCCCGGCGAGCTCGACGGCCTCCCTCCCGTCGCCGGCCTCGCCCACCACCTCGATGTCCGCGTCGGAGTCGAGCAGGGCGCGAAAGCCGGCGCGCACCAGGACCTGGTCGTCCGCGAGCAGCACCCGGATCACGACGCACCCTCACCATCCAGGGGCAGCCGGGCGCGCACCCGAAAGCCGCCTCCGGGCCGGGGTCCGGCCTCCAGCTCACCGCCGAGCGCGTACGCCCGCTCCCGCATTCCCACGATTCCGGCCCCGCCGTTGCCCGTGGCCGGGCGGGCCGGGCCAGCCGGGCAGACTGGTCCGACGCCGTTGTCGTCGACCTGCAGGAGAAGATCGTGCTCCCGGTACGTCAGCAGGAGGGTGGCGCTTGCCGGCCCGGCGTGCCGGGTCACGTTCGTCAGCGCCTCTTGGGCGATCCGGTAGGCGGCCAGGTCGGCTCCCACGGGCAGCTTCCGGGGCGTCCCCTCGATCCGCACCTCGACGGGCACGCCGACGGCGCTGGCCCGGGCGACCAGCTCGTCGAGCAGCGCCAGGCCGGGCGTGGGGGCCCGGGACGCCTCGTCGTCCACCCCGCGGAGCACGCCGAGGGTCGCGCGCAGCTCCCGCAGCGCGTCCTTGCCTGCTTGATCGCCAACAGGGCGGCACGGGCCTGCTCGGGTTGCTCGTCCAGCAGGTGAGCCGCCACACCGGCCTGCACGTTCATCATCGAGATGCTGTGCGAGAGCACGTCGTGGAGCTCGCGAGCGATCCGCACCCGCTCCTCGTCGACCCGGCGGCGTGCCTCCGCCTCGCGGGTCCGCTCGGCCTGGGCCGCCCGCTCCTCGGCCTCGCCTCGGAGACGCCGGTGTGCCCGGGCCGCCTCTCCCATGGCCACCACCGCCAGAAGCATGCCGGCGAAGACGACGTACGAGGCCGGCGAGTCCGGCGCGGTGAAAAGCTCGAGGGCGGCGATGAAGCTGGCCGACGAGACCAGGAAGACCAGCAATGATCTGAGGCGATTACCGGTGCTGGCCGCCGTGTAGACGGCGACGAACATGGCGACCATCGCCGTGCCCGCCCCGACCGGATGGTCGCGCGCCAGGTAGGCGCTAGTCGCGACGAGGCTGGCCGCCAGCACGGCCAGCGGCCAGCGCCGTCGTACGGTCAGCGCCAGGGGACCGGCGAGCAGCAACAGCGCGGCGACCAGGCCCAGCGGCCGGTACCGCGGGTCGTCGTACTCAGCCGTGGCGAAGGTCCCGCCCACCTGGAACACGGCCACGACGAGCGCGAACGCGACGTCCGCGGCCCAGCCACGGGGCGGCCACCGCGGCCACGGCGGCCAGGAACGCCAGGCGGGCCGACGCCTCGACGTGCTCACATTCGCAACGTACGACATCGACCGGCCGTCGGCGTCGCCCCCGGAACGTAGTAGCGCCTACTCCGGCCGAAGTACCCCCATCACCCCCAGGCGTGTCGTGCCTCGGGGTTTCACCGGTGTACTGGTTCACTAGTCGGCCGTGACGCATCACGCCGCTCGTCTGCGGGCGCTGCTCGTCGGGGTTGTCTCCCTGCTGGTCTTCGCGCTTGGGTCTCCTGTCGCTGCGGCCGCGGCCGACACCACGCCGCTCGCCCGGGCACACGCCCACAATGACTACGAGCACGACCGACCGCTGTTCGACGCGCTGAGTCATGGATTCACCAGCGCCGAGGCCGACATATGGCTCAAGGACGGCGAGCTGCTGATCGGCCACGACCTCCCCGACCTCCGACCCGGACGGACGCTCGAATCGCTGTATCTGAAGCCGCTGCGGGACAGGATCCGGGCGCACCGCGGTAGCGTCTACCCGGACTACGAGCATCCCTTCACCCTTCTGATGGACATCAAATCCGCGGGGAGGTCGACCTACCGCGCCCTCCACCGGGAACTCCGCCGGTATCAGGCGATGCTGACGACGTTTGGGCCGTGGGGCGTGCACGAGGGCCCGATTACCGTGGTCATCTCGGGAAACCGTCCGCGCGGCCTGATGGAGAGCCAGCTCATCCGCTACGCGGCGTACGACGGCCGCCTCTCCGACCTCGGCTCGGGCAGCCCTCCCTCGTTCATGCCGCTCATCAGCGACGACTGGACGGAACACTTCACATGGACCGGTGAGGGCGAGATGCCCGCCGACGAACGGCGCAAGCTCCGGGCGATCGTCGGGACGGCGCACGCGAATGGTCAGCGGATCCGTTTTTGGGCGACACCCGAGCGGCCCGGCAAGGCGCGCGAGAACGTGTGGCGCGAGCTGCTCGCGGCCCGGGTCGACTCCGTCAACACCGATCACCTCGCGGACCTCGCCGACTTCTTGCTGGCGAACGACCCCGAACCGACCGAACCGTACGTCACATGGGAAGGGGCGACGGGGCCGGTGAAGGCGCGACGGACGGCATAGGCAGGTCACTCCTCTCTCCGGGGAGGGAAGCGGACGTCTGCATGTGATCTCAGCCGGCGAGGTGGCGTTCGACCGACTCCAACTTCGCCGTCAGGCCTCCGGTGACACCCGGCCGGATGTCCGCCTTGAGCACAAGGCTCACCCGTGGCGCCGTGCCGGCAACGATGTCGACAGCCCGCTTGACGACGTCCATGACCTCGTCCCACTCACCCTCGACGCTGGTGAACATGGCGTCGGTACGGTTCGGCAGCCCGCTTTCCCGTACGACCCGGACCGCCTCGGCGACGGTCTCACCCACCGACTCCCCCGCACCCACCGGGGTCACCGAAAACGCAACGATCACGGTCGAACACCTCTCCTCGATCGTCCCAGTCACGGACTCCACCATGGCCGGCACGACATCGAAAAGCAGCGCCCATGCCAGCAGCCGATGGCCTGTGGATGGCGAAAGGTTATCCACAGGCCGCGCCGGCGGGCTCGCGGCGGCGTCTCGGGCAGGTCACCCTGCTGGCATGAGGAACCAACCAACCAGCAACGAGCCGCCGGTGCTGCGGCTGCGCTCGCCCGAGGACCTGCTGGCCGCCGTGCCGTACATCCTCGGCTTCCACCCCAGCGACAGCTTGGTCGCTCTGGGGTTCGCCGGCCCGCGAGGCCGGATCACCTTCACCACCCGGGTCGACCTGCCAGAGCCCGACCACGCCGGCGGGACCAACACGGTGGCCGCGCACGTGGCCGGCACGCTCGACGGGAACGCCGCCGAAACGGTGATGCTCGTCGCGTACGGGCCGCGGCGCGGCGCCGAGCCGGTGCTCGACCTCGTCCGGGACCGACTCGGCGACCTCGACATACCGGTGCGGGAGGTGCTGTTGGTCGTCGACGGCAGGTATTGGTCGCTGTGCTGCGACGACCCGCGGTGCTGCCCGCCGGAGGGCAAGCCGTGTGACCCGGCCTCCAGCATGGTCCCGGCGCAGGCAATGCTCGCCGGGCTCACCGCGCTGCCCGACCGGGCCGCGCTGGAGCGCTCGGTCGCCGCGGCACCGGGCGCCGTCAGAGACGCGATCAAGCAGGCCACCCGCAGTGCGGAAATCCGGCTGAACGACGAGTGGGCCGGGGCGGCGAGCGGGCAGAGCGCGCTGCGGCGGAGGCTACTGGACGAGGGCAGGCGCATGGTTCGGGACGCGCTCGGCCGCTACCGGCGAGCTGGGGGCAGCCGGTTGACCGACGACGAGGTAGCGCTGCTCGGCCTGCTCCTCACCCTCCAGGCGGTGCGAGACGAGGCCTGGCTGCTCATCGACGCGGACTGGCGCGACGCGCATCTCGAGCTGTGGACCGATGTGGTGCGGCGCGTCGAGGAGGTCTACGCTCCCGCCCCGGCGTGCCTGCTCGGGTTCGCCGCCTGGCAAGACGGGAACGGCGCGCTCGCGCAGGTCGCTCTCGGCCGGGCCTTCGAGGCAGATCCCGACTATTCGATGGCACACCTCATCCACGATGCCCTCGTCCGCGGGGTGCCGCCCGTCCGGTGGCCGCAGATGAGCGTGCAGGAGCTGCGCGCCATGTACGACAGACGGGAGCCCCCGCCCGACGCCACACACGGTGCCCCCAGGCTGTTCGGTCCGCGTCGCACGTCCCCGAGCCCGGCCGACCCGGCAGGTCCCAGCGGTGGTCCCGGACCAGCCGAAACAGCCGAACCAGGCGATCAGGCCGAACCGGCCGGTCCGGGCGATCCGAGCCGAGGCGGGCGTCGGCGGCGCAGGCGAAGACAGCCCGGCAGGCGGGCACGGGGGCGGGCACGCGGTAGGAGACACCGGCGACCTCCCGCCCGGCGACGGCGATGAAGAGGCCGGCGCCGCACCCGCACGGCCCCCAATAAGTGCCAGTGAGCCACGACTCGCCGAAGCCGTTCCGGTTGTCACCCGTCGTCCCACAGCGTACGGTTTGTCGTCGGCGTACACATTGCCATCTCCAGGTGTGGCGGGGCGTTGGCATGGACGAGGGCAGTCTCGAATGAAGATGAAGCCCGGAGTGCTGCTGAGCGAGCGCTACCGGCTGGACGACCGTGTCGCTACCGGTGGCGTCGGTGAGGTATGGAAGGCCACCGACCAGGTGACGGGCTGGTGGGTGGCCGTCAAGGTGCTGCGGGACCGGCACGTCGGCGACCCCTGGTTCCGCGAGCGCTTCCGCGCCGAGGCCCACCACACCGCCGTGCTCTCCCACCCGGGTGTCGCCGAGGTCTTGGACTACGTGGAGGAGGGCGACCTCGCCTACCTGGTGATGGAGTTCCTGGCCGGTAGGCCGTTGTCCACTCTGCTTCGAGGCGGCCGCCAGCTCGGCACGCCGCTCACCCTGGGGATCATCGGCCAGGTGGCGGTGGCGCTGCAGGCGGCCCACGACGCCGGGGTCATCCACCGGGACATCAAGCCCGCCAACCTGATCGTGGGCTACGACGGCCAGGTGAAGGTGACCGACTTCGGTATCGCGCGGGCCGCCGACATGGCGACCCTGACCCAGCCCGGCGTGGTGGTGGGCACGGCCGTCTACATGTCCCCCGAGCAAGCCGAGGCGCAACGGGTCACCTCCGCCACGGACGTCTACTCGCTCGGCGTGGTCTGCTACGAGTGCCTGGCGGGCAGGGTCCCGTTCCTCGGCAGCACGCCCGTGGAGATCGCGTTCGGGCACGTACGCGATCAGCCACCGCCGCTGCCGGCGTACGTGCCGGCCGTCCTGCGCGACCTCGTCGGTCGATGCCTGGCCAAGGACCCGTGCGAGCGACCGGCGAGCATGATCGAAATCGCCGAGACCGCGTACACCATCGCCGAGACGCTCGTGCCGGCCCGCGCCGCGGCGATCGCGCCTGGGGTCGGTCAGCGTCGAGGTGTCCACCGCGGCAGGCACCGCGGCGCGCCGCGCTGGAGACCGCGCCCAACGCCGGTGCGGCCCGGGTCGCCGGGCACACCCCGCTGGAGGCACCGCGCCGGGGTCGTCGCGGGTCCCGGCCGCTCGAGAGCGGAGGGGCAGGGGCAGCCGACGAGGGCCAGCAAGGCTCGGCTGGCCGGCGCTGCCATAACAGGGCTCGGGTCCTCGATCCTCACGCCCCATCCGATCCGCCGCCGTCGCGCCGTCGTGGCAAGCCTGGCCGGCACCACCGTTCTGGCAAGCGGCCTGCTACTTGGCGGATACGTCGGCGCCTTTCCCGGCAAGGCGCCGTTCCGCGGCACCGAGACCTCGGTGAGTCCGACACCGAGCGTCCCTCCGTCCGAAGGCCCGAATGCCACTGCCACGCCCTCGGTTACACCCGGGGGCGGCGAGCCCTCGATCGCCCAGCGCGGGGCCTACGACCGGCGAAACGGCACCGGGCCGGACACCGCCGCGCGGAACCGCCCCAGTCCTTCCGGACCGGACACCGCGACGCCGTCGCGGACGCAGCCCAGCGTCCCCGTCCCGTCGAGGAACGCGACCGGGTGGCCCGAGCCGGACGCGCCGCCGGATTCATCCTCCCCGCCGGGATCGGAGGACATCAGCCCCAGCCCTTCGCCCTCCGTCACCGTGAATCTCGCCGAAGAACAACGCTCCGGTCGGTACTCGACGGCGAATACGCAGCCGTCCACGGACAGTGAGGACGGGGACAGCGAGGACGGGGCCGACGATCAGTCCGATCTCGGGACGGACCTCGGCGGGGTGGGTGTCGGCATCGACCTGCTCGAGGACTCCCCTCGGCCGTGAGCCTGTCTCGGCAGGATCACGACCGGGGCACGGCGAGGTCGGCGAACAGCTCGTTCCACTGGGTGCCCACCACGTCGAGATCGTAGGTGCGGGCGGTCTCCTGAGCGTTCATGCCGCAGCGGCGGCGCTTGCTCTCGTCGTCCATGAACTCCATCAGGGCCGCCGCGAACCCCTCGATGTCGCCGGGCTTGATCAACGCACCGTTCTCCCCGGCGACGATGACGTCGGCCGGCCCGGTCGGGCAGTCGAACGCCACCATCGGTAGCGCCTTGCTCATCGCCTCGATGACCACCATGGCGAAGCCCTCGAAGCGGGAGCTCAGCGCGTAGATCGAGCCCTTGGCCAGCTCCTCGCCCATGTGGTTCGTCCTGCCCATCAGGTGGACGTTCTCCCCCAAGGCGTGCTCGGAGATCATCCGCTGCAGCTTCTCCCGCCACGGCCCAGAGCCGTAGATCCGCAGCGTCCAGTCCGGGTAGGCGGGCTTCACCTGGGCCCACGCGCGGACCAGCAGGTCGAAACCTTTCTGGTTGGTGAGCCGCCCGGCGGCGACCACCACCTTGCTGTCGTACTGCGCGGTCCCGCCGGCAAGCCTGGGCACCGCGTTGGGTATCCGGACCAACCGGGTCGGCGCCGACCTCAGCAACGGTTCGTAGCTGCTGCGGTCGCGGTCGGTCAGCACGGCCAGCGCGTCAAGCCGTCCGTAGTTCCTCTTGATCGCCTTCCGCAGCCCGGGCTTGTGTACGCCGAGGTTCATGTGCTCCTGGCCGACGGTGATCACCCCGGGCGGGGCGAGCGTCAACGCGATCAGGTTCAGCGCCGGCCGGGTGGTGATCAGCACGCCCGAACGCAGCGATCGGATCGCGCGGAACAGCTGGACATCGGTCCACAGCGAACTGATCTTGTACGCACGGTCGTCCCCGTGCACGAGCACGCTCGGTATTCGGGAGAGCACCGCGCTCACCAGCCCGAGGAGCCCGCGCGGCCGACCGGCCTCCGTTCGATCATCAAGGGGGGTGACGGTGATGTCCTCGGGGAAGGGAAAGAACGGCTCCTCCCGGGTGCGGATCAGGCTGTACAGGGTCACCTCGTGGTCGCGCGCCAGGTAACCGGCCAGGTTGTGCACCGTGCGGATGGTCCCGCCCATGCCGTACGCATGCATCAAGAGGAAGTACACCGCGTGCGTGCTTCGCGACGCCGGCAGGCCACGAGCTCGCCGCCTGTTCCGGGCCCGGAGCAGCCGCATCACCAGCCGGGCCGCGGCATGGCCGAACGGCCTGCTGATCTCGCGGCGGAACCAGCGTCGCTGCGCCTCGAACCTGCGGGGCCCGGGGATCAAGGCGACCCGAAAACTGAGGTTCCCATTGACGGTTACGTACGGCGCGACCTGGTAGGTACGTCTCCTATCGGTCAGGTCCACCGGGCCCGGCACGGCGGCGAGCGACGAAGTAACCCGGTGCTCGTCGCGCTCGCCATCCGATTCGAAGACGACGTAGGCGTCCCACACCGCTTCCCTCGGCGGGAAGCAGTCCGGGGAGTCGAGGCCGAGCTCGACGCTGAAGCCCTCGTCGTCATCGGTCGCCGGCCCGAGGTCGAACCGGTGCTCGTTGTCCTTGCCCCGCTCTCGCAGCAGGAACACACGCTGGACGTCGCCGCGGCCGGCCCAGCGACCCGCCGGAGCGGCGGTACCGGCGAACTCGACGAGGCCGCCGTCCACGTGCGCCTGGCCCACGTCACACCGGTGGGCTGCTTCCTCGGGCGCCCCTTCCGTGGGGTCGCCGGACGTTGTCCTGGCCTTCGTCATCCGGTCACCATTGATCATGATCCCCCGCCCGGAAATGAACCATGTCGAAGGGTAACCCGGGCGGGGGATGCGTAGGTACGAAACTCACTCAGGAAAGCTCGTTCAGCCGATTACGGTATTCCTCCTCGTCGATCTCCCCACGGGCGAACCGCTCGGCCAGGATGCGCCGGGCGCCCTCGGTGGCGCTCGGGACATAGCCGACGCCCTGGGTATAGCCGGTAGCTGCCGGTTGGTTCCGCTGGGAAGCACGTACCACGGCCCACACCACGAGGCCGACGACGGCGAGGAACACCAGCCAACCGATCGGCCAGGCGATCCACCACCAACCTCCGCCGCCTCCGTCGGCACCCCAGGGGCCGCCGTGCGGTCCCGCGTACTGCGTCAGCATCGTCGTCAACGCGTTCATCCGAACCTCCCCAAATCGGTGGTCGTTCGGAAACAAGCCTCGGCCTCGGCGGGTACTCCCGTCGTCCCACCGGAAGCGGCTTTTCGCCTACGTGGCCGCCCGTAGCCGCGCTACGTGGCAGGGCGTACCGTCCCGGCCGTTCCGGGTCTCCCGGCGGAGTGTGCGGCGTTCCTCGGGCGTGGTGCCGCCCCAGATGCCGTGCGCCTCCCCCGCGTCGAGGGCGTGGCCGAGGCAGTCGTCCCGGACCCGACACCGCTCGCACACCGCCTTCGCGGCGGCGATCTGGCGCAGGGCCGGACCCTGGGTACCCACCGGGTAGAAGAGCTCCGGGTCCCGGCCCGCGCAGGCAGCCCGATCGACCCAGTCGCCGGGGAAGGCGTCACCGGCCGAGAGGAGGGTCGTGAGAAGGAGGGCCATCGGGTCCGATCCCATGGACACAGCCTGGCTCGTCCGGGGCCCGAGGACATCCGCCGTCGGGCGGTCTGCGTGCTACGCCGCCGGACGTACCTGCCTACGCCGTGCGGCGTAGCCGGGGTGGCACGGGCCCGACGGCCGGGCCGTCGAGGCCATAACGAGACAAGGCATGGACATTCCGTTGATCTTGCCGTACACATGATCTTTACAGGGGGCACCGCTCGACACACGGCAGGACCCGTACGGCAGAGGGTCCAAAGTAGGAGGAGGAGCGCGATGGCCTCCAGTGATCAGCAGACTGCCCGCGGGGACCAGGAAAGGATCGTCTCCCTGGAGTGGTACCGGTCGCTTCGAGGTGGCGGCCGGAGCGCCTTCTGGGCCGGCGCCTTCGGGTGGGCCCTGGACGCGTACGACTTCATGATCTACACGTTCGCGCTGTCGGCGATCGCCACCGTGTTCAGCCTCAGCTCTGGGCAGTCCGGCCTCATCGCCACCGTCACCCTCGTGGTCTCCGCCCTCGGCGGGGCCCTCGCCGGCATCCTGGCCGACCGGATCGGCCGGGTACGTACGCTGATGATCACCATCGCCGCGTACGCCCTCTTCACCTTCCTATCCGGTCTCGCTCCGAACTACGAGCTCCTGCTCATCTTCCGCGCGCTGCAGGGCCTCGGCTTCGGTGGCGAGTGGGCGGCAGGTGCGATCCTGGTGGCCGAGATCTCCAACGCGAAGCAGCGAGGTCGCACGCTCGGCGCGATCCAGAGCTTCTGGGCCATCGGGTGGGGCCTGGCCGCCGTGGTCTTCGTCATCGTGTTCAGCATCGCTCCGCCGGAGCTGGCCTGGCGGATCATGTTCTGGCTCGGCATCCTGCCGGCCCTGCTGATCCTCTACATCCGGGCCAAGGTGCCCGAGCCCGAGATCTATGTCGGCACCCGCGAGCAGAAGGAGGAACGGACCGAGGAGGCCCTGGAACGCGGGGCGACAACTCCGGCGTTCGTGCAGATCTTCCGGCCGGACCTGCTCCGCACCACCGTCGCGGCCTCGATACTGTCGATGGGAGCGCAGGGCGGGTACTACTCCATCTTCACCTGGCTCCCCTCGTACCTGGAGAGCGAGCGGGAACTCACCGTCGTGGGCACCGGCTCGTACACGGCCATCGTCATCATTGGCTCGTTCGTCGGGTACATCGTGAGCGGGTACGTGCACGACTGGCTCGGCCGCCGGCCGACCTTCGCGCTGTACTCAACGTTCAGCGGATTGTTGATCTTCGCCTACACCCAGATCCCGACCGGAGCGAACACGCTGCTGCTCATCCTCGGGTTCCCGCTCGGGTTCTTCGCCTCCGGCATCTTCAGCGGCTTCGGGTCCTACCTCGCGGAGCTGTACCCGAGCCGATGCCGGGGCGCCGGCCAGGGCTTCTCCTACAACTTCGGCCGAGGGATGGGCGCAGCCTTCCCCGCCATGATCGGCTTCCTCTCCGCCGTGATCGGCTTGACCGGTGCGATCGCCTTCGGAGCGCTCGCATACGGCCTCTGCCTGATCTCGCTCCTCTTCCTGCGGGAAACCCGGGGCAAGACCCTCGTGGTCCTCGACTGACCCCCGCACCGAGATCTATGTTGCGGGGGTCCGAACCGGACAAAACGACTCCCATAACATAGATCTCGGCGGGGAATCACCCGGCCAGGCCGGACTGGAACGCGAAGACGACGAGCTGAGCACGGTCGCGGGCGTGCAGCTTCACCATCGCCCGGCTCACGTGTGTCCGTACGGTGGCCGGGCTGACCACCAAGCGGTCGGCGATCTCCTCGTTGGACAGTCCCTCGGCGACCAAGGCCATGATCTCCCGCTCCCGACCGGTGAGCGCGCCCATCTGCGGGTGTGGGTTCGGCCGTCGTCCCCGCTTCGAGACGAACTCGCCGATCACCCGGCGGGTGACGGCCGGGGACAACAGCGACTGCCCGTCCGCGACGACGCGGACGGCACGCAGCAACTCGGCCGGCTCGGTGTCCTTGATCAGGAATCCGCTCGCCCCGGCGCGCAGCGACTCGAAGACGTACTCGTCGAGCTCGAACGTGGTCAGCACGATCACCCTGGTGCCGGAAAGGGACTCGTCGGCGGCGATCGAGCCGGTCGCCTCGATCCCGTCCATCACCGGCATCCGCACGTCCATGAGCACGATGTCCGGGTGGAGCCTGCGGACCAGCTCGAGGGCCTCCCGCCCGTCGCCCGCCTCGCCGACCAGTTCGAGGTCGTCCTCGGTCTCCAGGAGCACCTTCAGGCCTACCCGGACGAGGGCCTGGTCGTCGGCCACCAGCACGCGGATCACGACAGTGATTCTCCCCCCAGGGGTAGCCGGGCCTGAACCCGGAACCCGCCCTCGGGCCGCGGACCCGCCTCCAGCGTGCCGCCCACCGCCGCGGCCCGCTCCCGCATGCCGGGAACGCCGTATCCGCCGGTAGCAGGCCCATGGACCGACACCCCGGCGCCGTTGTCGGCGATGTCCAGCAGGACCTCGGCCGGCCCGTAGTGCACGTGCACGGCGGCGGTCGCGGGGCCGGCGTGGCGGACGACGTTGGCGAGCGACTCCTGCACGATGCGGTACGCGGCCAGGTCGGTGGCGGTGGGCAGACGCACCGGGTCGCCGGTAACCGACAGGTCGACAGCGAGACCACCCTCGGTGATCCGGTTGATGAGCATGTCCAGCTGGTCCAGGCCGGCCGCCGGCCGGCGGTCGCCCTGCCCGTCCGGCTGCCGGGACACCGCGAGCGTGACGCGCAGGTCGTCGAGTGCGTCCTTGCTGGTCGCCCTGATCGCTTCCAGCGCGGCCCTGGCCTGCTCCGGGCGCCGGTCGAAGACGTGCAACGCCACGCCCGCCTGCATGTTGATCGCCGCCAGGCCGTGCCCGACGACGTCGTTCACCTCGCGGGCCACCCGCAGCCGCTCCTCGTACGCCCGCTCGCGGACCTCCTCCTCGCGGGCGTGCCGGAGGGACTCCCGGTACGTACGAAGCAAGGTCCCCGCCGTCCAGGGCACGAGCAGCCAACCGGCCCAGGGCAGCGCCCGCAGCGCGTCGGTCGTCGCCATCCCCTGCCCGATGGCGACGACCGCGTGAATGGCAAGCAGCAGCAGACCCAGGCCGGCGGCGACCGACGACCGACGGATCGGCAGCCACCTCGCGACGGTGTACATCCCGATGGCGGGGAACAGGAGGATCGGCCCGAACGCGTATCCCAGGGCGAGGTAGACGGCGGCGGCGAGCACCATGGCCCCGAACGACACCAGCGGCCGCGTCCGGCGCAACACGAGCCCGGCCGCCGCGACCCCGATCAGTACGAAGCCCAGCAGGTCGGGGGAGACTCTGGGAGGCGGCTGGTGCTGCGCGGCGAACGGCGTGGCGAACAGCGCCCACGCTCCGAGGACAACTGCCAGCAGCCCGTCGACCACGAGGACACGGGCGAGGGACGATCGCCGGGCGGCACCCACGCCGACGACGATAGGCGGCACCGGCCCGGATCGCGTCCGCGCCGCGACGTAACCCCACCTACGCAGCTCCGCGTAGGTGATGGGTCAATCGTCCGGGGGAGGGAAGGTGTCGAGGTCGAACTCGCCGTCCTTCACGCCGCCGATGAAGGCATCCCATTCCGCCGGGGTGAACACCAGGACGGGTCCCTCGGGACGCTTGGCGTCGCGCATCAAGATCAGGCTCTCCTCGCCGGCCTTGTGGCCGACCGGTGAGTCGCGACCGTCGACGATGGCGATCTCGATGCTCGACTCTTCCTCGCCCCCGGCGACTGGGCCCTTTCGCCACTCGGCGCGAGACAGATCCGGCTCGGGCATCCCGCGTCTCCTCTCAACGCCTTTTAACGGAGAGTCAATTACGGAAAGTCACAAATCGCTGTTCACGCAGGACCTAGGCAAGCGTACAACCGCCGCGCCCATATACTCCGCGCATTCTCGCCGTCGTCATCGCCGTTCTCGTCGCCGCGAACCTGGTCAACAACTGGTTTGCCGCGCGTGCGTACCTGCTGACCTGCGTACTCGCCTCGGGCGTGTTGCTAGCGCTTGCCCGCGCCGCTGGCCTTTCCTGGACGGATCTGGGCCTCGGCGTCGACCACCTCGGCGGCGGCCTGCGCTGGGGGGCCGTCGCGGCGGCGGCCGTCGTGGCCGGCTACGCGGCCGCCGCCGCGCTGCCGCCAACCCGCCGGCTCCTGCTGGATCGCCGGGTCGCCGACCTGAACGCCCGCGACGTGCTGTACCGGGCGTTGGTACGGGTCCCGCTCGGCACGGTCCTGCTCGAGGAGATCGCGTTCCGCGGGGTGCTGTACGGGATGGTGCGCCGGGAGCACGGATGGATCGCCGGCACCGCGTTCTCGTCGCTGCTGTTCGGGCTGTGGCACGTCCTGTCGAGCCGGGCGCTTTCGGCGCGGGCGCGCCGGGTACCGGTGGCGCTCGGGGCCGTCGCCGCGACCGCCATCGCGGGCGCGGTGCTGTGCGAGTTGGTCCGCCGGTCGGGAAGCCTGCTGGCGCCGGCCGGCCTGCACCTCGCCACGAACTCGATCGGGTACGTCGCGGCCTTCGCCGCGCTGCGCGCGGCGGCCAGGTCGAATCGGGGAAGCGGCTAAGGGAGCGTACGCGATCTCCAGTACGTTATCGACCATGGGTGCGATGCGCCGGGTTCTGGCCCGGCTGGTGCACCAGAGCTGGGTGTGGCTCGCGGCGACTGGTGAGGTAACCCCGGACACCCCGGCCGGCATGCGCTTCGGCCGGCTCGGCACGGGGAGCTGCCTGGTCTTCCCGACCGGCTCGGTGTTCGGCGAGGAATGGATCCACATCGGGGAGCGAACGGTCGTCGGTCCGTACGTGAGCCTGTCCGCCGGCATGGTGCCCGGCCTCGACCTCGGCTCCGAGCCCATCGTCCGGATCGGCGACAGGTGCAAGATCGGCCGCGGTAGCCACATCGTCAGGCACCACAGCATCGAGATCGGCGACGACGTGATCACCGGACCATACGTCTACGTCACCGACCAGAACCACGGCTACGCCGACCCGGACGTACCGATCGACCGGCAGTGGCCCACCGAGGACCCGGTGCGCATCGGCTCCGGGACATGGCTCGCCGCCGGGGCGATCGTGCTGCCCGGAACCCGGCTCGGCAGGAACGTGGTGGTCGCCGCCGGGTCCGTGGTGCGGGGCGAGTTCCCCGATCGGTGCGTCGTCGCCGGAGTGCCCGCCCGCATCGTGCGGCGGTACGAACCGGGCAGCGGCTGGCAGCCGCCGCTCCGCCCGTCTGGGGCCGACCGCCTGCCGCCGGAGGACCACACGGCCCTGATGAGCCCCTGACGAACTTCCCCTTTGGGGCCTCTCTGGACAGCCCGTGACCGTTCGTGTCATAGTTAACGAATATTCGTTTACTAACGCATCGAGGAGGCCCGATGCCGCGCCCCCGTACGGCCAGCAACGAGGCGATCCTTGCCGCGGCGGCGCGGGTGATCGTCCGGCACGGGCCCGCCAAGCTGACCCTCGCCGCGGTCGCCGAACAGGCCGGCCTCGCCCCGGCGACCCTGGTCCAGCGCTTCGGGTCGAAGCGGGGTCTGCTGCTCGCGCTGGTCCGCCAGGCCGAGTCCGACGTCCGGCGACCGTTCGAGGATGCGCGCGAGGGGCGCCGCTCGCCGCTCGCCGCGCTGCACGCCGCGCTGGCCGAGCTGGCCTCCGACGTAGGGACCCCGGACGAGCTGGCGAACCACCTCGCCTTCCTGCAGATGGACCTGACCGACCCGGAGTTTCGCCGGCACGCGGCGGCGCACGCGTGGACCATGCGCCGGGAGATCACCGGCCTGCTCGACGACGCGGTCGCCGCCGGGGAGCTGACGGCGGAGCAGGACACCAAGTCGCTGGCCCGGTCGGTTCACGTCACCTACAACGGCTCCCTGATCAGCTGGGCGCTGATCGGCGACGGTTCGCTCGCCGACGCCCTGCGCGCCGACCTCGACCAGCTTCTCCGCCCGTACCGCACCGCCGACACCCGCCACTGCGAGGAGACCCCATGCAGCTCGCCGGATCCGTTGCGCTCGTCGCGGGAGGCACCCGCGGCGCCGGGCGCGGCATCGCCACCGAACTGGGCGCGGCCGGCGCCACCGTTTACGTGACCGGCCGCACCACCCGTACCGGCCGCTCCGACATGGACCGGCCGGAGACCATCGAAGAGACCGCCGAACTGGTCACCGAGCGCGGCGGGCGGGGCATCGCCGTGCAATGCGACCACACCGACCCGGGGCAGGTCCGCTCCGTGGTGGAGCGGATCGACAGGGAACAGCGGGGACGGCTCGACATCCTGGTGAACGACATCTGGGGCGGCGACCCGCTGGTCGAGTGGAAGCCGGTGTGGAAGCACGATCTGGACAAGGGCCTGCGGATGCTGCGGCGGGCGGTCGACACCCACGTCATCACCAGCCACTACGCCCTGCCGCTGCTGGTCGCCCGCCGGCGTGGGCTGGTTGTCGAGGTGACCGACGGCGACGAGGCGACGAACGAGCTGTTCCCGGGCGGCTACCGGGGTGGATTCTTCTTCGACCTGGCGAAGTGGTCGGTCATCCGGCTCGCCCGGATCCAGGCCGCCGAGCTGCGCCGGTACGGCGTCGCCGCGGTCGCGCTCACTCCCGGCTTCCTGCGCTCGGAGGAGGTGCTCGATCACTTCGGCGTGACCGAGGACAACTGGCGGGACGCGGTCGCCAAGGATGAGCACTTCGCGTACTCCGAGACGCCGGCCTACATCGGGCGCGCGGTGGTCGCCCTGGCGGCCGACCCGAACGTGATGGAACGTTCCGGAACATCGCTCGCCACCGGAGACCTGGCGAAGGAGTACGGCTTCACCGACGCCGACGGCTCCCAGCCGGACTTCGGCAGCTACTTCCGGGAGAACCTCCTCCCGCGGCTCCCGGCGATCATGGAAGAGCTGACCGAGAGCTGAGGCCCCCCTTTCCTGGCCGTGATCTTGCAGAAATTTCAAGATAGGTCTTGAAATTTCTGCAAGATCACGGCCAAAGGGAGGTGACCCTAAAGCGCGTCGGCGACCTCGGCGTGCAGCCGCAGCAGATCGGGGACCTGCTCGGCCGGGCGCCGGCCGAGTCCGCATTCCGCGGCGATCCCGAAATCACCGACCGCCTTCGCGGCGGAGATCCGCCTCCGCGCGCCCTCCAACCCGTCGTCGAGGTGCACCAGCCCCAGGTAGAGCTGGGTCTCCGGGCGCCGCCGCAGGGCGACCAGCGGGGAGAAGTACCCGTCGTCGTCGCGGTCCTGCGGCACCGGCAGGTGGATCCAATCCAACGAATGCGCGAGGTCGTCGCCGAGCCGGTTCGCGACGGCGACGAGCCGGCTGGTGTCCGCGGGGGCCACGAACTGCTCGTGCCGGGCGTCCCAGTGGCACAGGTGGTAGCCGAGAGGTACGTCCTCGGGCACGAACGCACCGATCCGCAGCAGCCGCCGGACGATCTCGTCCTCCGCCGGGTCATCGAACCAGCCCGGGTACGCGCCCTCGAGCATGGCGAGCTCCACCGCCGCGTCCCACTGAAAGGCGAGGCTGTCGTGCGGCACGATGGCGCTGATCTCGGCCAGCTCGCCCATCACGGCCGCCTCGTAGGCAGGCTCCAGCCCGGCCTGGCCCTCGGCCACGTACGCCGCAATCGGAGCCAGCGGCGTCGGCAGGTTCACCTGGAACCGGCAGCCGTCGGGGATCACCCCTTCCTCCCGCAGCCAGCCGAACACCCGCCACGACTCGCGGGCGGCATCGGCGTAGCCGATCCGCCCGAACCGGACCGTGGCGGGGTCCACGCCAGCCCGGGGGCGGACCTTGGGCGACCGGCGCTCGCCCTCTTCGTCGGGTTCGTCGGGCACCACCTCGAGGTCGGGATGGTGGAGAAACCGCGAGGCCTGCCAACCGATCCCGCCGGCCCGCTCCCCGGTCTCCCCGTCAGGGAGGCGGGTCAGGTACTTACCGAGTGTCTCGCTCACCGCGCGGAACACTTCCTCCGCGCTCTCCAGCGGAACGCTTCCACACAAATGGACCCGACCCCGGCACTGCGCGGTCATCGGACCCCCCCTTCCTTACACAGCGAACCGGACCGCGTGGCCCGTTCCGTTGGCCCGTCGAAGGCTATTCCCCCGACGGGCACATTGAAGTCCCCCACGGCACACTAACGTGCCCGAAACATCCCATTGACGAAGGTCACCAAACCAGGTACGGCGGAAAGCGTCACGACAACGACACGCATTGTGATCCAAACGCAATCACCACAGGTGACACGGCCGCTTAAGGTTCGGATACGGCCCCAACGCAGGTGATCCCTCCTGGCTCGCAGGAGGCATGCTTCTCGGAGGCTCCGATGAGTGGACGGCTAACTCGGCGTACATTCCTGGCCACCACCGGTATCGCCGCGGTCGGCACCGCGGTCGCGGGGTGTGGGGGCGGCGGTGAGCAGAGCCAGGCGCAAAAACCCTCCGGCCCCGCGCCGAAGGAGACGTTCTCCGAGCCGCGGCGCAAGCTCTCCGGGAACCTGCGCCTGCTGATGTGGAGCCACTTCATTCCGGCACACGACGAGTGGTTCGACTCCTTCGCGAAGAAGTGGGGGGAGCAGGTCGGCGTCAACGTCACCGTCGACCACGTCAACGTCGAGGACATCCCGGCGCGCATCTCCTCGGAGATCTCCGCGGGCAGGGGTCACGACCTCCTGCAGTACACCGCGCCGCTGGGCCAGTTCGAACCCAGCGTGCTCGACCTGACCGACCTGGTGAAGGAGGCGAACAACCGGTTCGGCGACCAGCTCGAGCTCTGCCAGAAGTCCAGCTTCAACCCGAACACGAACGGGTACTACGCGTACGCCCCGTTCTGGGCGCCGGACCCGGGCGACTACCGCAAGAGCATCTGGCGGCAGGTCGGCCTCCCGAACGGGCCGACGACCTGGGACGAGCTGCTTCGGGGCGGCACGGAGATCAAGAAGTCGCAGGGCATCCAGATGGGCCTGGGCATGTCCCAGGAGGTCGACTCCAACATGGCCGCCCGTGCCCTGCTGTGGTCGTACGGCGCGTCGATCCAAGACGAGAACGAGAAGGTCACCATCAACTCCGACGCGACGATCGCGACCGTCGAGTACATGGTCAAGCTGTTCAAGGGCGCGATGACCAACGAGGTCTTCTCCTGGAACCCTGCCTCCAACAACCAGGGCCTGATCGCCGGTCAGTTCTCCTACATCCTGAACTCGATCTCCGCCTTCCGTACCGCGCAGGAGGCCAACCCGGAGGTCGCCGACGACATCTTCTTCGTGCCCGCGCTGGAGGGACCCGAGGGCGGGCTCGCCGCCCAGCACGTCATGTACAACTGGATAGTCCCGAAGGGTGCGGCGAACCCGGACGCGGCCCAGGAGTTCCTGCTCCACTACACCGCGAACGCGCCGGCTGTCGCCTACCACTCGCAGCTGTACGACTTCCCCGGGTGGCCGGATCTGGTGCCCCAGCTGGACGGCTGGCTCGCCAAGGACCCGTTCGGCTCCAAGCCGGCGAACAAGCTCGCTTTTCTGAAGGACGCCGTGGACTGGAGCGTGAACATCGGCTACCCCGGCCCGGCCAACCCGGCGATCGGTGAGATCTTCGGCACCTACGTCATACCCAACATGTACGCCAGGGCCGCCCGCGGCGAGAGGAACCCCCAGCAGGCGGTGGCCGAGGCGGACAGGGAGATCAACGGGATCTTCGAGAAGTGGCGGGGCGAGGGGCTGGTCGGCGGATAACGGCCGGTGGGAAGCTGAACGGGTAGGCCACCGATCCGATGAGTGGGCCACTCATCCGGACCTAACGGGTGAATGGCCCACTCATCGGAAAGAGCTGGGACAACGGAGCGCTGACGTGGCGATCGTCGAGGTCAGAAAGCTCAGGAAGTACTTCGACGCCGGTGGCGTGCACGCCGTGGACGGCGTGGACGTGGCCACCGAGGAAGGCGAGTACCTCGTGCTCCTCGGGCCGTCCGGGTGCGGCAAGACCACCCTGCTGCGCACCATCGCCGGGCTGGAGGTGCCCACCGAGGGCGAGGTGCTCATCGGCGGGCACGTGGTCAACGGCCTGCCGCCGCGGGCCCGGCGGATCGCGATGGTCTTCCAGAGCTACGCCCTCTACCCGCACAAGTCGGTGCTCGCGAACATCGTCTTCCCGCTCAAGGCGGAGAGGATCGGCAAGGCCGAGCGCGAGCGCAAGGCGGGGTGGGCCGCGGACCTCCTCGGCATCGGCCACCTGTTCGACCGCAAGCCCCGGCAGCTTTCCGGCGGCGAGCGCCAGCGGGTTGCCCTGGCCCGCGCCCTGGTGCGCGAGCCGAGCGTCTTCCTGCTGGACGAGCCGCTGTCCAACCTCGACGCCAAGCTCCGGGCCAGCGCCCGCGACGAGCTCAAGAGCTTCCAGCAGCGGATCGGCACGACGACGATCTACGTCACCCACGACCAGGTGGAGGCGATGGGTCTCGGCGACCGGATAGCTGTGATGTACGAGGGGCGGGTACGCCAGATCGGCAAGCCGGTCGAGGTGTACGACGACCCGGCCGACACCTTCGTGGCCACCTTCCTCGGATCCCCGCCGATGAACCTGGTGCCCCGGGACGGCCGGCTCATCGGGTTCCGCCCCGAGCACCTGCTCCCCGAGGAGATCGTTTCCGGCGACGACCGGATCACCCTGCCGTTCCACGTGCACCGGCTGGAGCACCTCTCCGGCGACCGCCACCTGTACGGGGTGGTGAAGGGGCTGGGCGAGGAGACCCGGATCATCGCCCGGCTGCCGGCCACCGTGTCGGTTCCGATCACGCCGGACCAGACCTACACGTTCGCCGTACACGGCTACCACCTGCGTTTCTTCGACGCCAAGTCCGGGGAACGGACCGACCCGGTGCGGGTGGGCGGCTGACGTGGCGCAGGCGACGCTGGAGCGCGCGGACGTCGAGACCGGGAGAAGGGCCCGCCCGCGCTTCGCCGACCGCGACGGCCTGCTGGCCTGGGTCTTCCTGCTGCCGTCGGTGGTCTACATCATCGCGCTGGTCGCGGTGCCGTTCTTCCTCGCCATCGCGTTCAGCTTCAGCGACGTCACCACCGGCAACCCGAGCTTCAACTGGGCAGGGCTGCGCAACTACCAGCGCATCTTCGGCGATCCGGTGTTCTGGCAGTCGCTCAAGAACACCCTGGTCTACACCGGGATCGCGATGGCGCTCATAGTGGTCCTCGGCAAGGTGCTGGCCAACATCCTGGTCGCCAACTTCCGCGGCAAGTGGATAGTGCGCTTCCTGGTCCTGCTGCCGTGGACCACGCCGGTCGCGCTTTCGGCGATCGCCTGGCTGTGGCTGCTCGACTCCATCTTCAGCCCCATCGACTGGGTGCTCCGGGAGTTCGGGTTCATCCAGGGGAACATGTACTGGCTCGGCAAGCCGAACCTGGCCATGGCCTCGGTCATCGCCGTGTACACGTGGCGGACCCTGCCGCTCGCCGCGGTGATCATCATGGCCGGACTCGTCGCCATCCCCAAGGACATCGTCGAGGCGGCGGCGGTCGACGGTGCCGGGTTCTGGCGCCGGATGTTCGAGGTGACGATCCCGTTCACCCTGCCGGTCATCGCTGTGGCCGCGCTGTTCGGCGCGGTGATCACGTTCACCGACATGACGGTGGTCTACCTGCTCACCGGCGGCGGACCTACCCACTCCACGCAGGTGCTGGCGAGCTGGGCGTTCATTAAGGGGATCGAGGGCGGCGACCTGGCCCAGGGCGCCGCGGTCGCGCTGTTCCTGTTCCCGCTGCTGCTCGCCGCCGTCATCGCGATCCTCACCGCGGTACGGCGCATGGAGGTCTCATGACGGCGGCGCCCACTACCGCGCTCGACGAGCGCACGATCGCCCATCTCCGCCGGCGCGCGGCCCGACGGCACGTGGCCGCCCGGATAGGCCTGTACGCCGCCGCGGTGACCGCCGCGCTCGTCTGCGCCGGCCCGTTCCTGTGGTCCGGCATCACCGCCTTCAAGCAGGACACCGACCTGTACCAGAGGGACAACAACCCGTTCATCTACAACGTGAACCCGACCGGCGAGCACGTGAGCTACCTGTTCACCGACACCGCGTTCGCCACCTTCGCCTGGAACACCCTCTGGGTGGGGCTACTCGTGGTCGCCATCACCCTCTTCCTCGGACTGCCGGCCGCATACAGCCTGGCCCGGCTCAACCGGCCGTGGTCCGGGCCGCTCGGCATCGCGATCTTCTTCGTCTACCTGGTGCCGCCGACGCTGCTGTTCATCTCCCTCTCCCGGGTCGTTGGAGTGCTGGGGCTGCAGGACTCGACCTGGTCGCTCGTGCTCATTTACCCGACGATCACGATCCCGGTCTCGGTGTGGCTGCTCATCGGCTTCCTCAAGGCGATACCGAAGGACATCGAGGAGCAGGCGATGGTGGACGGCTACAGCCGGCTCGGGGCGTTCGTCCGTACGGTGGTGCCGCTGGTCTTCCCCGGCGTCGTCGCCGTGGTCGTGTTCGCGTTCACCCTGGCCGCCAGCGAGTTCATCTACGCGCTGGCCTTCGTGTCGCCCACCTCGGAGAAGGTCATCAGCACCGGCGTGCCCACCGAGCTCGTGCGCGGCGACGTGTTCTTCTGGCAGTCGCTGCAGGCGTCGACGGTCCTGGTAGCGGTGCCCATCGCGTTCGTCTTCAACCTCTTCCTGGAGAGGTTCATCGCCGGCTTCACCATGGGCGCCGTCAAGGGCTAGCACCCCCTCCCCCCTTGGCCGTGATCTTGCAGAAATTCAACTTGGGCCGGTTCAAATTTCTGCAAGATCACGGCCAAGGGAGGGGCAGATACAGTCGATCCATGGGATTGCTGCGCGACGAGCTGTGGGCCGAGATCGACGACATCTTCAACCGGATCCTCGAGCACCCCTTCGTACGGGGACTCACCGATGGCAGCCTGCCGCAGGACGCGTTCCGGCACTACGTGATCCAGGACGCGCACTACCTGCGCGCCTACGCGCGGGCGCTCACGATCTGCGCGGCCAAGGCGCCGACCGAGGTGGACTCCAGGATGTTCGCCGAGCACGCGAGCGAGGCGATCGCCGTGGAGCAGCAGATGCACGCGGAATTCGTTTCGGCCCTCGGCGGCTCGGCGGAGGGCGCCGCGGCCGAGCCGGTGAAGCCCACCACCCAGGCCTACACCAGCTACCTCCTCGCCACCTGCTACGGAGGGTCGTTCGCGGAGGCGCTGGGCGCGGTACTCCCGTGCTACTGGATCTACGCCCGGGTCGGCGACGCCCTGCTGGAGCGGTCCTCACCCGACCCGCTGTACGCGCGGTGGATCACCACGTACGGGGGTGAGGAGTTCCAGGCGGTGGTGAACGCGGTGCTCGACCTCACCGACCGGCTGGGCGCCGAGCTGTCCGCGGCCGAGAAGGAACGGATGCGCCAGCACTTCGTCACCACGTCCCGGTACGAGTGGATGTTCTGGGACGCCGCCTGGCAGCGGGAGACCTGGCCGGTTTAGTCCTTTGCCGCTGGGCCGCTGGCCACTACCTGCCGGAGCACCTCGACGGCGGCGTTGCGGTGCTCGTCCAGCACCCGTACCACCAGCTCGACGTCGCCGGAACGGACCGCCGACACGATGACGTCGTGCTCGCGGGAGACCCGCTGACGGTTCCGCTCGTCGCCCAGGTACACCGCCCGGTAGGTGTCGGTGGCGTCCCACAGGATCCGGATGAGCCGCATCAACCGCGGCATACCTGCCGCCTCCAGCAGGATGAAGTGGAACCTGCGGTTGGCGGTCGTCATCGCCATGATGTCGCTCGCCGCGCCGGCCTTGTCGACCTCCCGCTGCGCCTCGGCGAGACGCTCCAGGTCCTCCTCGGTCAGCCGGTCGATCGCACGACGCGCCGCCTCGCCCTCCAGCAGCTGCCGGATCCGGTACACCTCCAGCAGGTCGTCGAGGGACAGGTCGGTCACGAAGTAGCCGCGGTGCGGCCGGTACGTGACCTGCCCCTCGCCCTCCAGGATCTTCAGCGCCTCCCGCAGCGGCACGCGGCTCACCCCGAGCTGCTCGGCGAGCGCGTCCTGGCGGATGGGTTCGCCGGGGGCAAGCCGTCCGGACAGGATGGCCTGGCGCAGCTCGGAAAGGACGAATTCCTGAGCCGTCGGCGGGCGAAGGGGCCGCGTCACGGCGGTCACGATACCCCGCCCGGTGTGGCCTGGCACGATTTCAGCCATGAAAGCAGGTCATCCAAGGTCGGCGCCCTCTCCGAGCTCGAGCCGGCGGGCATCGGTGTCGATCCGTACCCGTGAGCCGCTGAGGAAAGCGTCAACGATGCCGAGACCGTTCGAGTTGAGCAGCCCGTCGTGCACCGAGTACGCGCGGCGCGGCCCGACCTCCCGTACGTAGTCGACCATCTCTGACACCTTGAGCCACGGCGCGTTGGTGGGCAACAGCAGCGTGTTCACCGGTACGTCGGGGACCGTGAACTGGTCGCCGGGGTGGAACACCTCGCCGTCGACCAGGAAGCCGATGTTGTTGACCACCGGTATGTCGGGATGGAGAACCGCATGCCACTCGCCGTACACCCCCACCTCGAAGCCGGCGACCGAGAACGCCTCGCCGCGGCCCACGGCGTGTGCGCGCACGCCGGCGTCCGCGAGCAGCCGGCGGACACTCGGATTCGTCCAGATCTCCAGGCCGGGGTTGCGGTCGACGGCGGCGACGATCCGGTCAACGTCGAAGTGGTCGACGTGCTCGTGGGTGATCAGCACACCGTCGGCGCCGAGCGTCGCCTCCGGCTCGGTAAACGAGCCCGGGTCGACGACCAGCGCCGCGCCCTCCTTCTCCAGCCGCACACACGCGTGACCCATCTTGGTGAGCCGCATTCGCCCTCACCTGTCCTCTGCTCTCTCGGCTCCGGTGGGTTGGATTGTTGGCTCAGCCGCCGCGGGAGGCGGCCTCGTCCGGCTCCTCGCTCGACTGGGGCCGCGCCGTGAGGATGAGGTACACACCCCTGGTCACCAGCGGCAGCACGAAGACGATCAGGAACGCATACGCGAGGTAGGTGTACCCCTGCGACACCAGCGCGATGATCCCGATCCGGGAGAGCACGAAGGCCAGGACGAGAACGCCCACGATCCAGACGGTCCTGGCCCGAGGGGTCAGGCCGCGGCGGCCGAGGCCCGCGAGGGCGCTGTCCACCCGGTCGAGGAACGCGCGGATCATGGCGGCGGAGGTGTCGACGACGGCGTAGACCAGGACCACCGCGAAGAGCAGGCTCAGCCCGATGCCGCCGGTCCTTTCCAGCATGACCAGCCAAGGGATGGGCGCCTCCGTCACCCCCTCGTCGTAGAAGCTCTGCACCGCCAGATAGGTCAGTACGAACGGAATGGTAACGAAAACGCCCGACAGAATACCCGCCGTAATCGTTTCGCGTCGCTTCTGCTGACGGTCGAGGCAGAAGAGTACGGGCACGACGCTCGGAATGTTGTAGCCGACGTACACCAGGCCCGACACCAACGCGGCGGCAACCGTCGGCGACGGCGATTGGGAAACGTCGCCGCTGGCGATGACGCCCGCCGCCTCGTCCCACCGCCGCACCAGGACGAAGATCGCGAGAACGATGATGCCGACCGAGAACAGGATGCTGCCGAGCAGGTCGAACCCCTCGAGAATGCTCCGGCCGGAGAACAGCACGATGCCTATCGCGACCAGAACGCCTATGACGGCAAGCAGATAGGGCACATGAAAGGACCCGGAAAGTACCTCACCGACCGCCGAGGTCACGATTCCGGTGACCACGATCATGAAAACGATCCATATCAGATCGAAGAGCGGCCAAAGCGGGCCTTTGAGCTTCCGTACGTACTCGCGATAATTGTAGACCCGCAGAATACGGGCCAGTTCGTAGGCGATCGTGCACAGGACCGCGAACCCTACCAGCAAGACGACGATGGTCCAGATGCCCAGTGCACCGAGCTGGCCCGCGTACTCGACGACCTCCCGTCCCGTGCTGAAGCCTGGACCCACCACCACGATCTGAAAGATCGCGGCCGGAAGCACGAACCTCTTGAAAGCGCCGGACATCACGGGCCTCACACGATTCCCTCGGTCTTCATGCGCTCGAGCGCCGTGGCATGGGCCGCGACGATCTGGTCCAGCTCCGATTCGCCGTGAGCCGAACTCAGGAAGGCCAGGTGTACGGGCGAGGACAGGAACACACCCTCCCGCAGGAGAAGCGCCGCCAGCATCCTCGCCGCCACCTTGTCGCTGCCGTGCAGGTCGCGTACGTTCGCCGGCTTTGCGTCGGTGAAATGGAAGCCCCACAACGATCCGGCCCCGGTGACGTGCGCCGAGATGCCGAGCCGGCTTACCAGCGCGGACAGCTCCGAACGGAGACGATCTCCGCGCGCCTCGAGCGTGGAGTAGATCTCGGGATTCTCCAGAAGAACGTCGAGCTGCGCGACTCCCGCGGCGGTGGTCATCGGGTTGGCGGCATGCGTGCCGCCCGCCACCACGGAAAGGCCATCGTCGCCGGCCAGCACCCTGTCCACGAGGTCCCCCCGCCCGCATACGGCTCCCACCGGAAGACCGCCACCCACGATCTTTCCGAAGACAGTCAGATCCGGCCGCACGCCGAGGAGGCCAGCCGCCCCTCCTGGCGCGAGCCGAAAGCCGGTGATGACCTCGTCAGCGATCAGCACGACGCCGCACTCCCGGCAGGCGTCGCCCACGGCCTGGAGGAAGCGGCGCTCCGCGGGCAGGGCACCACCCCCGCCGAGGACGGGTTCCACGATGACGCAGGCGAGGTCCTCCGCGTGCTCCCGGATGATCTCCGCCGCCCTGTCGCTGTTGAAGGGAAGCGTCACGACGGTGCCGGTGACCTCCGGCGGTACCCCGGCGCTGTCCGCGACGGCCGCGGGGCGATCGGCCGTGCCCCCCAGCTGTGTATAGCTGTGCAGCAAGAAGTCCTGCCCCCCGTGCCAGCCACCCTCGAACTTGGCGATCTTGCCCCGGCCCGTTGCGGCGCGGGCGAGGCGAAGCGCCGACAGGGTCGCCTCGGTCCGCTGGAAACGAAGATCACCCTCTCCGCCCCCGGCACGGAGGAAACGATGCGCCGGGCGAGCTCGTACTCCCCCGTGCCCGGCGCTCCGAACTGGATGCCCCGGGTGAGCTGCTCGGCGATCGCGCGCTCCACCCGCTCGTGGCGGTGGCCGAGGATCAGCGGGCCGAATCCGAGGTTGCAGTCCAGGTACCGGCGGCCGTCCAGGTCATAGAGGTACGGGCCCTCGGCACGGACCGCGTACGTGGGCACCGGCCACCAGAAACGCGAACGGGTGGCCCCGCCCGGCACTACCTGACGAGCCTGCTCGTAGTGGGCGACGCTTTGCGGCAAGAGTTCGCGTATTTCCTTTTCCACCGGCTCCAGCATCATCTGGGCGTCCTCTCGCACGACCGGACAGTTTGATCATTATCCTAAAATTCCCATTTAGGGGAAACCATCCATAGCCGTGAAGCGACGAGGTGCCGGGAAGCCGGAGCGCGGTTGTGAAGGGGGTCAGCCCGCTCCGCCAAGAGCGACGGTCACCGTGAAGGCCATCAGGACGACGAGTGTCCAGACGGCCGGCGCGGAGCTCTCCAGGTGCATGCGGCGGCGGTTCGCCCGGGCCGCGAAGGCGGCGCTCCGAGGCACCCACCACGGGTCGTGGCGGGCCTCCAGCAGGTAGAACGTCAGGCCGAGCCCGGCGCCGTACGTCAGGTGGCCGACCAGGCTCGGAAACGTGCTCGCGACCCCCTGCGCGGTCCACTGTGGATCGCCGCCGAGCAGCACCGGCAGCAGCGTCACCCCGCCCAGCACCCACCACAGGAAGCCGTACGCGGTCCCCCACCCCACCGCGGACGCCAGGTCGTGGGTCTGCCGGCGGAACAGCAGGCCGTAGGAGGCGCCGATGATCAGCGAGATCGCGAGGTGGACGGTGAATCCGACACCTATCGAGCTGGCGCCCACCAGCCGGGCCACCGTGGGAAAGAAGCCGATCTGGACCATGACCAGGGTGAACAGGAGGCCGCCGACGCAGCCGGCAAGCACGCCACGGCCGACCGCACGCAGCGTCCTGGCGCCGGGCCCCTCGTCGCCGGCACGCTCGACCGGCGCGGTGAACAGCAGCCGCCACGCCCTGTCGAGCCAGGCATAGGCGGCCGCCACGGCCACGCCGAGCAACAGGTACGACGGCAGCGTCGGAAACGCCTCGCCGACGTCCTCCGCCGACCAGGTGAGCCTGCCCCCCTCGACCAGCGGCACCACCGTCAAACCCAGCACCACCCACAGCAGGAAGCCGTAGCCCGCTCCCCGGATCAGGGACGGTCCCGTCGTGTCGGGCGCGCGGGGGTGCAGCATCCCGAACCCCGCACCGGCGAGGATTCCCAGGCCGAACACGGCCAACGTGATCATCCCCAACGGCCGCTGCATCATCGACGAGGAGACGGCCAGCGGCCCGTACTGCTCGCCGACCACCGCGGTGAGCAGCCATGCGGGAAAGATGCCGGCGATCGCTCCCCGCAGCACCACACCGGCGGTCACCGACCGACGCGCCGGTGCCCTCGAGCGCAACCAGGCGAGGACGAGGCCGGTTGTCGCACCGTACAAAAGGTGCCCGAGGAGGCTGGGAAACGCGTCGCGAGCGGCAGCCGCCGTCCACGCCACCTCGCGGCCGAGCAGGGCCGGCAGCAGAGTGAGCGCGCCGAGGTACCACCAGAACATGCCGTACGCCAGACCCCAGAACACCGTCTCGCCCGCACCGGGACTCTGGTGGCGTACGAGAACGGCGAACAGCGCGCCGACAAACGCCGCGATCGCCATGTGCACGGCGAACCCGACCGACGGCGAGTCCACCCGAACCAGCGAGGCGACGGTCGGCAACACACCTAGCTCGACCATGGCCGCGCCGAACACCAGCCCACCGGCGAGACCGGCCACCGTCCCGGACCTGGCCGCCGCCCAGAACCCCGTCATCACACCGCTTCCTTCTCCGCGTGGTCGGGCACGGGCCTGGACTCGGTGAGCACGACGTCACGGGTGAAGAACAGGTCGAGTATCCAGTCGAGTGCTACCCGAACCTTCTTCTCCAAGCCCGGCAGCTTGCCGAGGTACACACTGCGCCACAGCGCCCAGGCGACCAGCCCGGAGAACGGGCGGCCGCGGAGCTCCGCGGCGCCCTTCTGGTGGCCGAGCGCGACGAGCAGGCCGATGGTGCGGAACCGGAACGGCTTGACCGGCCGGCCGTCCAGCGCCGCGACGATATTGTCGGCGGCCACCTTGCCCTGCCGCAGGGCGTGCTGGGCGGTCGGCGGGTGGAACTGGCCCTGCGCCGCCACGTCGGGGATGGCCGCGCAGTCGCCGAGCGCCCACACGTTGGCCGATCCCTGTGCGCGGAGGTTCGGATCGACGGCGACCGCGCCGTTCCTGGCCCGCGCGATGGGAAGCGCGGCGACCAGCGGATTGGGCTGGTTACCCGCCGTCCACACCAGCGTGCGCGCCGGCAGCCGCTGCCCGTCGCCGAGCACCACCTCGTCCCCGGTCGCCTCGGCCACCCGCGCGGACAGGACGAACTCGATGCCCCGCCTCCGCAGATCCGCCAACGAGTAGTCGGCGAGCTCCCGGCTGAGTTCGGGCAGGATGCGGTCTTGGGAGTGGACAAGCACGAATCGCAGCTGCGCCGCGTCGATCCGCGGGTAGTAGCGCCGCACGTCGTGCACCATGTCGAACAGCTCGGCGATCAGCTCGGCGCCGGCGAAACCACCGCCGGCCACCACGAACGTGAGCTGCCGGCGCTGCTCCGCCGGATCCGGCTCGACGTCGGCCCGCTCGAGCAGCCCGATGACGTGGTCGCGCAGCCGGGTCGCGTCCTCGAGCGTCTTCAACGCGAAGGAGTGCTCTGCCACCCCGGGAAGGCCGCGGTAGTTGGCGGTGGCGCCGAGCGCGAGCACGAGGTGGTCGTACCGCAGGGCCTCGGCAGCGAAGTTGTCACCCCGCCGCAGCCAGATCTCCTGCCGGTGCACGTCCACCGCCTCGACCCTCGCCCGGTGGAATACCGTGTGCGGGCACGACGCACGTACCGGCGCACTGATGTGCCGCGCGTGCAGCGCGCCCGCGGCGACCTCGGCCAGCATCGGCGTGAACAGCAGGTAGTTGCTGTCGCTGACGAGTGCCACCTCGACGTCGGAACGCCGGGCCAGCCGATGTTCCAGCGCTTGGGCGGTGCTGACCCCGGCGAAACCGCCGCCCAGGACGACGACACGACGCGGCGGCCGGCGGGGTCGCGGCTTGGCCGCCACCGGCCACGACCGGGCGAGCGCCGCAAGAACGTAGTGCGTACCGACACCGGTCAGCGCCCCGTACAGCATGCGGCCGACCAGGTACGGGAACGTGGCATTCGCGTCGGCCAGTGACCAGGTCACCGCCTGACCGGTGAGCGCCGGAAGCAGCGTAAGCGACTCCGCCACCCACAGCAGCATGCCGAGCAGTACGCCGGTGCCGGCGGCCGCCGCGTGCCCGCGCGGCCGGTACCCGACGACGGCACCGATGACCGCGCCCATCAGCACGGCGAGGACGAGCGCCAAGCCCACTCCGGGGCTGTCCGGCCCGGCGCCGACGAAGCCCATGTCGCTCATGCCCTGCAATGCCTGGATCAGCACAACCACGAACCCGGCCGCCAGGCCGACCATCGCCCCGGCGGCTGCCAGCACCGATCGGGGCAACTCCGAACTTCGAGTCGGCTCGGTCACAGCGCCCGATTCCACCACAACTTCGCTACCCACCGCCCCAATATCGCCTTACCGATCGCTTACGAACCGCGTCGGTGTTGTTCGGCCGGGCTGGGGGCTACCGAACAACCGCGGCATCCCGTAGACACGGCGCGTCAACGCTGACTGTGACCTGTCTCCCGGTGACAGGTCCTATCGGGGAGCGAAAGGGGACCTACGAATGCATAGGACATGGAAGACCGCGCTGACCACGCTGGCAGCGGCCGGCCTGCTGCTCGGCGGGGCCGCCACGGCGGCCAGCGCCGGGTCGCCCGATGGCACGTCATCAGAGCACGAACTGTCCGCGAGCGAGTCGGCGGCCGTCCCGGCGGGAACGCTGCCGGGCTCGCCGCCGTGCAAGGCCACCCTGGGGAACCTTCTGGCCACCTACAAGCACGGGAAGTGGGCCAAGCTGGAGATCTACTGGGACAACGCGCACAAGACCAACTGCGCCTACCTGCGGCACGGCCCGAAGGTGCCGGACGGGCAGCACGAGACCTACGTCCTGCTCTTCACCTGCAAGACCAGCACCAAGGGCAAACCGTGCAAGGCGATCAAGTATGACCCGCCGCGCTACGACTACGACGGCGGCCCGTACACCACCTACGCCGGAAAGGTCAGCGTCAAGGCGGCCGGTAAGTGCATCTTCGCCAGAGGCGCCGTCAAGGCCGGCGGCGAGTGGCGCCGCATCGACAGCCTCGGCAGGAAGGGCCTGAAGGACCCCAAGGGCAACCACTGCGGCTAGACCACCCTCCCCCGCCACGGTCCCCCGCCCGGCATCACCCCCCGGGCGGGGGACCTCGATTTGGGCTGGGCCGTCAACGCCGCATCAGGTTGTGGCAGGCGATGGCAGCGGCGGCGACCACGTTGAGGGAGTCGACGCCGAGCGCCATCGCACCGGCGCTCATCGGGATGCACACGGCCTCGTCGGCCTCCTGCACCCAGCGAGACGACAGCCCGTCGCCCTCGGTGCCCAACAGCAGGGCGACCTGCTCGCCCATGGGTGCCTTGTCCATCGGGACCGCCGACTGATCCGGGGTAAGCGCCAGCAGCCGGAAACCGGCAGCACGCAACTCCTCCAGACCGTCGTACCAACTCGTCATCCGGGCGTACGGAACCGCGAAGACCGCACCCATCGACACCTTGACCGACCGCCGGTACAGCGGATCCGCGCATCTGGGCGACAGGGCCACCGCGTCGACGCCGAGCGCCGCCGCGCACCTGAAGATCCCGCCGACGTTCGTGTGGTCGACGATGTCCTCGCAGACCACGAGCCGCCGGGCGCCTGCAATTACCTCGGCGACCGACGCCAACGGCAGCCGCTGCATCGACGCGAGCGCGCCGCGGTGGATGGGAAAGCCGGCGATCCGCGCGGCGACCTCGTCGTCCACCAGGTAGGCGGGAACGTCGGCGCCGTCGAGGACATCGCCCATCGAGGTGAGCCAGCGCCTGGTCAGCAGGAACGAACGGAACGGGTAGCCGGCACGGGCGGCGCGGCGGATGACCTTCTCGCCCTCGGCCATAAACAGCCCGTGCCCGGCCTCGAGGCTGGTGCGCAGCTGAACGTCCCGCAGCCGTACGTAGTCCGCCAGCCGCGGGTCGTCCGGATCGTCGACCGTCACGACGCACGCCATGACCCCAGTGTCGCCGAACCCCGAGGAGGGATGATTCAGGGTCGTATCGGGGATTTCCCCGACGAACCCCTATGCGGTCGGCGGGCATACTCGGCTTCGTGCGGTTCTCGCGGAGGTGGAGCAGCAACCGGTGGGTGTGATCGACACGTACATCGCCGAGCTCGGCGGCGCGCTCCGCGGCCCCGGGCGGGTGAAGGCCGACCTGCTCGCCGAGGCGCGCGACAGCCTGGTCGACGCGACGGAGGCGTACCAGAGCCGCGGCCTCGACCGGGAGGCGGCCGAGCACGAGGCGGTGGGCGAGTTCGGCACGGTCCCGGAGATCGCGCCGGGGTACCAGACCGAGCTGGGCCTGGCTCAGGGGCGGCGGACGGCGCTGCTGGTCTTGCTCGTCCTCGCCCCGCAGGACCTGGTGTGGGACGCCTGGGGGGCGGTTGCGCCCGACTGGACCGGGAGCCCGGGGCCGGGGTACCTGCTGGTGGACGGGGCGGTGAAGTGGCTCGGCAGCGCCGCCATGGTCGGCGCGCTGCTCGCCGTGCTGGTGGGCGGGATCGGCCTCCGATACCTCGGCGCCCGCCGCCGGCTCACCCGGGGCATCGGCGTCCTCGGGTTCGCGGTCAGCGGGGTGTTCACGGTGTCGGGTGTGCTGCTCACCGTTCTCGCCCCCAGTGGCGGCTGGCCGTTCGACGTCGTCGGTCTGCTGGCGTTCTTGGTCATCCCGCTGACGTGCACCGCGATGTCCGCGCGCCGCTGCCTCGCCGCCGGGTAGCCGGAACGCCTCGGGCCGTCTCAGGTCTGGGGCGAGGCCGGTCGGAGCACCCCGTCGATGACTGCCGCGAAGTCCCGCCACGCGGACCGCTCGGCGGCGAGCGCGCGCCGGCCCGCTGCGGTGAGCCGGTAGGTACGGCGCCTGCGTCCGCTTACCGTGGCCCAGGCGCTGCGCAGGTAGCCCGCCCGCTCCAGCCGCCGCAGCGCCGGGTACAGCGTGCCGGTCGGCAGTTCGAGGGCGCCGCCGCTACGCTCCTGCAACGCCTCCATGATGGCGTAGCCGTGCCGGGGCTCCTGCTCCAGGACGGCGAGGATCAGGGCGTCCAGGTGCCCGCGCAACGCATCCGGCTTCATGTAGGCAGCCTATGGGTAGAGTGCCACACTCGTCTACCTACATGTAGACCATCTATATAAGCGACGCGTCGCGCGGGCCCAAGGATGGGGCCGTCAGGCGTCGCCCATCTCGGCCACCGCGTCGGCGTCCGTGACAGGGGCGGGTCCCTGCGAGCGCTGTACCGGCACGCAGCAATCGCCCTGCTGCTCGAGCAGCCAGTCGAAGTCCTCCACCTTGATGAAGCAGTCGCCGTCGTGGCCCCACTCACGTCCCCACGAGTTGCGCAGCCGGATCACCGGGATGCCGCGTTCCTCTCCCGGCAGGCGGCTTCGCAGCGCGAGCCCTCGCACCAGGATGGCGTGACCGCCAGCGACCTCCCCGTCCCGGTCGACCTCGAGAAGCCCGGATGGCCGCGGCGTCATCATCGAGGAAAGCCACGGGATGCCGATGATGACAGGTCCGGAGTACGAGACGGCGCGCAGCGCGTCGTCGACGCCGAAGGCCCACCGGTATTCGTCCATGTAGCCGAGGTTCTGCACGATCTTGGCTCCGGCGAGGACGGAGGTTCCCGAATAGTCCTCCCCCGGAAACTCGTCGACCTTCTGCGCGTCCCGGTAGATCTTCTGCGCCAAGGAGGTGTCCGCCGGGACCGCGACCGGTAGGGCCGCCAGCTCGTGTGCCCAGCTGAAGCCCACACAGGCGCCCTCTTTGCCCTGGTCGAGCCAGGCGTCGCAGCGCCACGCGTTCGAGCGCAGCGGCAGCTCCTCGGTGAGAAGGGAGCGAATCGCGTACCCGCGGCTTCGCTCGTCGAATTGCACAAGTCGGTCGAGGCGGGGATCGGAGGCAGTCGAACCGTCCCGAAGCATGATGTCTGCCATCTGGTATCCCTCCCAGTACGGCGAGATGTTGGGTTGGGGGGCCTCGCTCTTGTCCGTGGTCTTGAATTTCTGCAAGATCACGGGCAAGAGGGGAGCCGCGAGCAACGTTGACACGGACCGCCGGCAAACGGTCCCTGCCGACGGGCATATCTCGGGACAGGGATCGCTGCCCCTTCGGGCAACCGCCGAGGCGGCCGGCCTTACCGGGAGCGGATGAGGCCCGCCTCCGCGCAGGCCGCCTCCAGCTCGTTCAGGCCGAAGGCCTCGACCGGGCCCAGCGCGCCCGTTCCGGGCAGGTCCCCGGCCGCCGCCCGTACGGCGCCCCAGGCCAGCAGATGGCCGGTCAGCTCGTAGGGGTCGCCGCCGGACAGGTGTACCTCGCCGAGCTGCGTGCCCGACCCGTCGAAGGCGGCGGCCACCGCGTACGTGCCCACCCGGGCGCCCGCGGCCGGGTCCGGGTCGCGGCCCGGGCGGCGCATCGCCCGTTCCCCGGCCGCCCGCAGCCCCGCCCGTACGCCTGGCACCCGTGCCAGCAGCGGAGAGACTCGGGAGGCGGTGTGCAGGGCGCGGGTCGCCGTACCGAACCAACCCAGGTAGACGTCGACCTCCCGAAGCCCCGGGAACAGGCGGGGCAGCGCGAAGTGTTCGGAGCCGCCGATCGACAGCGCCTCGCGGGGCCGCCCGTGCACGTGGAACGAACGCATTCGCGCGGCCGCCCTCTCCTCCCGGATCCCGTCACGCCAGGCGAACATCGGCTCCAGTGCGACCCCGGCCAGCGAGGCACGGGTACCCCGGCTCGCCGCGCCGCGCAGGGCGCCGGGACCGCCGAGGGAGAAGTAGCCGACCTCCACCCGGGTGGCCTGCTCACCGGCCTCCCGGAGCACGAGCGCGCCCGCCAGGTTGCCCGGCACGAAGTCGTACCCGAACGCGGTCACCAGCGCGGTGCCGGCGGCCTCCGCACGGGGTCCGAAGTCCTCGAAGACCCGACGCACGAACGGGGGCTCACCGGTCGAGTCGAGGTACCAGGCGCCCGCCTCGATCGCCGCCGCCACGGCCGGGTCGCCCAGCCGGGTGAACGGGCCGACGGTCGACACGAGCACGTCGCCGCGGTCGACGAGGGCCCGTACGGTTGCCGGGCGGGCGACGTCGGCCACGGCGGTGCGCGTCCCGCCCAGCTTCGCCGCCAGGGTGCGCAGGCGATCCTCGTCGCGGCCGGCGATCGTCGCCTGCGCACCCCGCTCGACCAGTGACCCTACGGTCAGCCGACCGGTGTAGCCGGTGGCCCCGAAGACGACGACGCGCCCGGACACACCGACAACCTACACCGGCCGGCGGACCGTGGATCACGGCTGCCGAGTAGCCTCCTGGTCGTACGGCGAAGGCGTGGTGGGTTCGCTCGGGTACGGCTCCCCGGCACGCGCCTGGGAACGGACCTGCTGGGTGTCCCGCTGCATGGTGGCGAGCCATTGCTCCCACCGTGCCTGCATCGGCCTGATCAGACCACCACCCATGCCGACCACGAGGATGCCGCCCACCGTGGCGAGCACCGTGATGAGCACCGGCATAGTCACCGTGATGGCGATCCCCATCTGGTTCAGGGCCGCGATGGCGCCGAGGCCGATGATGAACACCTGGGTGATCATCGCCAGCAGCCGGCCGTAGGCGAGGCCACCCAGGGCGGCCTCCACCAGGTCGCGTACCGCCTTGGCGATCGCCGCGGCCACGACGACGAGGATGATGGCGACGGCAACCCTCGGCAGCCATGCCACCAGGCCGCCAAGCAGATCGCTGATCGGGTTCGGGCCGAAGGCACCGAATCCGATCTGCAGCGCGATCAGCAGCACCGCGTAGTAGATGATCCTCGCGACCAGACCGCTGGCGTCGTACTTGCTGCGCTCCAGCGCCCGGCCGAGGCCGCCGCGCTCGACCGCCCGATTGAAGCCGATACGCCCGAGCACCACGTCGATGACCTTCTGCAGCACCCGGGCGACGATCCAGCCGATGACCAGTATGACCAGGAAGGCCACGAGTTTCGGGATGAAGCTCGCGACACTGCTCCATGCGTCCGTGAGGCCCTGCTGTAGATCGATGGCCTGGACAGACATGCAGTTCCCCCCTTTCTTCAGTGATCTTTGCTATACCCCGCGTGCGAACGATCATTCACGGGAGGGATGCCAAGATCACGGGCGAGAGGGGCGGCCCTTGCGCAGGAAGGCGCGCAGCCGGTCCAGCGGCCAGGTGTTGATGACCTCGTCCCGGGTGAGCCAGCCCCGCTGTGCGGTGCCGACCCCGTACCGCAGGAAGGCCAGATGCCGGGTGGAGTGCGAGTCGCTGTCGATAGCGAAGTTGACCCCGTACCGCTTGGCCCGCAGGATGTGCTCGTCCTTCAGGTCGAGACGGTCGGGGAAGGAGTCGATCTCCAGCGCCGTACCGGTGCGCGCGCACGCCTCGAAGATCTCGTCGAGGTCGGCGTCGATTGGGGGGCGCTTGCCGATGAGCCGGGCCGTCGGGTGGCCGATGATGTTGACGTACGGGTTCTCGCAGGCCCGTACGATCCGCCGGGTCAGCTCCTCGCGCGACTGGTTGAAGTGCGAGTGCACCGAGGCGATGCAGACGTCGAATCCCTGCAGGAACTCGGCGGGCCAGTCGACGTTCCCGTCCGGGTCGATGTTGAGCTCGCTGCCGTGCAGCAGCCGCATCTCCCCGTACTTTCCGTCGAGGGCCCGTAGCCGCTCCCGTTGCGCCAGCACCTTCTCGTCCGACATGCGCTGCATGTACAGGTTGGGCGCGTGGTCGGTGACCGCGTAGTACTCGTAGCCGCGCGTCGACGCGGCCTCGAGCATCTGCTCCAGCGTCGACAGCCCGTCGGTGAGGTCGGTGTGGGTGTGCAGGTCGCCGCGGATATCGTCCTCGGTGACCAGCCGGGCGACCAGGTCGGGAAGCTCGCCCCGCACCGCGGCCTCCACCTCGCCCCGGTCCTCCCGGAGCGCCGGCGGGACCCACGGCAGCCCGAGCCGCTCGTACACCTCCTCCTCGGTCTCGGAGACGATCTTCTCCTCGGTCTCCGCGTCGAACAGGCCGTACTCGGACAGCTTCAGGCCCTGCCGCACGGCGATCTCCCGGGTGCGGATGTTGTGCGCCTTGGAACCGGTGAAGTACTGCAGCGCGGCGCCCCACGCGTCCGGCGCCACCACCCGCAGGTCGACCTGCAGCCCCTTGGTGGTACGAACCGAGCTCTTGGTGTCGCCGTGCGCGATCACCTCGTCCACGTACGACGCGGTCGTGAACGCGTCCATGAGCACCGCCGGGGCGCCGGACGTCGCGAGGATGTCGATGTCGCCGATGGTCTCCCGCATCCGGCGCAGCGAGCCCGCGTACGTGCACCGCTCGCACCCGGTTACCTGGGACATCTCGGCCACGATGTCCTCGGCGAGCTCCAACGCGACCGCCAGGTGCACCCGGTCGCCGGCCTGCTGCATGAGCTCGACGCCGTGCAGGATGTTCTCCTCGGTCTTCGACCCGAAGCCCTTGAGTCCGTGCAACTTCCCCGCGTGGATGGCGTCCACGAGCTCGTCGATCGAGGCGATGCCCAGCTCCTCGTACAGGACCACCGCCTTCTTCGGCCCGAGGGTGGGTATCGCGGTTAGCTGGCGCACCCCGGCCGGGATCTTCGCGCGCAGCTCCTCCACCGCGGGCACGGTCCCGGTCTGGAGGTGCTCGAGGATCTTCTCGGCGATCGACTTGCCGACGTTCGGGATCTGCTGCAGCCCGGAGAGATCGAGGCGCGATATGTCCTCGTGGTAACCGCCGACGGCGCGGGCGGCCTTCTCGTAGGCGCGCGCCTTGTACGCCTCGCCGCCGGTGATCGAGATGAGGTCGGCGTACTCCTGCAGGAGCGCCCCGACCTCCTCGTTCGGCCGGCCCATACGCCTAGCCTATGCCGAATCCGGACCGGTCAGCCCACCTCGCGGAGCAGCTTGTCCATGGCGAAGACCCGTTCGCGCAGCTCCGATACCTCCACCCGGAGCGTACGCAGCTCCTGCAGGGTCTTCGTCTGCTCGCCGGCCACCCGCTCGGCGAGCGCGCGGTAGTCCACCTCGCGTCCCGCGCAGCTCCTGGCGCGCAGCGTGGCGAAGCCCTGCCGGATGAGCACGGTCAGCACGACCGTCAGCGTCAACACCGTACCGGCGACCGCGATGGCCCCCACCAGATTGCCGTCGATATCCATCCGAGCCCCTCTGCCTGATCACCATCGGAACTCGACCACTGTGCCGGCAGCGCGGCGCGGGGCACATCCGGGACGTACCCGAGGTTGCCCTGACTCCGACCCGGAGGGCGCCCTGACCGTGTGCGACCTCCTACCCGACCTCCCCGACCTCGCGGAGGAGCTTTTCCAGGGCGGCCATCCGCTCGCGCAGCTCGGCCAGCTCCACGCGCACGGTGCGCAGCTCCAGGGTGGGGCGCTGGGTGCGGCGCCATCGGGCGGGGGAAAGCAGGGTCTTTTTCTGCAGGTCGGTGGCGTTCTCGGCGAGCAGGCGGAAGTCGTCGGCGCCCGCCATCTCCGCCCGGGCCTGGGCACCCCGGGCCGCCGTGATGTACCTGACGACCGCGAGCACGATGAACCCCGCCAGCGCCGGCAACCCCAGCCCGAGGATGAGCCCGATGAGGTTGCTGCTGATCTCCACCGCGGACCTCCCGAAGACACGCCATGCCTAACTTAGCCTGGAGTCATGGAGAGCCAGCTGCTACACATACCGGGAGCCGTGGCCGCCGAGGCGCCGGACGACGGTGTCGCCGCCCACTACGGGGAGCCCTACCACGAGCAACGCGCGCTGGCCGAGGACGCCGGGCTGGTCGACCGAAGCAACCGCGGGGTCGTCCGGGTGGCCGGGCCGGACCGGCTGACGTGGCTGCACAGCCTGCTGACCCAGCATCTCGAGCGGCTCGAACCGCAGGCGGCCGCCGAGAGCCTGGTGCTGAGCCCGCACGGACACGTCGAGCACCACCTGTCGCTGGTCGACGACGGCGAGGCGGTGTGGGCGCACGTGGAGCCGGGCACCGCGGGCGAGCTGGTGTCGTTCCTGGAGTCGATGCGGTTCCTCATGCGGGTCGAGCTGGCGGATGTGACCGGGGAGTACGCGGTGCTGTCGGTGTGCGGTCCCGGCACCGACAAGGCCCTCGCCGAGGCCGCCCTCCCGGACGACGCACCGGCGCGGCGGGACCCGTACGGGACCGACCTGTTCGTGCCGCGGGCCCGGCTGGCCGAGGTCGCCGACCGCATCCGGGAGGCGGGGGCGCGGCCCGCCGGCATGTGGGCGTACGAGGCGCTGCGGATCGCCGCGTACCGGCCCCGGCTGGGCCTGGACACCGACCACCGCACGATTCCGCACGAGGTTGGCTGGCTGGAGACGGCGGTGCATCTGGACAAGGGCTGCTACCGCGGGCAGGAGACCGTCGCGCGTGTCTACAACCTGGGACGCCCGCCGCGCCGGCTGGTCTTCCTGCACCTCGACGGCAGCGTCGACCGGTTGCCCGGGCATGGGGACCCGGTCGAGCAGGACGGCCGCCAGGTGGGCTTCGTTGGCTCCGCGGCCCGGCACCACGAACTCGGCCCCATCGCCCTCGCGCTGGTCAAGCGGAACGTACCGACCGACGCGACCCTGCTCGCCGGCGGTGTGGCCGCCGCGCAGGAGGTAGTGGTTTCACCGGACACCGGGGCGCACGTGAAGATCGACGTTCGCCGCCGCTGAGGGTGTCCCGTGGGCCGGCCGGGTAGCTCCGTGGTATGAGCCGCCCCAGATAAAACACTCGGCGGCGCCAGCGCCGAGTTCATCCCGTCGTGTGACGCTATGGACGTAATGCCGCGCCTACCGTGGTCGATGTCGAGAATCCGTCGATCGGAAATCGGGGTCCACGGTGCACGCGTTAACGTTCTCGTTCCTTGCCGCGCGGTACGAGGAGCACGCGGACGCGCTGCGCGGCGTCCGCAAGGAACAGCAGGAGCTGCACGACGACGGGTGGCAGTGCGGGCAGGCTCAACTCGATGACATCGAGGCGGAGATCACCTATCTCCTGCTCCGCGATTATCGGCCCGAAACACTGGTGGAGATAGGTTCTCTGTACGGCTGGTCGACGAGCTGGATCCTGCGCGCGCTCCGCGACAACGGACACGGAAGCCTGTACACCTACGACGTCGTCGACCACGTCACACGCACCATGCCGCCCGAGCTTTCCGCGGACCGCTGGGTCTTTCGGGAAGGGGACGTGCGGCAAAATCTGGCGCATCTGCCGGCCGATATCGACTATCTCTTCATCGACGCGGCCCATTCGGCGAGATTCGCCCTGTGGTACATCGACCATCTCTTCCCCCGCCTGCGCACGGGCACACCGACCAGCGTGCACGACGTATTCCACCGCCGCAGGCCGCTGCCGTGGACCGAAGGCGCGGTAGTCCTCGGCTGGCTACGGGAACGGGATATCCCCTATTTCACGGCGGCGAAATCCCACGAACCCGACGTACACGACCGACTCATGCGGCTGCGGGAACGACTGGGCCTGGCCGACCCGATCCACTCCGGTCAGCACAACCCGATGATCTTCTTTACCTACGCGCGGGCGGGCGACCCTATGCCTCGACGATGAGGGTCACCGGCCCGTCGCCCGCCAGCGCCACATCCATGTGCGCGCCGAACACGCCGGTCTCCACCCGGGCGCCGCGTCGCCGCAGGGCCCCGACGAACTCCTCGACCAACGGCTCGGCGACCTCCCCCGGTGCCGCCGCAGACCACGACGGGCGACGGCCCTTGCGGGTGTCGGCGTACAGGGTGAACTGGCTGACGACGAGCAGCGGCGCGCCCACGTCGGAGCACGACGCCTCGCCTTCCAGGATCCGCAGCCCCCAGATCTTCGCGGCCAGCTTGTCGGCCTGCGCCTCGGTGTCGGTGTGGGTGGCGCCGACGAGCACGACCAGCCCCGGCTCGTCGATCGCACCCACCACCGAGCCGTCGACGGCCACGCTGGCCCGGCTCACCCGTTGGACTACCGCACGCATCGCTGCTGAAGAAGGATCACGTTCGGCCTCTCATCACCTATGCGGCTCGGTGGCTCGAGGTCACGTGTTGCCCGGCTCTCGTGGTGAGCATGGCTCCTAGCCAGTCTGGACCTATGGTGACGACGACGTCCGCAAGTTGGTGAAGCTCCTGGGCCACCGGGCTACGCCGCGGACTCGCGATGACCACGCGGCGGCCAAGGTCCTGCACGGTACGGACCGCTTCCGCCAGGTCACGGCCGCCTGTTACGAGCACCGCCGTCTCGGAGGCCCCGGACTGGCCGAGGCGGACGAGATCCAATGTGAGCAAGGTGTCCACGCCCTTCTGGGAGTGTTCTGGTCTCCACTCCCAGTGCGTCTCGAACGTCGAGACCAGTTCGTCCGGCTCGATGCCGAGGTCGACCGCCGTGTTGCGGAGCGCGGCGCGGATCGGCGTCCTCATGCGGGGAGACCTACGTTCGGCAAGGTGCCCGAGACGTACCTGAATGCCGGAAGTCAGGGCGATGGCGTCGTGGAATCTCTTCTGACTTGCATGCCGAGAGTGGGTGGAGTCGTACGCTCCGTCGTACCAGTAAGTGCGTAGAAGGGCATCGCCGTCGGCGCGGGCCGGCGGGCCGAGGCCGGCCAACCAGTCTACGACGGCTGCCGCGTTCGGGCGGACCTGGTTCGTCCTCAGCGAGAGGGCGCGCGCTCCCGCCGCAACGAGGTACCCGGCGTCAACGAAGCCGCAATATTCCCCCACGAGCGTCTCCACGAAAAGGAAAGGGCCCCAACGGGGCCCACTCCAAGTCTCCCAACGGGATTGAAATGAAGCCTATGGAGGACATACGTGGCTGTCAACGTCGGTGTCCACAGCGAGTAATCCACTGTCAAGTGGCTCGCCCGTTGGACTACCGCACGCACGTCGTAGCATTCTGCCCGTCATGGCGTCGATGCTCATCACCTTCCCCGGCGACACGAGCCGCGGTGGCTGAGGATTTCCCGGTCGTCGCCGAGGTCGTTCGGTCGGGATTCGTGGAGAGCCGGCACCACGGCGCGTACGTCGCGCTCGACGCGGACGGCGAGATCGCCGCCGCGGCCGGTCCGGTGGGTGCGCCGATGTTCCCGCGCTCGTCCAACAAGCCGCTGCAGGCCGCGGCCATGCTGGAGTGCGGGCTCCGGCTGGAGGGCGAGCTGCTCGCGCTGGCCGCGGGGAGCCACAGCGGGGAGGAGTTCCACCTGGCCGGGGTGCGCCGCATTCTGGGCGCCGCCGGCCTCGACGAGTCGGCGCTGGGCTGCCCGCCGGCCCTGCCGCTGGACGCCGACGCCGCCCGGTCGGCGGTGCGAGCCGGGCAAGATCCGCGTCCGGCCTTCATGAACTGCTCCGGCAAGCACGCCGCCATGCTGGCCACCTGCGTCGCGGCCGGCTGGCCGGCCTACTGGTCGGCCGGTTCGTACCGCGATCCGGATCATCCGCTTCAGGTCGCGATCCGGGCCACCATCGAACGGCTGGCCGGGGAACCGGTGGCCGCGGTGGGGGTGGACGGCTGTGGCGCGCCGCTGTTCGCGCTGACGCTCACCGGCCTCGCCCGGGCGTACCGGTCCGTCGTGCTCGCCGACCCGGATGGCACCGAGCGCCGGGTGGCCGACGCCATGCGGGCCCACCCGGCATGGTGCTCGGGGAGCCGGCGCGACGAGCGGACGCTCATGCGGGGTGTGCCGGGGCTGCTGATCAAGGGCGGAGCCGAGGGCGTCAAGGCGTTCGCGTTGCCCGACGGCCGGGCAGGCGCCGTCAAGATCGAGGACGGAGCGGCCCGGGCGAGCACGCCGGTGACGGTCGCCGTACTCCGGGCCCTCGGCGCCACGCACCTTCCTGGGGCGCCCTCGGCGCGGGCGGCCTTGGACGAGCTCGCGAGCGTCCCGGTGCTGGGCGGCGGCGAGCCCGTCGGCGAGGTACGTGCCGTGAGCGACACGCGCGAGGCTCAGTAGTCAACCCTCGGGCAGGGGTAGGAGCGACCCTGCTGCCCCCACGTCGTCTTGTCTTCCTCCCTCGAGACCTGCCCGCAATCCATCTCCACTGTGCCGGCACCGGGCGCCGAGTCGCTCGCCTCGAGGATGAGGACCCGTTTGTCCTTCGGTGCCCGGTAGGTTCGATCGAAGGCGATGTACCCGGTCTCGCCCTGAAGGTTGACCTCTCCACCGCGCAGCTTCTCCGCAGCGACGGTCGGGTCGAAGTCGGGGTCGCGGCCACGGTCCGTGTATGCCCGATTGATCGCCGCGGCAGCCGTCCTGAGCGCGTCGTACCCGGCCGCCGCGTCGCTCTCGGGCTCCTGGCCGAACATCTGGCGGAACGCCGTCACGAACGGCGTTGCCGTGTTCCCCCCGGCGGAAATCGGGTCGCTGAACGCGCCATAGTACAGGGTGAGGAACGGGTAGTCGCCGAGCCTGCTGTTCGGGTCTGCGACAAAGACGGTGAGCGCGCTTCCGCCAAGCACGGTGATCTGCTGCCCCTGGCATTCGGGCCGGTCCCTCATGCCGTACAGGAGAGCGGGAAACTGCTGCGCGCGACCCGCGAAATACACAAAGCCCTCGGCCTGATCGAGTGTGCCGCAGATGTCCGACGCGACATCGCTGGCCGGGTCCGACGAGTCCTCGCTGTACTCGATCTCGTCCAGGATGGCCTTGCGGCCGTGGGTCCTGGCATAGTCGGCCTTGAAATCGTTCCGCAGGTTCCTGCTGTAGTAGTCACCGGGATCGAAAACCACGACAGCACCGCTGCCGAGCTTGTGGTGCGCGAAAACGGCCATGGCGTCGGCGATCCGGTGGTTCCTCGGGGAAATTTGGAAGTAGTCCCTGGAGGCGGTCGAGACCGCGTCGCCGGTGACCGCGGAACCGATGATCGGCAGCTGCACGTCCTGCTCGTGCAGGTATCGAATTGCGCGTATCGACTCGTTGCGGCTCTGTGAAATCCCGATGATGGCGCCGAGGGTACGGTCGCTACGGGCCAGCTCGATGATCCGGTCCGCCGCCGTCTGCCAGTGGCCGAATCTATCACCCGGATTGGCGATCAAGAGCCGGATCCGCATCTTGTTGGGATCAAGCTGGGCGGCATTGTTCGCCTGCCGCTGGGCAAGGACCGCGCCACGAAGCTGCAGGAGGCTGCTCGGGCCTATGTGTCCAGGATCCGCGGGCAGGGTCAGCGGGGCGAAAAATACTACCGTTCGGTACGGGTTGTTACCCTCCTTGGACAGCCGGATGACCTCTTCGTTCTGCTTGTGGATCAACGCCTCGAGCGAGCGCAGCCGCCGCTCACCGGGGCGGTCCAGGGTGCACGAAGGGTCGCCGTTCGTGATACCCACCCGCTCCCTGGACGGCTGCAGGGAGGCATCACCGGACGTCATGACGGTCTCGACGCGACAGTCCGCGCTCCCGGGCCACACGGGAACGGGTGCAATCCCTGCCCATTCGAGTATCGCGACCATCAGCACGGCCGCGGCCACCGCCGGGGCGAAGACGGCGACAACCGGGCGAGAATAGTCGCGCCTCCGGTTCGGCCTTGGCTCGAGCCAGTTCTCGTTCAGCCAATCCCTGACGCCCTCATCCTGGGTCGCCTCGAGGCAAACGCCGTGGACAGGTCTGCTGCCCGACCGGCCCGGCGACCGCTCGACGGCCGCGCGGAGATCGTTTGCGACTCGCCGATAATCGGTGTCACCGGGTCGTGGAGGATTGCGAGGGTTGAAGCCAACAGGAACCACGTACGAAGGCAGGCGGCCTGGGACAGGGATCGTCGCCAAGATCATCAGGGCCGATGTCCGCTGCCGCTCGAGGTCAAGGCGTCCGTAGGTATCTAGTAACCGGCGTGCCGGCGTGCCATCCTCGGCCGGGCCAGGGAGGAGCACGACAAACGACCACTCGCGGCGATGCCGATTCTTGGACAGCACGAACGGTCGCGTTGCCCTGTCGAGGTCCTTGAGCAAGGCCATCAGAAGGATCCTCCGGACAACGGTCGGATCGAGACTGGCGCGATTGACGGCGACGCTCAGGAAATCCTTGGCCGGGCCCCTGACCACCGACGTGGCCCAGGACAGTCGTCTAGTTCTGGTCAGCCAGAGGCCATAGATCGCTCTTGGCAATTCCCGGACGAGCAACCCGATTGCCCTCTGGTGCAGCTTGTCCCCCGCCAGCATCCCCGGACCAGCCAGTTCCGCAAGCCATTTCAGCGGTGCGTGCCGCTCGAAGAGCTGGTAATAGAGGTATTCCACCATCTCTTTGCGCCTGACGGCCAGGTCAGGCCGCTTCGGCCGGCGGGGCTCGTCCTTTGCCAGGGCGGCGCGGCAGGTGCGGAACAGCGGCAGCCGTAGCTCGCCGGAGCCCGCAGGCATCGTGTCCTGAAACCTGTCGGCGATGTCATCGAGCATGTCCAGCGCCATCAAGTCCGACGTGGCGCCGGGGGCACTGGGCCGCGTGAAGTAGCGGTCCTCGACGAGCACGTGCGGCACAAGGTTTTCGCCCGAAGGGCCGATGAGCCGCTCCCGGTACCCGGCGACCACCCTCGTGATCTCTTCGCCGGGCTCACCGGTCAGTACCACCGTTGGACCCGATCCGTGGGACGGTCGCGAGGCTGCGAAATCGTCGAGGACCGGAATGAGACCATCGAAGCCACGCAGCGGTGGGATAGAGGTCATTTCTACCTCCAGAAGCGCCTGTGTTCTGGGGAAGCCCGAGAGGAAGGGAATTCTACAAGTAGAGCATCTCGATTTTCGTAGATTCACCCGCCTTGGCGGTACTCGACCGCTAGGTGAATTTCCTCCGCGCGACTCCTCTTATCCGCTTTAGGGAAAGCTGCGGTGCAGGTCAGCCCTTGCCTCGGCGAGGCCGGGGGCGTTCATCGCCACCGGCAAGTAAATCAGGGGTCGCCGGGACCGGTCCCCAGACGCGACATCGACTGTATGACCCGGACCGTCGCCGGTCAGGGCCACTTGCGCGGGACCGCGACGATCTCCGAGAGTTCGTCCCGACCAGCCGACAGCGTGACGCACCTCACGACCGTCTGCTTGCTCCCGCGTTTGCAATAGCAAGCACCCTGGAGTAAGACTGAGGCCATGGCGACTCTGAAGATGGGCTCGATCGGTGAGTACATCCGCGAACAGCGGCAGCAGGCGAAGATCTCGCTTCGCCAGCTCGCCGAGTCCGCGGGGGTCTCCAACCCGTACCTGAGCCAGATCGAGCGAGGGCTGCGCAAGCCGAGCGCGGAGATCCTGCAGCAGATCGCGAAGGGCCTGCGGATCTCCGCGGAGGCGCTCTACGTGCAAGCCGGCATCCTCGAGGACCGACCGAACGACACCGAGGTTCCGACCGCCATCCTGGCCGACGCATCGATCAGCGAGCGACAAAAGCAGGTCCTGCTCGACATCTACGAGTCGTTCCGCAAAGAAAACGAGAGCGGCGCCCGCGGACGCGCCGCGGCGACGGGTTCGCCGAAGGCTGCAGGAAAGGACGATCCGACATGACACTGAGCGCTGAGATGAAGAAGCTGAGGGAGAGCAAGGCGTTCTACGCGGCCGCCGGGGCCGGAGATCTCGCGGTCGAGAAGCTGCGCGAGGTCCCCGAGCAGCTGCGCAAGATCGAGGGGGCCAAGGGCGCCCGGCGGGAGCTGTCCGGCCGTGCGCAGACGTACGCCGCCCAGCTGACCGAAAAGGCGGTCGAGGTGTACGGGGAGCTCGGCGCCCGTGCGGCGGAGGCGTACGAGGGCCTCGCCGAGCGCGGCAAGCACGTGGTGGGCGACCACGCCGACGAGGAGCCCGCAATGGTCCCCAGCCAGATCGAGCCGGAGGCGACCCCGCCGACCCGCTCGACCCGGCAGACCACCGGTGCCGCGAAGACCGGCACCGCGAGGAAGAGCTCCTGAAACGACCGGGGATGGGTGGGTCGTCCGGCCCACCCATCCCCGTAGGCTCACAGTCATGACGGACATGCGCTACCGGCAGCTCGGCGACTCCGGCCTCATGGTTTCCGTGGTGGGCCTGGGGTGCAACAACTTCGGTCACCGCATCGACAAGGACCAGACCCAGGCCGTGGTCGAGGCCGCCCTGGACGAGGGCGTGACCCTGTTCGACACCTCGGACACCTACGGCAGGCCGCGCGGCTCCTCCGAGGAGCTGCTCGGCGACGTCCTCGGATCGCGCCGCGACGACGTCATCGTCGCCACCAAGTTCGGCAACGCGACCGACGGCCTCAACGGGCCGGACTGGGGGGTACGCGGCTCCCGACGCTACATCCGCCGTGCCGTCGAAGGTTCGCTGCGCCGGCTGCGCACCGACTACATCGACCTCTACCAGATGCGCTATCCCGACCCGGTGACCCCGATCGAGGAGACCCTGGCCACGCTCGACGACCTGGTCAGAGAGGGCAAGGTCCGATACGTGGGGTGCTCCAACTTCACCGCCTGGCAGGTCGCCGACGCCGACTGGACCGCCCGGAGCGCCGGCTACCAGCGGTTCATCAGCGCGCAGAACAACTACAACCTCATCGAGCGGGAGGTCGAGGCCGACCTCGTACCTGCCTGCGAGCACTACGGGGTGGGCGTGCTTCCCTTCTACCCGCTGGCCAGCGGCCTGCTGACGGGCAAGTACCACCGGGGCGAGGCGCCGCCCGAGGGCTCGAGGCTGGCCGGCGCCGCGCTGAGCCGTCCCTCCCACCGTCTCACCGAGAGCAACTTCGACGGGGTCGAGCGGATCGCGGCGTACGCTAGGGAACGCGGCCTCACGCTCCTCGACGTCGCAATCGGCGGGCTGGCCGCACAGCCGGCCGTCGCGTCGGTGATCGCCGGGGCGACCAGGCCGGACCAGGTACTGGCCAACGTAGCGGCGGGGCGCTGGGAGCCGGCCGCGGAGGATCTGGCCGCGCTCGACGAGATCGCGCCGTCGCCTCGAGGGGAGCGCTGAACGATGCCGATGTTCGGGCCGCTGGAGGGTTTCCTCGGGCTGCTGTGGCTCGCCGCCCTTGGCGTCAAGGCGTGGGCCCTCGTGGACGCCGCGATCCGGCCGGCGCCGGCGTACGTGGCGGCCAACAAGCAGACCAAGCCGCTGTGGTTGGTGATCCTGGTAGCGGCCGTCGCCCTCGACCTGCTCATCAGGCAGGGATTCCTCGGCCTGTTCGCGATCGCCGGGCTGATCGCGGCGATCATCTACCTCGTCGACGTCCGGCCGAGGGTCCGGGAGGTCCAGGGCGGGCCGAGCTCCGGCTCCTCCGGCCCCTACGGTCCCTGGTGACGCAGCGAGCCGGACGCCCCTTCGGCACCCTGGGTACTCCGTTCCGGTCTGGGTTCCGGTCTGGGTTCCGGTCTGGGCTCCCGAACCTCCTCGCCGAGTCTGGGCTCGGTGAGGCCGAGACCGTCGAGGTCGGCGACGAGCCGCGAGGCAAGGTAACGGTGTCCGTCACGGGTGGGGTGGATGCCGTCGGGCATGACGTACCTCGCCGCGTTGCCGGTCTTGTCCTTGCGGTTCCCGGTGATCCACCGCTCGGCTAGCGGGTCGATGAACGGTACGCCGGCCGTCCCCGTCGCGGACTTCATCGCGTCCCGGATGGCGGGGGCCTCGGGGCGCGGGTCCCCGCCCCACAGCGGGCCGATGACCAGGACGTGGGTGTCCGGCCAGACCCGTGAGACCTGGGCGAGCAGGGACAGGGTCGCCGCCTCGACCTTCGGCGGCTCGCGCCGCCAGTCGTTGTGCCCCCCGGCGATGATCAGCATGTCCGGGGCGGGTCGCCAGGCGAGCTGATCGATGAACAACTCGGCGAACCTCTTGCCGAGACTGCCCCCGTTCACCAGGCCGGTGCCGCTGTGGCCAGCGACGACCACCTGCCAGCCCAGCAGCCGCGCCGTCTCGGTCGCATAGGTCTGGTGGGTGTCGACCCGCCCGCTGCCGGTGGCGTAACTCTCGCCGAGGAACATCACCACCGGCGGCCGCTGGACGGGCAGTACCGGCGAGGCCGGCGCTGGCCTCGCCGGCCGGCCTCCACCGAGACATCCGCCCAGCGACGCCGCCACCAGTGCCGCCAGGGCGCACGCGCACAGCCGGGGCTTGTGGTATCGGGTCAGCGCGGCCCCCGGAGGACGTAGGCTGCGTTCCATGGACGGCAACGGGCGTACCCACCGACTGGAACTCCAAGACCAGACGGTGCGGGATTGGGATGCGGTGGTCCTCGACGCAACGCCCGACGGTGTGGTGCTGGACCGGTCGGCATTTTATCCGGGCGGCGGTGGCCAGCCACCCGATCACGGAGTCCTGCTGTGGGGCGGCGTACAGACGCGTATCGTCGGCGCCAGCAAGGGCGATGAGTTCTACCTGATCCCCGTCGAGGGCGACCCGCTGCCGCCGCCCGGCACCGCCGTACGCGGCGCGATCGAGGACGAGCGGCGTACGGCGCTGATGCGTACCCACTCCGGCCTGCACGTGCTGTCCGGAGTGGTGTTCCGCGACTTCGGGGCGTTGGTGACCGGGGGGAACATGGAGCCGTACGTGGCCCGGATGGACTTCAACCTGCCGGAGGTCCCGCCCGGCTTCAAGGAGGCGGTGGAGGAGGCCTGCAACTCGGAGGTGGCCGAGGACCGCCGCATCGACATCAAGGTGCTGCCCCGCGAGGAGGCCTTCCAGATCCCGGACATCATCCGCACCGCGCAGAACCTGATCCCACCCGAGGTCGCCGACGTCCGGATCGTCGACATCGTCGGCCTGGACACGCAGGCCGACGGGGGCACGCACGTCGCGTCGACCAAGCAGATCGGGCGTATCCAGGTCGCCAAGATCGAGAACAAGGGCAAGGGGTTCCGCCGGCTGCGCATCCGGGTGACCGACTGACGGTTCTGACGCCGAGATCTATGTTGTGGGGGCCATTTTGTCCGATTCGGACCCCCGCAACATAGATCTCGGCGTCAGAACCGCCCTCTCGTCGGGTCGGTGTACGAGCTCGGAGTCGATGTAGTCCCGGGCGGCCTCGAACAGGTCGACGTCCCGGCGGGACCGCTCGGAGAGGTACCAACGGTGTTCGAGCACCTCGTGGTAGATCTCCGCCGGCTCCAGCTTCCCCCGCAGCTCCGTCGGCACCATGCGCACCACCGGCTCGAACGCCTCGGTCAGCCATCGGCGTGCGACGACCGCCGCGCTCGGTGGGTCGCCGTGCGGGTACTTGGCCGCCTGGAAGCAGTCCAGGTCGGCGGCGAGGCGTCGGGCCTGGTTCTCCTGCACCGACAGCCCGGCCAGCTGCTCCATCCGCCGCCGGTTGTGCCCGGGCTCGACGACCTGCGTCCGCAGCACGAGCCGCTCGCCGGTCTCGTCGGCATGGATCTGGATCTCCCCGACGTCGTACCCGAGCTGGTTGAGCCGGCAGAGCCGCCCGTCGATGCGATACCGCTCGTCGGCCGCGAAGACCTCCTCACGGGTGAGCTCGTTCCACAGCGACTCGTAGCGCTCCCTGACGTCGAGCGCCATCTCTACCGGGTCGATCCCCGGGTCGAGCAGCTCGCCGGCGATGTTCTCGACAGCGATCTCCAGGTCGTATGCCCGCTGCCCGTCGCTCACCCCCAGGTGCAGCTCACCGGTCTCCGCGTCGACCAGGTAGGCCTCCAGCGCCCCGGCGTCGCGACGGAACAGCGTGTTGGACAGCGAGCAGTCACCCCAGTAGAAGCCGGCCAGGTGGAGGCGAACGAGCATCTCGACCAGGGCATCGAGGAGCTTGCTGGTCATCTGCGGCTCGAGCCGGTAGCAGAACAGGGCACGATAGGGCAGCGAGAACTGCAGGTGCCGGGTGACCAGAGCCGCCTCGAGCGACTCGTCCTCCTCCCCGTCCCGCCGGTCGGTGACCACACCCACCGCCTCCACGACCGGGATGTCCCGGCGGGCGAGTCCGCGCAGCATGCGGTACTCCCGCTCGGCTATCTGCCGCGGGATCTCCTTGATCGCGTAAACCCGGCCGGCGTGCCGCGAGATGCCCCGCGGCAGCGCGACGAGACGGTCGGCCGGCCACCGCTCCAGCGGGGTCGACCACGGTAGGTCGAGGAGGTCCGGCTGCCCGGGCCCGGGCGTGAGGTGAAGCCGCACGTCCAGTTACAGCATCTTCTGCGTCGGGATGCTTCCCGTGCGGAACGGCCGGCGGGAACGGCTAAGGTGTGGTCGGACAAGCCGGCGTAGCTCAACTGGCAGAGCAGGTGCCTTGTAAGCACCAGGTTGGGGGTTCGAGTCCTCTCGCCGGCTCTCGCCGACTCCGCGTACCGATCGGCTGGGTGCCCCGTGGTCGTCTGGTGGACCATCCCGAACTCCTCGATCGCCTGGGAGTGGCGGCCGGAGGACTCGATCTACGTCCCCGGCGTCCTGGTACGCGACGACGACGGAAGCTGCTCGTTCACCCCCGGCGCCGCGGCACCGCACCCGTGGCCCGAGCCGCGGCGACCCGCCGGTCAGGCCCTGGCGGAGATGACGGCGACCTTCGCGATGGAGGCCAACATCCGGCCGACCGATATGACCATCACCTGGATACGCGGCATCGCCGCGGTGAGCTGGGACCGCTGCCTCGATCGATGGCTTCGCCACGAGGCCGGCGCCCGGAGCAATCGCCGGTGCCTGCACCACGGAACGTACCTCCGCCGCGTGCCCGTCTCGCACAGCGTCGAGGAGGCCGGCGCCATCGCGCTCGACCTCCTGGACGACGATCGGGGTCGGCGGTACACCTAGGGCCGGATACGGAGGACCTCGCCCTCCCCGGGCAGGGCGCTGCCCTTGTTGGAGACGTAGTACGAGCCGTCCGGGCCGACCGCGACGCCGGTGGGCGTGATCAGCCCCTCGCTGGCGATCTCCGTCCGGCTTCCGTCCTTCTCCACCCGGATCAGCGCGCCGGTCGGGTCACCCGACGTCAGGCCGTTTTTGAAGATCTCCAGCACGAGCAGCCGGCCCCGCCTGTCGAAGGCGATGTCGACGATGTTGGTGAACCCCTCGGCGTGCACGGTTGGCGGCTTGCCGGAGACTACCCGGAAGACCTTCGCCCCGCCGACGGGGAACGGAAATCCGGTGAGCTGGCCGACGTAGTAGGCACCGTCGGGACCGCGCGCCACGGTGGTCGGCACCGGCTGCATCGGTACGCCGGAGACCATCTCGACCGGGAAGACCGTCAACACGGAGATCCGGCCGCGCCTGTCGATCCGCAGCAGGTCGTTGGCGCCGGCGTCCACGGCGAGCACCTTGGAGCCGCCCTGCGGGAGCAGGGCGTAGGGGTTGGTGTCCGGCGCAGTGCCCGGCTGGTCCTGGTCGGGGTCGTTCTCGGCCTCGTACGCGGCCAGGTCGGCGAATGTACGCCACCGGTCGGTCGCCGGGTTGACCTTGAGGATTGTTCCGACGGCGGCCCCGGCGGGGCCGAGCTCCGCCCGGCGGGCGGGATCCGTGCCGAGCCCCACGGGCACGAGCAGCGACCTTCTGTGCACCACGACGTCGTGCGGACCGAGGACCTCGCTCAGGTCCGGGGTGCCGAGCGACGGCAGGCCGGTGACGATGCGGCGCTGTTGGCCGCGGTGGACGGCGGTGACGGCGCCGGTCTGCCCCAGGCAGAATTCCTGGCCCCCGGCGCCGATGATGCACGGGCCGTCCCCGCCGCTGCCGGCCTCGGTGACGAGGAGCACCCCACCCGGCCCGAAGTTGAGGCCACGGGGGTTGTCGAGCCCGCTGGCCACCGTCTCCACCCTGGGCGACCGCGCCACGGTCCCGGCCTCGGCCGCGGTGGCCGCGAGCGTGCCGAGCAGCAGCCCGCCTAACGCGGCGAGCGCAAGCCCGCGCCGCCTTCTCTGCATTGCCCACCTCCGAAAGAACACGTGGGCGGAAACCCGCCGGGACAATCCAAGCACGTCCTAACCGGCAGAAAGGGCCTGCTCGCCCAAAGTGCCCAAATCGGCCACCGCCGCGGGCAGGTTCGCTCCGTCGGCCGACCGGTCGCCTAGTCTCGAACGTCGGCGTGTAGAGGGGAGCAGGCGGTGGACGAGGAGCGGACCGACGTGCGCATCGAGGCGCGGATCGAGCCGGCCGGCGTGGCGGACGCTGGGGAGATCTTGACCCTGCAGCGCGCTGGGTACGTCGGCGAGGCCCAGCTGTACGGCGACCCGTTCCTCCCGCCGCTGGTGGAGTCGCTGGCCCAGATACGGGCCGCCATCGAGAACACCGCGTCCGGCGGAGACATCGTGCTCAAGGCGTGCCTGCACGGGCGCGTCGTCGGCGCGGCGCGCGCCAAGCAGGTCGGCCGTACCGGCTCGGTGTTCCGGCTCGTGGTCGCGCCCGACGTTCAGGGCCGCGGCATCGGCACCGCCCTGCTGCGGGCCGTCGAGGAGGCGTTCCGCGGCCGAGTCGAGGAGCTCGTTCTGTTCACCGGAGACCGCAGCGACGGGAGCCTCCGCCTCTGCCGCCGGTTCGGGTACACCGAGATCCGCCGCGAGCGGATCGCGCCGCACCGAGGACTGGTGCACATGCGCAAGCCGCTCGCGGACCCATAGCGCATAGCGCCGAGATCTATGTTATGGGTCCGTTTTGTCCTGTTTCGTACCCCCACAACATAGATCTCGGCGGGGTGTGGGTCAGCGTCAGCCGCCAAGGGTGGCTAGCTCCTCCGCGTCCTCGCGCTCGAAGGTCTCCTCGAGCTGCTCCGGGCTCGCGTCCACGTCGATCTTCTCGACCGGGACGCCGCGGGCGGACTCGATCGCGTTCAGCCGCCGGCTCAGCCGGTCGGTGGCGTACCGCACGGTCAGGTCCGTGGGTATGCCGAACGGCGCGTCCGGGTAGCCGGGACGCCGGTACTCGACAAGGGCCACCACGTGCGGGGTCAGCTCCGCGATGCGCTCCTGCACGATCTGCCAGTTCGCGTCGTCGGCCGCGACGTGCCGGCGGCAGGTGAACGTACCCCAGGCCATGTGCCGGCGCTCGTCGTCGCCGATGAGCTTGATGAGCTGTCGCATGCCGGGGAAGATGCGGTGCTCGGTGCAGATGCGGTTCCAGGAGTAGTAGCCGGTGAGCGCGAGCGAGCCCTCGATGACGTGGTTGTACGTGACAGCAGCGCGCACCTGGTTGGCCGGGCTCGGGTCGGAGTCCAGCGACTGCAGCGACGCGGGCAGCTCCTGGTAGAACAGCACGCGGTAGCCCGGGTTCTCCTCGATCCACTCGTGCAGGTCGTCGCGCACCCCGAGGGTGTCCAGCCAGCGCCGGAATGCCAGGGTGTGCTTGGCCTCCTCGAAGCAGAACTGGGTGAGGTACAGCTCGTCGGCGAACCGGCCCTCGGCGGCCATCGCCCGGATGAACGGCTGGATGTCCTCGGTGACCGCCTCCTCGCCGGCGATGAACGCGGTACACAGGCCGAGCGCGGCACCCTGCCTGATCTCGTCGAGGCCGTGCCAGTCCTCGGCGTCACGGGTGAAGTCGAGTTCGGCAGGATCCCAGAACTTCCCGTTTCCCTTCACGAACAGCCGCAACGGGAAGGAATCCCAGTTCAAGCCGCCCCGCCGGATGGAGTTGAATCCGTCCCGCGCGGGCGTACCTTGTAGCACCGACATCGACGCCTCCTGGACGCTCGTGGATCCGTCGTCGCCAGCTTTACACGTCGCGCAAGTCTGTAAAAGGGCCCAGATGCGGGGATTCTCCGGCCGGGGTGGCCCTCCGATCACCCCTATCGGGTGAAGGCGTCCTTGAACCGGGCCAGACGCACCTGGGCGCCCGGTGGCAGGCCGAGCCGCTGGGCCGCGTTGCCCGAGTTCACGGCGATGGCCACGAATCCCGCGGAGTCGACGTACGCGACCAGCTCTCCGGGCGACACGGCGGCGAACGTCTCCCGGAACGGCACGGTGAGCGTGCGCCTGGCCAGGTCGACGGCGAGGGTGTCGCCGGAATTCACCCCCAGCTCGCTCAGCTGGCTGGCCCGCACGCTGAGCTGCACGTTGCCGAACCTGTCGGCGGACAGCACCTCGCCCTCCGCGTATCCGTCACGCATCCGGCTGACCGGCTCCGGCAGGCTCGTCAGGTCGTCCACCGGGATGGCCGGACCGACCTCGGCGAGGTCCAGCCCGCCGGCGAGCCGCGCCGCCACCGGCGCGAACATGTCCCGCCCGTGAAAAGTGTGCGAGACCGGGTGAATCCACAGCTCCCGAGCCTCGAGCCGATGCGAGCGGCGCGCCCCGCCCACCGCCCTGACCGCCCACGACAGCAGGCCGTTGTCCGGACCGACGAAGACGTGGTCGCCGGCCTCGACCGCGACGGCGCGCCGGGCCGTACCCACACCGGGATCGACCACCGCCACATGCACCCCGGAGGGCAGGTACGGCACCGTCTGGGCGAGCACCGCCGCACCGCGACGGACATCGCCCGGCGGCACCAGGTGTGTGATGTCGATGATCGGTATACCCGGAGCGAGCCGGACCATGACGCCGTGACAAGAAGCGACAAAACCGTCTTCCAGTCCATAGTCGGTCAAAAACGTGATGCACTGGCATGTGCCACCCGTCGACGTACCCATGGCCCGTGAGCGTACGACGGCGCGTCGTATCAGAACACTGTCGGACGTCCCGCGTAGCATGGCCCCGGCTAGCGAACGAAGACGAAGGGAACCGATGCACGCCGCGAGCGCACCTCAGGACGCCGTCGCGCAGGGCGACCTGTCCGAGCGCGATCGGCAGATCCTTGCCTTCGAGCGTCAGTGGTGGAGGTACGCCGGCGCCAAGGAGCAGGCGATCCGCGAGCAGTTCGACGTGTCGGCGACGCGCTACTACCAGCTCCTCAACACCCTCATCGACCGCCCGGAGGCGCTTGTTCACGACCCGCTCCTGGTCAAGCGGCTACGGCGGATGCGTGCCGCCCGGCAGCGCCAGCGCGCGGCGCGCCGCCTCGGCGTCCGGACCTGACGGACCTCCTCACCAAGGCCCGCGATGACCCTGCTCGAACCTCGCACGGCGGCTGGGCGGGAGGGACTCGCCGCCATCCGGGCGAATCCGCGGCACGCGGTCATCGGCCTCGACTTCGACGGAACGCTCGCCCCCATCGTCGCCGACCCGGAGGCGGCGCGGGCGCATCTCGGCGCCGTACCCGCGCTGCGCGGGCTAGCGCCGCTCGTCGACTCCGTCGTGGTGGTGACCGGACGTCCGGCGGGTACTGCCGTTGCGTACGGCGGCTTCGCCAGCGTGCCCGGCCTAGTCGTGCTGGGCCAGTACGGGCTCGAGCGCTGGGAGGCGGGCAGGCTGCGCATCCCGCCGCCTCCTCCGGGCATCGAACGGGCACGGTCCTCGCTGCCCGACCTGCTGGCCCGGGCGGGCGCTCCGGAGGGAGTCTGGGTCGAGGACAAGGGCAGCGCGCTTGCCGTACACACCCGACGTACCTCCGACCCGGAAGGAGCGCTGGCGTCGATCCGGGGGCCACTCGCGGAGCTCGCCGAGCACGCCGGGCTCGTGGTCCAGCCCGGGCGAATGGTGCTCGAGCTGCGGCCTCCGGGGACGGACAAGGGCGGGGCGCTGCGGGCGTTCCTGCGGGAGCGGGCCGGACGTGCGGTTCTGTTCGCCGGCGACGACCTCGGCGACCTGCCCGCGTTCGATGCGGTCGACGCACTGCGGGGGGCCGGCGTCCCCGGCGTGACCGTCTGCGCCGGATCGACGGAGGTGACCGGCCTGGCGGAGCGAGCCGACCTCGTGGTCGACGGCCCGGAGGGCGTGGTGACCCTGCTCGAGGCCCTCGCCGAGTCCCTTCGGACACCCTGACCCGCCATCGGGAGGCCGGCCTTCTGGACGGGCCACATCGGCCAGCGTCGCCGCCCCGAATCCGGGTAAGCCGTTCCAGGAAGGCGTCCACGACCTCGCCGCCCTCTTGGATGAACGGCGGACCATGGTAGGACTTCACTGCTCGATGAATTTAGCCACCAAGGAGCCGGCCATGGAGAGCACAACCTGCTGCATCGTCGGAGGCGGACCGGCCGGAGCCATGCTCGGCCTGCTTCTCGCCCGCGCCGGCGTCGACGTGGTCGTGCTGGAGAAGCACGCAGACTTTCTGCGGGACTTCCGCGGCGACACCGTGCACCCGTCCACGCTCGAGCTGCTGGACGAGCTCGGTCTGGCCGAGCGCTTCGCCGAGCTGCCCCAGGAGCACGCTCCCACCCTGAGCATGGTGACCGACGAGGGTCCGGTGACCGTCGCCGAGTTCAGCGCCCTGCGCCACCCGCACCCTTACATCGCGTTCGTGCCGCAGTGGGACTTCCTCGCCATGCTGACCGACGAGGCGGGGCGCTACCCGACGTTCACCCTGAAGATGCAGGCGGAGGCCCACGACCTGATCCGTGAGGGTGGGCGGGTACGCGGCGTCCGCTACCGCGACCGCGACGGCGAGCACGAGCTGCGGGCGCAGCTCACCGTCGCCGCGGACGGCCGCCACTCGGCCCTGCGCTGCGCCGCCGGGCTGACGCCCGTCGGGTACGGCGTGCCCATGGACGTGGTGTGGTTCCGGCTGTCGCGACGCGAGTCGGACCCGCGGCAGGAGGTAGCCCTTCGGCTGGTCACCGGCGGCCTGATGGCCTACATCGGGCGCGGGACGTACTGGCAGATCGCGTACATCGTGCTCAAGGGCGGGTACGAGCGGCTGATGTCCGCCGGTCTGGACGTGCTGCGCGCCGAGATCGTGAGTCGGCTGCCGTTCCTCGCCGATCGGGTCGGCGAGCTGGCCGACTGGAACGACCTGAGCGTGCTCGACGTGCGCATCGACCGGCTCCGCCGCTGGTACGTGCCCGGGCTGCTGTGCATCGGGGACGCGGCGCACGCCATGTCCCCGGTCGGGGGCGTCGGCATCAACCTGGCGATCCAGGACGCCGTCGCGGCGGCGAACCTGCTCGCCGAGCCGCTGCTGCGGGGACACACCTCCGTCGACGACCTGGCGAAGGTGCAGCAGCGCAGGGAGATGCCCGCCGCGGCGACCCAGTGGATGCAGCGCGTGCTGCAGGCCCGCTTTATCGGACCGCTGCTGCGCGGCACCCGCCCGCCGGTGCCGCCGCTGCCGGCGCGCCTGCTCTCTCACTTCCGCCCCGGGCGGCATCTCATCGCGCACCTCATCGGGGTCGGCGCACGCCCCGAGCACGTACGGCTCCCGGTCCCGGATTCCGTGCCGCGCGGCTGAGACGTTCGCGCCGCCGTACGGCCCTGCCTTGGTCGTGATCTTGCAGAAATTCAACTCGGGCCGATTCAAATTTCTGCAAGATCACGGCCAAAGGGATCAGCCGACGCACAAGCGGCGCGGCAGACTGGTCCCGTGGACCTTGCGATCATCGAGACCGTCTTCCGTATGCTGCTCGCCCTGGTGACCGCCGCGGCGATCGGACTGGAGCGTGAGCTTGCCGCGCAGCCAGCCGGATTGCGCACGCACGTGCTGCTGGGCCTCGGCGCGGCGCTGTTCACCATCGCCGGCATCCAGTTCGCCGGCGGCGACCCCACCCGCGTCGCCGCCCAGGTGGCCAGCGGCGTCGGCTTCTTGGGTGCGGGCGCGATCCTGCAGGAACGCTTCCGCATCCGCGGCCTCACGACCGCGGCGTCCCTGTGGGTGACGGCGGCACTCGGGGTCGCCGCCGCCGTCGGCGCCTACGTGGCGCTCGCCGCCGTCACGGTCGTCTCCCTCGCCGCGCTCACCCTGCTGAAGTGGGTGGAGCGGGAGTACTTTCCCCGGCAGCGGGGCCAGGAGCTGGCCGTCCACCTGTCATCGGGAGTACGGCTCAGCGAAGCCCTGGACAGGATCCAGCAGATCTCCGGCACGTTCGACCTGCGCCAGATCGAGCCGACGGCCGACGGCGGCCAGCGGCTGGTCGGTCACGTACGGCTGCCCCGCACCCATGACCTCCTCCAGGTGGCCGAACGGCTCGAGGGGGTGCCGGGGGTGAGCGGCATCAGCCTGCAGCGCTGACGACCCGCTCGAACGCGTCGTAGGCGGTCTGGTCGAAGAGCACGAATCGGGCCTCGGTCACGTTCGACAGCCCGCCGGCCGCCCCTCGTACGGCCTCGATGGCGATGCGGGCCGCGTCGTCGATCGGCCATCCGTACGCGCCGGCCGACACCGCTGGGAACGCCACGGCCTCCGCCCCCAGCTCGTCGGCGACCTGCAGCGACTCGCGATAGCACGAGGCGAGCTGCCCGGACCGGTCCACGCTCTTCGCGTACACCGGTCCCACCGTGTGGATGACCCACCTGGCCGGCAGGTTGCCCGCCGTCGTCGCGACCGCCTGCCCTGCCGGCAGCCCGTCCGGGTAGCGCGATGCCCGGAGTTGCTTGCACTCGGCGAGGATCGCCGGGCCGCCACGCCGGTGGATGGCTCCATCGACCCCGCCGCCGCCCATGAGCGAGGAGTTGGCGGCGTTGACGACCGCGTCGACCCGCTGCCCGGTGATGTCACCCCGGATGAGTGTGATTTCCATGGCTCAGAGACTGTCGCCCACGACCGGCCGGTGACAATCTACAGTCGGTTCGTAGAGCCGTACCAGACTCACGTGATCTTGCAGAAACTGCCCACTTCGGCAAGATCATGGGCAAGGTGTGGGAGGGCGGGGGCAATGCACGAGGTCTCGTGGGCGCGAGCGGGCGGTCCCGGTGGCGGTCCGGGCGGGGCGCTGTGGCTACGTACATCGCGACCGGAGTCCCATCCGGTGTGGGCCGGCATCACGTTCGGGGCCGGCTCGCTGCACCAGCCCGTCGAACACCTCGGTGTGGCCAGCCTGCTGGCGGCGTGGCTGACGACCGGCCTGAGCCGTCCGGTCGAGGCGGCCGAGGATGCCGCGAACGCGGCCCAGGTCTGGTTCCGGCTGGGCCTGACCGACAGCTCTCTGGTGGTGACGGGCACCGTGGAGGGCGTGGCGGCCACCCTGCGGCGGATGGACGGACTGCTCGCCGACGCATCGTACGCCGAGGTGGACGACACCCTGCGCGACCGGGCCCGGACCCATTCCAGCCCGCTCGGCCCGTGGACCTCGCATCTGGTGGCGCGCTGGCTGGGCCACCGCCCGCACCTCGCCGCGCGGCGACCGTGAGGAGCGTGTCCCACATGAGCGCCCTTCCGTTGACCCAGGCTTGCTCTACAAAGTGTAGTACTACGAAGCGTCGTACTACTTGCCGTAGGCACGGTTTAACATGGACGGCGTGAACAGGCTCGGCTACCTCGAACGAACCGTGATGAACGTGCTGTGGGAGCGCGGGGAGCCACTCACCGCGCGCGACGTGGGCCGTGCCCTCGCCGGCGATCGCGACCTCGCGCACACGACGGTGATGACGGTCCTCGACCGGCTGGCGAAGAAGGGGCTGCTGGCGCGCCAGCGGGACGGTCGGGCATGGCGCTACCGGCCGGCGGCCAGTCGGGAGACGTACGTGGCCGAGCTGATGCTGAATGCTCTCGACCAGACGAGGGACAGAGACGCGGCCCTCGCTCGCTTCGCCCGTTCGGTCACCGGCGAGGAGGCGCGGGTGCTACGCAGCGCGCTGGACGAGATCGAGCGCGGGAGAGGACGCGGGGGGTGACACCGTGATCACCGCCGCGCTGCTCGCCGCGCTGTCCCTGGTATGCGTGGCCGCCGCCACCGCGCTGGCGCCGGCCAGATGGCCTCGGCGGGGGCCGAGCTCCGGGATCGTGCTCTGGCAGGCGATCGGACTCGCTTGGGGACTGGCCATGGTCGGCGCGGCGCTGGCGGTTGCCGTCGCCCCGTACGGCCGAGGACTGGCGTTCGGGCTCGTCGCGCTCGTCCGCGGGGACGTTCCCGTCGCGCTCGGCCCGCTGCGCATCGTGGCGCTCGCGGGCGGGACGGCGCTCTTCGGCCTGCTGGTCAGCGCGCTCCTCGCCTCGCTCGTGCAGGTCGGCCTGGCGCGGCGGCGGCACCGTACGCTGCTCGCGCTGCTGGCCGACGGGCACCCCGGGCTGCCCGGAACGCTCGTCGTCGACCACCCGGCCGCGGCCGCGTACTGCGTGCCGGGGGTCCGGGCGCGTGTCGTGGTCAGCGCCGGGGCCCTCCGACTGCTCGCCCGCGACGAGCTGCAGGCGGTACTGGCACACGAGCGCGCGCACGCACGGGAACGGCACGACCTTGTGCTGCTTCCGTTCACCTCGCTGCGCTGGATCTTCCCGCGGTCCCGGATCGTACGGAACGCGATCGACGCGGTCTCGCTCCTGGTGGAGATGCGGGCCGACGACCGGGCGCTGTCGGAGCAGCCTCGTCGGCTGCTCGCCACCGCGCTGCTGCGGTTCGGCGCGTCCGAGCCGCGGGCCACTCCGTCCGGCACGCTCGGCATCGCCTTTCCCGCGGTATCCCAGGATCCGGTGGTCGTCCGCGCGCTGCGGTTGATCGGGCCCAGTCCGGCGCTGCCCCGGCACATCCAGGTCATCACCTGGGGTACCGCCGGTGCGCTGGCGGCGCTCCCGCTGGCGCTGGCCCTGCTCCCGCTCTGACGGTCCCTTGGGCAACCTGCCGTGCCGCGACGGCGTCATTAGGACTGCAGCGAGTCCGCTGCAGTCACCGTCGATGGAGATTTGGGGTACTCCGATGCGTTCCAACCTCAAGCACGTCGCCGCGTTATTCGCCGCCACGCTCGCGGTGACCCTCCCGGCCGCCATGGTCTCTCTCGCCACGACGCCGGCTGCCGCAAGCGCCCCACCGCGGTCCTGCCCGCCCCGGTACCGGTGGGCGAGATCAAGGAAGGGATGACCGGCTCGGGCCTGACCGTAAGCAAGGGCACCACGCCGGAGCCGTTCCAGGTGACGGTTCAGGGCGTCCTCGAAGACGGGATCGCGCCCGGCGTGGACATGATCGTCGTCGAGGCGGACTCGCCGACGTTGGATCGGGTCGGCGGGATCTGGGCCGGCATGTCCGGCTCGCCGGTCTACGCCGACGACGGCCGCATCATCGGCGCGGTCGCGTACGGGTTCTCCCTCGGCCCGTCGAAGATCGGCGGCATCACGCCGGCCGAGGAGATGCTCGAGGTCCTGGACGACCCGGCGCAGGTTCAGGCCACGCGGGCCAAGGAGAAGCTGGCCCTCCCGGAGGCGATGCAGCGTGAACTCGTCGCCAGCGGGGCGGCGAGCGAACAGCAGGTCGAACAAGGTCTGGGGCGACTTCCGTTGCCGTTGGGCGTCTCTGGCGCGAACGAGCAGCGTCTGCAGGGCATGCAGGAGGAGCTGGCGAGGCGCGGGCTGAACGTCCGCGTCTACCGGGCCTCCGCCGCCGGTGCGCGATCGCCGGTGCCGCCGTCGGCACGACGACCATGGTGTGTTCCGGGCTGGCGCTCGCGTTTGGCCATCCGTTCAACCAGCTCGGCCCGGTCGCGATGAGCGCGCACACCGCCGAGGCGATCACCGTGGTCGACGACCCGGCTGGCACCCCGTTCAAGCTCGCGAACATCGGCGGGGTCGCCGGGACCCTCGACCAGGATCGGCTGACCGCCGTCCGGGCCCGGCTCGACGAGTCACCGACGGCAACCCCCATCACCTCGCACGTCTCCTCGGGGGACCGGTCGCGGACGGGCACCTGCTCGCCAACCTGGACCTGGTCTTCGACAGGTTTGTCGTGCCCGGCACCTCGACGGTCAGCTGGACGGTGACCGGGCGGACCGCGAGCGGGCAGCAGTGGACGCTCGACCGGACCAACCGCTATGCCTCGTCCGATGACATCACGTTCGCGGCGTCCGGGGAGGTCACCCAGCAGCTCGCAACGATCACCACCAACCGGTTCGAGGCGGTCGAGATCACCGACGTTGATCTCACCGCATCGGTCGATCCCGACTTCGCGCAGTTCACCGTCGACACCGTGTACGCCAGAGCGGACGGCGACTGGGTGGAGGTCGGCCCGGACACGCCGATCGAGGCGACCGCCGGGCAGGCCCTCGGCCTTCGGGTCGACCTGACGGCGTACCGGCGCCCACCCGTACCGTCGAGTTCCAGATCGACGTGCCCGAGAACCGCGCGGGCGGTACCGGACAGCTGACCGTCGCCGGCGGGCTCGTCGACTACCCCGGCCCGGATCCGTTCTGCGTGCTCCAACCGTCGTTCTGCGCACGTGAGGATCCGGGTGGCGAGTCCGTGCCGGACCTGGTGGAGAGGCTGCAGGACGAGCCGAGGAACGACGATCTGCTCGTCACACTGGACCTCGACCCGGTCGACGGCGGCCCGAGTCAACCCGTCACGATCGACAGTTCCAAGCGGCTCGACCAGGTTGTCACCGGGGAGCAGCTGATCCCGGTCACCGTCAGCTGATCGCCCCGGCCCTCTTCCGCCGACCCCTCGACCGTAACCACTCGGCCGAGGGGTCACGGCCGGCTCTGGCTGCGCAGCCGGGCCGCCTCGTAGAGCGCGATCCCGGCGGCCACCGCCGCGTTGAGCGACTCCGCGCCTCCCGCCATCGGGATACGCACGGTGAGGTCGCAGGTCTCGGCTACCAGCCGGGACAGCCCTCTGCCCTCCGAGCCCACGACCACGGCCAGCGGTTCGGTCGCCACCTCGAGCTCGTCCACCGACGTCTGCGAGCCGGCGGCGAGACCGACCACGAAGAGCCCTTCCCGCCGGTAGGCCTGCAGCGTCCGGGTGAGGTTGGTGGCGCGCGCCACCGGCACCCGGGCGAGCGCCCCGGCCGACGCCTTCCACGCCGCGGCGGTCACGCCGGCCGCGCGTCGCTGCGGCACGACCACGCCGTGGCAGCCGAACGCGGCGGCCGACCGTACGATCGCGCCGAGGTTACGGGGATCGGTGACGCCGTCCAGAGCGATCACCAGCGGGGTCTCGCCGGCCTCGTGGGCGCGAAGGATCAGGTCGTCCGGGTGTGCGTACTCGTAGGCCGGGACCTGGAGCACCAGGCCCTGGTGCGGGGCACGGCCGGCCAGGCGGTCCAGCTCGGCCCGGGACGATTCGAGCAGCGGCACCCCGGCGTCCCCGGCGAGCGCGACAGCGTTCCGGAGCCGGTCGTCCCTGTCGAGTCCGCGGGCGACGTACAGCGCGGCCGCGGGGACGCCGGCGCGCAGCGCCTCGACGACGGGATTGCGCCCGGCGACGACCTCGGTGCCCCCTCGGTCCGTACCGCGGCGTGCCACGGACGCCTCAGTCCCGCCTGAGCTCCCAGCGGGAGCCGGACGGGGTGTCCTCGATGACGACGCCGGCCTCGGCGAGCCGGGCCCGGATGGCGTCGGCGGTCGGGTAGTCCTTCCGCGCCCGGGCCGCCTGCCGCTGCTCCAGCGCCACCGAGACGAGCTTGTCGACGACGTCGTACAGACCCTCGTCCCCGCGGCCGACCCACTGCGGGTCCAGCGGATCCAGCCCGAGCACGTCGAGCATGGCCCGGGTCTCGGCGAGGCGCAGCCCCACCGACTCCTTGTCGCCGCCCGCGAGCGCGTTGTTGCCGTCCCGCACCGCGCCGTGCACGACCGCGAGGGCCTGCGGCACGCCCAGGTCGTCGTCCATCGCGGCGGCGAACGCCGCGGGCAGCGGGGCGTCGGAAACGGCGGTCGGTGCGGAGACTTCCGTGGCCCGGGTGACGAACCCCTCGATCCGCCGGTACGCCGCGGCGGCCTCGTACAGCGCCTCCTCGGAGTAGTCGATCATCGACCGGTAGTGCGCCTGAGCGAGATAGTAGCGCAGCTCGACCGGGCGGACCTTCTTGACCAGCTCGGACACCAGCAGGGAGTTGCCGAGCGACTTGCTCATCTTCTCGCCACCCACCCTGAGCAGCGCGTTGTGCAGCCAGTACCGCGCGAAGCCGTCACCGGCCGCCCGCGATTGCGCGATCTCGTTCTCGTGGTGCGGAAAGATCAGGTCGACCCCGCCGGCGTGGATGTCGAAGGTCTCGCCCAGGTACTTGGTGGCCATCGCCGAGCACTCGAGGTGCCAGCCGGGGCGGCCGCGACCCCACGGCGTCTCCCACCACGGCTCGCCGGGCTTCTCCCCCTTCCACAGCGCGAAATCGCGCGGGTCGCGCTTGGCGGTGTCGGAGTCGGTGTCGGAGTCGGTGTCGCCGGCCGGGCGCATGTTCTCCAGACGCTGGTGGGACAGCGCGCCGTACTCCGCGTACGAGAGCACGTCGAAGTAGACGTCGCCGTCGGTCGGGTACGCGTGCCCGCGCTCGATCAGCCGGCGCATCAGCATGATCATCTCAGGAACGTGGCCGGTCGCCCGCGGCTCGACGGTCGGGGGCAGGCAGCCCAGCACGTTGTACGCCCAGGTGAACGCCTGCTGATTGCGCTCGGACACCATCCACCACGGAATGCCCTCGTGGTGGGCGACATGGATGATCTTGTCGTCGACGTCGGTGACGTTGCGGCAGAACGTCACCTCGTACCCGTTTCTTGCGAGCCAGCGACGCAGGACGTCGAAGGCGACGCCGGACCGGATGTGGCCGATGTGCGGAGCCGCCTGCACCGTGGCGCCACACAGGTAGAACGTGACCTTCCCCGGCGTCAGGGGGACGAACTCGCGGACCGTGCGGGTGCTGGTGTCGTACAGGTGCAGGCTCACCCGACAAGCCTACTGACGGGCCGGGGTGATACGTCCGCCGGAAGGCTCGGGCCACCGGGAAGACATGGCAAACTCAAAGCCGGCGATTTCCGCGCCTTTGCGGTCAAGGTCGGGCCAACTCCGCACCGGCCTGGCTAGCCTCCTGGCCGGATGCTCGCCGTCCCTACCGAAACACCCACTCCTCAGGAGAACGCGTCTTGATGGGTACCGACCTCGAGCACGGCGGGAGCCGGCCACCCCGCCGGGGCGCCCTGTGGATCGCCGGTTTTGGCGTCACCCTCATCACAGCAGCGGCCTTCGTCCTCTCCTACGAGGGCCTGTACGCAGCCGCGTTGGCCGGCGGGGTACGGCCGACGCTGGCCTTCCTCTACCCGACGATCTTCGATGGCTTCCTGCTGCTTGCCTTCGCCGCGGCGGTTGTCCTGCGGTCCAACGGACTGCGGGCCACCTGGTACCCGTGGCTGCTCATAGTGGTGCTGCTGGCGGCGGCCGGCGGCGCCAACGTGCTGCATGCCGTGGGTCGGGAGTCGCTGCTTCCGCCGGAGTCGATGAGGGTGGCCGTCGCGGCGGTCCCGCCGATCGCCCTCGGGCTGGCGTTCCCGCTGTGGCTGCTGCTGTTCGCGCACCTTCGGGGCGGCCGGCGTGCGCAGCGCTCCGGCCGGGCCGGTGAGGTGGCGAACGACATCGTCCCCGGCCTGCAGGACCGCGACACCGGCGCCCGGGAGCCCGATGTCCGGGAGGCCGAGGAGCCGGCGGACTCCGCGAAGACCGACGGCGACGAGTCCGGCGGCCCGGCATCCGAGCCCTCCGACACGGACCGATCCTCGCTCACCGGCCGGCCCGATGCCCCGCCCCCGATCACCCCGCCGTCGAGCAAGGTCCGCAGCTCACCGATTCCCCCGGACGCCTAGTTTCCGCCGAGATCTATGTTGTGGGGCAAGTAATCGGGCAAAACGACCCCCGCAACATAGATCTCGGCGGGGGGCGATACACCGGGTGAGGAGACGATCACGGCGGAGGGCCGCCAGAGGGGAGCACGGTCGTGACCACATCGTGGCTGCCGGTACCCGACGGGACTGACTTCCCGGTGCAGAACCTTCCGTACGGTGTCTTCTCCCGGCGGGGCGAGCTGCCCCGCATCGGGGTGGCGATCGGGGAGTACGTGCTCGACCTCGCCGGCCTCGCCGCCGCCGGGCTCGTGCAGGATCGCCGGTGGTTCGCGGCCGGCTCGCTCAACGCGTTCATGGTCGCCGGGCGGCCGGCCTGGCAGGCCACCCGATCCCGGCTGGTCGAGCTGCTGACGGAGGAGAGGCACCGCGAGGAGGTCGAGCCGCACCTGGTGCCGCAGGCGGAGGCCGAGCTGCACCTGCCGGTGGAGGTGAGCGACTACGTCGACTTCTACTCCTCCCTCGAGCACGCGTCCAACCTGGGACGGATCCTCCGGCCCGATGCCGAGCCGCTGCTGCCCAACTGGCGCCACCTGCCCGTCGCGTACCACGGCCGGGCCGGCACGGTGGTGGTGTCCGGCACGCAGATCGCCCGGCCGTACGGGCAGCGGAGGGCACCTGACGCGCAGACCCCGACCTTCGGCCCGTCGACCCGGCTGGACATCGAGGCCGAGGTCGGTTTCGTGGTGGGTGTGCCTTCCTCGCTGGGTTCCCGGATCGGCACCGGGTCGTTTCGCGAGCACGTATTCGGTTTCGTCCTTGTCAACGACTGGAGCGCCCGCGACATCCAGGCCTGGGAGTACCAGCCGCTCGGTCCGTTCCTCGGCAAGTCGTTCGCCACGTCGATCTCGCCCTGGGTGGTGCCTGTCGACGCACTCGAGGCGGCCCGGGTGCAGCCGCCGGCCCAAGACCCGGAGCCTCTGCCGTACCTGCAGGTGGCCGAGGCGTGGGGGCTCGACCTGACCCTCGAGGTCGAGCTGAACGGGCACGTCGTCGCCCGGCCGCCGTTCGCCGGCATGTACTGGACCCCGCCGCAGCAGCTCGCGCACGCCACCGTGAACGGCGCCGCGGTACGGGCCGGCGACCTCTTCGCCTCGGGTACCGTCTCCGGGCCCAACCCCGAGCAGTACGGCTCCCTCATCGAACTCACCTGGAACGGGGAAAGGCCGCTGATCCTGCCGAACGGCTCCGCCCGGACCTTCCTGGAGGACGGCGACGTGGTGACGCTCCGGGCGAGCGCACCACAGGCCGAAGACGTCCGTATCGGCTTCGGCGAGGTGACCGGCACTATCGTCCCGGCGAGGCCGGGGTGAACCGGAGCGGCAGATGCTTGATGCCCGCGATGAAGTTCGAGGTGAGCCGGTCGACCGGGCCGGCCAGCTCGAGATCGCGCAGCCGCCACAGGGCCTCGCGGAAGAAGATCTCGAGCTGCAGTCGGGCGAAGTGGGCACCCAGGCACACGTGCGGCCCGTCTCCGAACGCCACGTGATCGTTCGCCGTGCGGCCTATGTCGAACCGGTCTGGGTCGGTGAACTGCCGCTCGTCCCGGTTCGCCGAGGCATAGAACACGACTACCTTGTCGCCGCCGGAGATGTGCTTCCCCCGAAGCTCGAAGTCCCTGGTAGCGGTGCGGCGGAAGCTGATGACGGGCGGAGCGTAGCGCAGCACCTCGTCGACGGCGGTCGGCAGCAGGTCAGGGTCGTCGAGCAGCCGCCGCAGCTCACCCAGGTTCTCGATGAACGCGAGCATCCCGCCCGGCACGCCGCTGCGCACCGTGTCGTTGCCCGCGACCGAGACGAGGAAGAAGAACATCTCGTACTCGGCGTCGCTGAGACCACGGCCCTCGACCTGTGCGTGCGCCAGCGCGCTGATCACGTCGTCGCCGGGATGCTCCTTCTTGTAGCGGGCCAGCTCCTGGGCGTAGGCGAACATGTCGGCCAGCGCGGCCGGCGAGCGCGGGTTGATCGGCTTTCCGTCGGGGCCGTACTCGACCTCGGCGTGGTCGGGGTCCTGGTAGCCGATGATGCGATTGGTCCAATACAGCAGCAGATGCCTGTCGCTTTCCGGTACTCCCATCACGTCGCAGAGGTTGAGCAGCGGGAAGTCGTCGGAAACCTGGACGGTGAAGTCGCACTCACCGTGCTCGACGATCCCGTCGATGAGTCGTCGGGCCCGCTCCTCGACGTCGTGGGCGAACTTCTCCACCCGCCGCGGGGTGAAGATCCGGCTCACTATGCGTCGCAGCCGCTGGTGCTCCGGCGGGTCCATGTTGAGCATCATGCGCCGGATGAACGGCAGGTCCGCCGGGTCCGGGTCGCGGATCTGGGTGGCGCCGAGACGGGAGGAGAACGCCTGCGGCGTACGCGTCACCTCGACCACGTCGTCGTACCGCGTGATCGCCCAGAACCCCGGGCCGGCGGGCCAGTCGAGGACCTCGTGCTCCTCCACCCAGGTCACCGGATCGTGGTCGCGCAACCAGCGGAACGTGTCGTACGGGATGCCCCGCGCGTACGTCCGCGGGTCGAAGATGTCGGCGAGCCGTTCTCCTCCCATCGCCTGCTCCCCTCTGGACCCGACACAGCCGCGACCCTGAGCCTAAGCCCATCCGCGGGGCGCGCGGCAGGGCCGACCTCACGATGGTCGGGAGGAGGATTCGGGTACGACCAGGGCGGTGGCAATGGCGGCCAACCCCTCGCCGCGACCCGTGAGGCCCAGACCGTCGGTGGTCGTCGCCGAGACCGCGACCGGCGCCCCGGCGGCTTCCGACAGTGTGTTTTCCGCCTCCGCCCTCCGCGTACCGATCCTGGGTCGGTTGCCGATCACCTGGATCGCTACGTTGCCGACCTCGAAGCCGGAGGCCCGCACCCTGACCGCTACCTCGCGCAGCAGCGTGCAGCCAGACACCCCGGACCAGCGGGAATCGGCGGTACCGAACTGCGCCCCCAGATCGCCGAGACCGGCGGCGGACAGCAATGCGTCGCAGGCCGCGTGGGCGGCGACGTCGCCGTCCGAGTGGCCGGACAGCCCGTCCTCCCCCGGCCAGAACAGGCCGGCAAGAAACAGCGGGCGGCCTTCCGCGAAGGGATGAACGTCGACCCCGACACCCACCCTCGGCACGTCACGAGACATTCCTGAGCTCCACGCGGTGCTCCGGTAAGCCCGCAGCGAGCGCCGCGCCCGCCTCGCCAGCGGCAAAGATCAACACCTCAGCACGCAAGCGAGTGAGAACGCCGCCAGACACCGCCTGGGGTTTAGGAAGCGAGGAGCTCGTCGAGAAGGGCCTCAGCCTTGTCCTCGTTGGTCTTCTCCGCCAACGCGAGCTCGCTGACCAGGATCTGCCGGGCCTTGGCGAGCATCCGCTTCTCGCCGGCGGACAAACCCCGCACCTTGTCGCGTCGCCACAGGTCACGGACGACTTCGGCCACCTTGTTGACGTCGCCCGAGGCGAGCTTCTCCAGGTTCGCCTTGTATCGGCGAGACCAGTTCGTGGGCTCCTCGGTGTGCGGTGCGCGGAGCACCTCGAACACCCTCTCGAGACCTTCCTGGCCCACGACGTCGCGAACCCCGACGATCTCGGCGTTCTCCGCGGGAACCCGTACGGTCAGATCGCCCTTGTCGACCTTCAGGACTAGATAGGTTTTGTCTTCACCTTTGATGGTGCGAGTCTCGATGGCTTCGATACGAGCAGCCCCATGATGGGGGTAGACAACGGTGTCGCCGACCTTGAAAGTCATGTGACAAGTACCCCTTCCGCTGGGCTTCAGGATACCACGTCTGGGCCTCTCACCGTAGCGCCAGAAAGGACCAAATGCGCAGGTCACATGGCGTTTACGGTCTTGACAAAGCACGAAGTTCGTGCAAGGGAGGCCGGACTTGTGGCCGCGTTTCCGTCGCCGGCCGCACTCATCGGAAGTGTTTCACCGCACCGCTCGGCGAACCGGACACATGGGCGCATACTGAAGATACAGGCTCCGGAACGTGGCAGTACAACCCAGAACGGGAGGTACCGCGTGGGGCTCAAGGGTGGCCGGGGCGATGACGAGGACTGCCTGCCGCCGGTCGACGTTGTCGTCCCCAACGATGCCCGCGAACTGGAGGCGGATGTCCGGGCGTACCACCGCGAGCTGCGACGACGGCACAGGCGGCAACGCTGGACACGGCTGGCTCGCGGGCTGCGCCTACACGGCATCACCCTCCCGCTCGCCCTCGTCGCGCTCCTGCTCGTCGGGCTGAGTACCGCCCTCATGACGCTGCTCGGGCCACGTCCGACGTCCCGTCCGTCGCCGGCCGCACTGGCCAACCGGCCGCCGGCCGCGCCGGGCAAGGTCGGCGGCCTGCTCCCGGACACCGCGGTGGTAGTTGGCGAGGAGCGGGAGCGTACGAGGCAACTGCGCCCCGCGGTCGTCGCGCTGATCCCCTGGGGCTGCCGGTGCGATCGGGCGGCCGACGAGCTGTATCGACAGGCGCGGGCGTTCTCGCTGCCGGTCTACTTCGTGGCGAGCCGCCGCCCGGTTGACGAGCTGCGGCCGCTCATCGGCACGGCGGGCCACGGGCTGGCGGTTCCGGTACACGACGGCCCGGGCACGCTGGAGTCGGCGTACCACGCCTCCGGCCTCACCGCGGTCCTCGTCCGCCGAGATCTATGTTGCGGGGGAGTCGAATCGGACAAATCGACCCCACAACATAGATCTCGCCGGTGATCTCGCCGGTGATCCCGCCGGTCGTGGGCCGGCGGTTTCTGGAGCTACCCTCCGGTAACACTGACGGGTAGCGTTGGAGGTGCAGAGCAAGGGGCGCCGAAAAACGGAGTCACCCAAATGACCCAGACCAGACCAGTCGACGAACGCGAGGCCCGCCGGGTAGCCGAGGAGGCCCGGGAGGCCGAGTGGCGCCGCCCGAGCTTCGGCAAGGAGCTGTTCCTCGGTCGGTTCCGACTCGACCTCATCCACCCGCATCCCCGCGCGGACGCCGAGTCGGTGCGCCGGGGCGAGGAGTTTCTGACCCGGTTGCGGGAGTTCCTGGAGAACAAGGTCGACGGCGCGCTCATCGAGCGCGAGGCCCGCATCCCCGACGACGTGATCAAGGGGTTCAAGGAACTCGGCACCCTCGGCATGAAGATCGATGAGAAATACGGCGGCGTGGGCCTGTCGCAGGTCTACTACAACAAGGCGCTCGTGTTGGCCGGCTCGGTCCATCCCTCGATCGGCGCGCTGCTGTCGGCCCATCAGTCGATCGGCGTGCCACAGCCGCTCAAGCTCTTCGGCACAGAGGAGCAGAAGCGGGAGTTCCTGCCGCGTTGCGCCCGCACCGACATCTCCGCGTTCCTGCTCACCGAGCCCGACGTTGGCAGCGACCCGGCCCGGCTGAGCACCACCGCCACGCCGACCGAGGACGGCAAGGCGTACCTGCTGGACGGCGTCAAGCTGTGGACCACCAACGGCGTGGTCGCCGGCCTGCTCGTCGTCATTGCCCGGGTGCCCAAGAGCGAGGGGCGCCGGGGCGGGATCACCGCTTTCGTGGTCGAGAGCGACACCCCGGGCATCACCGTGGAGAACCGCAACGCGTTCCTGGGGCTGCGCGGCATCGAGAACGGCGTCACCCGGTTCCACCGGGTACGGGTGCCGGTCGAGAACCGCATCGGCGAGGAGGGCCAGGGCCTCAAGATCGCGCTGACCACACTCAACACCGGCCGGCTGTCGCTGCCCGCGACCTGTTCGGCCACCGCGAAGTGGTGCCTCAAGATCGCCCGCGAGTGGTCGCGGGAGCGCGTCCAGTGGGGCCGGCCCATCGGTGAGCACGAGGAGGTCGCGAGGAAGATCTCCTTCATCGCCGCCACCTCGTTCGCCCTGGAGGCCGTCCTCGACCTATCCAGTGAGCTGGCCGACGACGGGCGGGCGGACATCCGCATCGAGGCGGCGCTCGCCAAGCTGTACGGCTCGGAGATGGCCTGGCTGATCGCGGACGAGCTGGTGCAGATCCGCGGCGGTCGCGGGTTCGAGACCGCGGAGTCGCTGGCCGCCCGTGGGGAGCGGGGGGTCCCGGCCGAACAGGCGCTGCGGGACACGCGGATCAACCGGATCTTCGAGGGCTCGACCGAGATCATGCACCTGCTCATCGCCCGTGAGGCCGTGGACGCGCACCTCTCGGTGGCCGGCGACATCATCGACCCGGAGGCGGATCGCGGCCGCAAGGCACGGGCGATCGCGCGTGCCGGCGGTTTCTACGCCCGCTGGCTGCCGACCCTTGCCGTCGGCGAGGGCCAGCTGCCGGGGTCGTACGCCGAGTTCGGACCGCTCGCCCGGCACCTGCGCTACGTCGAGCGGGCCAGCCGCAAGCTCGCCCGGTCGACGTTCTACGGGATGTCGCGCTGGCAGGCGAAGATGGAGCGCAGGCAGGGCTTCCTCGCCCGGATCGTGGACATCGGGGCCGAGCTGTTCGCGATGAGCGCGTCCTGCGTGCGGGCCGCCATGGTGCGCGCCGACGACCCCGAGAGGGGACGGGAGACGTACGAGCTGGCCGACGTGTTCTGCCGGCAGGCCCGGCTGCGGGCCGAGGAGCTGTTCGGCCGGCTCTGGGAGAACACCGACGACCTCGACCGCCGGCTCTCCCGTGGCGTCCTCGAGGGCCGCTACATCTGGCTGGAGGACGGCGTGCTCGACCCCTCCATCGAGGGCCCGTGGATCGCCGAGCAGGCCCACGGTCCGTCGCAGAAGCAGGACGTCCACCGCAAGACGGGCTGAGCCCCGGTCGACGGGGTCACGGCCGGTTCCGCCCGGACCTGCGCATCTCCTTGTGGATGATCTTCCATTGGCGGGTACGCTCGGCCCGGAGCCGGGCGTCGGTGCGGCTCGCCATCCACGCCGCCTCCCGACGCAGCTTGCGCCAGCTGGCCAACCGCCGCTCGGGTAGCTCACCCGCCTCGACGGGCCGCCCGTACCGCACAGTCCGGCTCGGTGTCGTGTACGCAGTCGGAGAAGCGGCAGCCGCCGGCCAACTCTTCGATGTCGGCGAACGCCTGGGAGAGACCCTCGTCGGCCTGGTAGAGGCCGATCCGGCGCAGAGCGGGTGTGTCGATGACGAGGCCACCCGCCGGCAGCATCAGCAACTCGCGATGCGTCGTCGTGTGACGGCCCCGTCCGTCCGACGCGCGCACCGACTGGATGTCCATCAACTCGACCCCGGCGAGCGCGTTGACAAGCGTGGACTTCCCCGACCCCGACGGCCCGAGCAGCACAGCGGTCTTTCCCCCGCCCGATGGCGCCGCAGCCAGCGCCCCACCCTGGCCCGGCCGCAGCCGTACCGCCTCGAGCCCGTCGAGCCCGCTTCCCGCGACGACAGAAACGGCGTGCACCTCGGCGCCGGGGGCAGCCGCCGTAACCTCGGCGACCAGCCGGTGCGCGTCGGCGTCGCCGAGCAGGTCGGCCTTGGTGACGAGGACGACGGGTCGGGCGCCGCTCTCCCACGCGAGCGTGAGCAGGCGCTCGATCCGGCCCAGATCGGTATCCGGATACGCCGGCTCGGTCACGAAGGCGATATCGACGTTGGCGGCGAGCACCTGGCCGCGGGAGTCGCCGGACAGGCCACCGCGTGACCCCCGTGCGACGCCGCCCCGGACGAAGGCGGTACGGCGAGGCAGCACGGCGGCCACCTCGCGCCGTCCGTCGGGGGACCGACGGACCGCCACCCAGTCACCCGCGCACGGGAGGGCCCGCAGGGCGTCGGACCGGTAGACGGCGCGGAGGTCGGCGTCCGCGGACAACACATCACAGACGTCCCTGTCGACGCGCGCGACGCGGGCGGGCGTCAGGTCGTCGGCGTCGTACGGCGCGAAAGCGGCCGCCCAGCCGTCGTCCCAGCCGAGACCGGGAAGTCGCGACGAGGAGAAGTCACAAGACGAGGAATCAGAAGAAACGAGAGCCAACGGAAGGCACCCTTCGGACGCGGGTGCCCGGCCTCGGGACGTCGGGCGTCAGAGGGAACGGGCCACCCTGGAGGAGTCGGACATCGGACACGGCAAGACCGCGCTCATAGGTCCTCACCTCCTCGGGTCGCGTCCTCGACGGGCGATCACCGTACCCCGTCGCCCGGCATCCCGCGCAACTGGTTATTCGGATCAGTCCGCGGCGCCGCACACCCTTGCCATGTCGGGCCTTTGGGTCTATGCCCGATGTGTCGGGTGTGTGCCAACAACGAGGGGTGACGAGCGGTGGGGAATCGTCGAGCGGCGGGATGGCCGCCGTTAGCCGGGACGGTGCGGGATGACGGCCGGGTCGGGCGCTGGTTCAGTCTGATGCTGGCCGTCCCGCTGGCCGCCGGCGGCACCAACAGCGCCTGCGAGGCGGACTACCCGCCGCCGGGCGCGGAAGCGGACCAAGGCACCGAGGATCGCGGCAGCCACAGGGGCGAGGATCGTGAGAAGGCCGAGGCCGCTGGCGACCAGGACAACAAGGATAACGAGGATCGCGGCCGGAACCGGGAAATCATCTGCATGGTGTCGGCCGACGTGCCCACCTTCGACGAGGAAGGATCGCCGTTCATCGTGGGCGAGGCGACGTACTGGTGCGAGTCGCCCGGCGCCGACCAGTTGACCGTGATCGTACGGGTCCAGCAGCGCAACGACGACGGCACCTGGGTGACCGTCGCCAGCTCACGGGACACCGCGGTCGGCCTTCAGACGGTCCGGGACGAGGGGCGCGAGGAGCGGGTACGGCGGGCGACCGCGCCCTGCCGGTCCGGGACGTATCGCACCCTGGTGGTCGCCGAGCGCGGCCCCGGGGGCGACGCCAAGGTTCTGGTGGACAACAGCTTCCAGGCCACCGACCCCTGCGACCCTTGATCCGTACGGCTTGCGCCGGCCCAACTCCGGCTCGGCCCAACCCGGCGTCAGGTGTACGCCTGGCGGTATTCGCCGGGCGGCACACCGTACACCTCGCGGAACGCCCGGCCGAAGTGCGCCGGGTCGGTGAAGTGGCCGGTCAGGAGCGCCAGCTGGAGACCTGGGCGTCCCGCTCTCGGCGGGCGTCGCGTACCGCTTGCGCGGGGTCGAACGGCTAGCCCACGGGATTCGCCAGTACCGTGTCCAGCCACTCCCCCAAGGTTGGCGTTGCAAGATGGCGTTCGAGGAGGTCCTCCGCGACGCTCCGCACCTGGATGTACGGCACATCGTGAGCCTAATATGCGCATCGGCCGCCATTGAGAGTGGGTGGGTGAGTGATGGGCGACGTTCCCGCAGCTCAGCGGCCAGCCCACCAGCCCACCCAGAAGCGTCGGGTTAGCGGGCCGGTGAAGTTCGGCGATCGCTTCTCCAGGAACGCGGCGATGCCCTCCCGGGCGTCGTCGGTGGCGGCGACCTCACCGAACCGCCGCGCCAGGTAGGTCAGCCGGTCGCGGAGCGGCTCATCTCGGTAGGTGAAGTAGGCGTCCCGTCCCAGGGACAGCCCGATCGGGCTCTTGTCCGCGATGGCCGCGGCCAGCTCGTCGACCCGCCGATCCAGCTCCGCCCGCGGTACGGCCTCGGTGATCAGTCCGATCTCGACGGCCTCCGGCGCGGTGACCGGCCGGCCGGTGTAGTAGAGCTTGAGCGCCTGCTTCGGAGGGACGTTCCGGTCGACGACTGCCATGATCATCATCGGCCACAGGCCCACGTTGACCTCGGGCGTGCCCAGCTTCACGTCGTCGGCCGCGACGACGAGATCGCACGAGCACGCCAGCCCCAGCCCTCCGGCCAGGGCGTGGCCGGCAAGCCGGCCGATGATCGGCTTACCCAGCTCCGGAAACGCGGAGAAGAGGTCGACCGCGTCGGCCTCCCCGGCCCGCTCTCCGCCGCCCGAAGCCTGGCCCGGGATGCTTCCCCGGCCCATGGCGCCGAGGTCGGCACCGGCGCAGAAGACCCTGTCTCCTGCGCCGGTCAGCACGACGACCCGTACCTGCGGGTCCTTCTTCGCCCGCTCGAGCGCGTCGAGCAGGTCCGCGGTCATCTCCGGGCTGAGCGCGTTGCGCGCCTCGGGCCGGTCGAGCGTGATCCGGCCGACCCGGTCGGCGACCTCGTAACGGAGGGTCCGGTAGCCTCCGACCATCACCCGAGGCGCTCGATGATCGTGGCGTTGGCCTGGCCGCCTCCCTCGCACATGGTCTGCAGCCCGTACTGGCCGCCGGTGCGCTCCAGCTCGTGCAGCAGCGTCGTCATCAGCTTCGCGCCGGTGGCGCCGAGCGGATGCCCGAGCGCGATCGCGCCGCCGTTGACGTTGGTCTTCTCCAGCGGCGCGCCGGTGTCATGCGACCAGGCCAGCGGCACAGGCGCGAACGCCTCGTTGACCTCGAACAGGTCGATGTCGTCCAGCGTCATCCCGGCCCGCGCCAGCACCTTCTCGGTGGCCGGGATCGGCGCGGTGAGCATGAAGACCGGGTCGGCACCCACCACCGTCAACGCCCGGATCCGGGCCCGTGGGGTGAGGTTGTGCCGCCGCACCGCGTCCTCGGAGGCGAGCAGCAGCGCGGCCGCCCCGTCCGAGATCTGGCTGGAGGTGCCCGCGGTGATCTGCCAACCCTCGCGCAGCGGCGCCAGACCCGCCATCTTCTCCGGCGAGGTGTCGCGGCGGGGCCCCTCGTCCTGCCGTACGCCGTTCACCGGTGCGATCTCCCGGTCGAACCGACCCTCGTCGATCGCGGTGGCCGCGCGCTGGTGGCTGCCCAGCGCGAACTCCTCGAGCCGCTCCCGGGTGAAGCCCCACTTCTCGCACATGAGCTGGGCGCCCCGGAACTGCGAGATCTCCTGATCGCCGTACCGCGCCTTCCAGCCATCGCCGTCGTACGGGGTGCCCCAGCCCTTCTCGAACCCGACGACGGCGGCGCTTCCGATGGGAACCATGCTCATGTTCTCCACGCCGCCGGCGACCACCAGGTCCTGCGTGCCCGACATGACGGCCTGCGCCGCGAACTGCACGGCCTGCTGCGACGAGCCACACTGCCGGTCGATGGTGACCCCGGGTACGTCCTCCGGGAGACCCGCGGACAGCCAGGCTGTACGGGCGATATCCACCGTCTGCGCGCCGACCTGGTCGACGCAGCCGAAGATGACATCGTCGACAGCGCTCGCGTCCACACCGGTGCGCCCGACGAGTTCCTTGATCACATGTGCGCCGAGGTCCGCGGGGTGAACACCGGAGAGCCCGCCGCCCTTCTTGCCCACCGGAGTTCGTACCGCGCCGACGATGTACGCCTCAGCCACAACGTCCTCCCACGTCCGTCGCTGTGCCGTCGAGATCCGCAAACCAGCGTACTGGTCGGTCACCGAACCTCATTCGGTCACCAGGCTACCTCGCCCGCCGGGCGCATGCCGTTCTCTGCCCGTGCCGCAGATCCTCCCGTTGGTGCTATATTTCAACGTAGGTTGATTTACGTTTACTCCCGGTTTACCGTGGCTACAAGAGCCGTGGAGGAGGCGCCGGCATGGGCACCCAGAGCACGACGGCGGGCGATCTGGGAACCGGCGGCGGGCACGACGGGCTCGTCCTGTCGTTCGAGGAGATCGGCGCGACGATGCTGCCGCTGGTCGGCGGCAAGGCGGCGAACCTGGGCGAGCTGACCCGAGCGGGGCTCCGGGTGCCGCCCGGCTTCTGCGTGACCACCGAGGCGTACGAACTCGTGGCGGCCGGGGCCGGGCTGGAACCGGTGCTGGCCTCGCTGGCTGATTCCTCCCTGGCCGAGCGGGCCGAGGAGGAAGCAGCCGAACTCGCCGCGACCGCCCGGGAGCGGCTGCTGTCCGCCCCCGTACCGGACGCCGTGGCCCGGGCCATCACCGAGGGTTACGTTCGGCTGGGCCACGGCGAGCCGATCGCGGTGGCCGTGCGCTCCTCCGCCACCGCCGAGGACCTGCCGTTCGCCAGCTTCGCCGGGCAGCAGGACACCTACCTCGGGGTGATCGGCGCAGAGGCTGCGCTCGACGCGGTACGGCGCTGCTGGGCGTCGCTGTGGACCGAGTGCGCGGTGAGCTACCGGACCAGCGCCGGGATCGACCACCGCGGTGTGCGGCTGGCCGTCGTGATCCAGCGCATGGTCGACGCGCGGGTCGCCGGTGTGATGTTCACAGCTAATCCACTCACCGGCCGGCGCCGCCAGGCGGTGATCGACGCGAGCCCCGGGCTCGGTGAGGCGGTCGTGTCCGGCGCGGTCAACCCCGACCATTTCGTGGTGGACCCCTCGACCGGCGAGGTGCTCGAACGGCGTCTCGGCGACAAACGCCTGCTGATCCGAGCGGTGCCGGAAGGCGGCACCGAACGGGTCGAGCTCGCCCACCCGACGCAGGGGGCCGACGCGACCGCCTGCCTCGGCGACGACGAGCTCGCCGCCCTCGCCCGGCTCGGCGGCCGGGTCGAGGACCACTACGGCGCGCCCCAGGACACCGAGTGGGCGATCGACGCCGAGGGCACCCAGTGGCTCACCCAGGCCCGGCCGATCACCACCCTCTACCCCCTGCCGGACGTTGCTCCCCCGCCGGACGGCGAGCTGCGGGTGTACTTCTCGGTGAACGTTGCCCAGGGCGTGTTCCGGCCGCTCACGCCGATGGGCATCCAGATGTTCCGGCTGGTCGGCTCGTCGCTGGCGGCGGTGGTCGGACTGCGGCTCGCGGACCCGACGGCGGGGCCTCCGATCATGGTGGTCGCGGCGGACCGGCTGTTCCTCGACACGACGAAGGCAATACGCAGCAGCCTGGGGCGACGGATCGTGCCCGCGGTGATGGGCATCATGGAGGCCCGCTCCGCGCCGATCTTCCGCCGGCTCTTCGACGACCCGAGGCTGAGCGTCGCGCACTCGGCGTGGCCGGCGCTGCGCCGCATCCTGCCGGCCGTGCTGCGCCAGGGCGTGCCGTTCCGGGTGGTCCACAGGGTGCTGCGTCCCGCCAGGGCGCGGCTACGGCTGGCACGGACGATCGAGGAGATCCGGCGGGCGACGGCCGTGCCCGCCGGGGCGTCCGCCGGTGAGCGGCTCGCGGCGGTCGAGAACGCCGTGGCCCGTACCGTGCGCCCGCTCTTCCTCGGCGCCGCGGCCCCGGTGTTGCTGACCTACGCCGGCCTCTGGCGCGTCACCCGCAAGCTGCTCGGCTATGCGGCGACCGACGACGAGCTGCAGACCGTGCTGCGCGGTCTCCCGTACAACACGACCACTGAGATGGACCTCGAGCTGTGGCGGATCAGCGCCGACATCGGTCGCGACCCGTCCGCGCGGGCGTTGTTCCTGGACAACTCGCCGGAGGAGCTGGCGCGGATGTACGGCGCGGGCGGCCTGCCGTCGGCCGCCCGTCGTGGGCTCACGGGATACCTCGAGCGGTACGGCCACCGGGGGGTGGCCGAGATCGACATCGGCATGCCCCGCTGGGCGGACGAGCCCGACCACATCCTCGGCGCGGTCGCCAACTACCTGCGGCTCGGCGACCCCGAGCTGGCACCGGACGTGCAGTTCGAGAGGGGTCGCCGGGCCGGTGAGGCCATGGCCGCCGAACTCGCCCGCCGGGCGCGGGGGCGCGGCCGGATGCGCGGGAAGATCGTCGGGTTCTGTCTACGGCGCGTTCGCGCGATCGCGGGCCTGCGGGAGACCCCGAAGTTCAGCATCGTCCTGCTGTTCGCCGGCATCAGGGAGCAGCTGCGCCACGTTGGCGAGGAGCTTGCCGCGAGCGGACGGCTCGAGTCGGGCGAGGACATCTACTTCGTCGACCTCGGCGAGGCTCGGGAAGGGCTGTCCGGCCGGGACCTGCGGCCCCTCGTCCGGGAGAGGCGGGCGTCGTACCGGCAGGAGCTGCGGCGCCGCCACGTGCCGCGGATCCTGCTGTCGGACGGCACCGAGCCGGAGAACGACGGGAGTGGGGATGTCTCCGCCGAGACGTCCGCGGGGGGCGCGGCGGACGCCCTAGGCGCGCTCACCGGCACGCCGGCCTCGCCGGGCAGGGTGACGGCCAGGACGCGGGTGGTGCTCGACCCTGTCGGCGCCCACCTCGAGCCCGGCGAGATCCTGGTCGCGCCGTCGACCGACCCCGGCTGGACCCCGCTGTTCCTTACCGCGGGCGGGCTGGTCATGGAGATGGGCGGGGCCATGTCGCACGGTGCGGTGGTGGCCCGGGAGTACGGCATCCCGGCCGTGGTGGGCGTCCGGCACGCCACCGAGCGCATCGAAACCGGCGGCCTGGTCACCGTCGACGGCTCGGCGGGAACCGTCACGGCCCAGCCGCCCGCGCACCAAATGTCGCCGAACTCACCACGAAGTGATCTGTGAGTTCGCGAACACCCAGATAATCGAGGGTCGGTTACTCTAGGCAAGGTACCGCTGGTGTGCCCTAGAGTTTTCGTCACTTGTGGTTTTCGTCACCTATCGGCCGTATCGCAGCATTGAAGGGGGTACGACCTAGTGCTCTCCCCGACGTGGAGGGCGCAATGACCGGAGCGGGGCCCCGGACCAGCGCCATAGGACAGCGAACCGACGGTGAACACCCCGACGCCCGTGGCCTGATGAGCATCGGCAGTCTGGCCAGGGTCACGGGTGTCAGCAGCCGCACGATCAGGTACTACGAGGAACTCGGCATCCTGCCGGCACCCAAGCGCTCTCCCGGCGGTACTCGCAAGTACCCAGAGGAGTACCGCCTCTATATCGAGGGCGCCCTCGCGCTGAAGGAGCTCGGATTCAGCCTCGAGGAGATCAAACTGCTCGGAGGACTCGCCCTGGGCCGGCGAATACCCGCCGAGCACCGGCAGCAGGTGGCCGACGTTGTGTGGGAAAAGGTGCAGCGACTCGAGCACAAGATCAAGGTTTTGCGGCAGCTGTACGACATGCTGGACGAGGCTGACGAGGAGCTGACCGGGGCGCCGTCCGCCCCGCATCCGCTCCGGGCGTTGCTCCAAGAGGAGCGCCCTCCGCTGGCCTCTTGAGCCGACGTCGGGGCCACGGGCAGCGGCCCCGGTCGGTCCGGTGATGCGTCGCGTTTGAGGTGCCATCATCGCCTGGTCTTCGCGTACGCTCACGCTGAGGACACGGTCCGAGATAGGCATGCCCAGGGGAGGCAACGTGGATGGTTTGATCGTCCTCCTGCTCTTGGCCCTCATCATCGCCTGGGTCGTCGGTCGGACCCGTCGCCGTGCCGGTTTCGGCACCCAGGCGCGGACGTACGTGGGCGTGATAGTGATCTTCGTGCTCGTGGTCCTGATGCTGTACGCGACCTCGCAGGGCTGACGTCCCGCCCCGCCCTTCTTGCCCGTGATCTTTCTGCAAGATCACGGGCAAGAAGGGCGGCAAGAGGGTCAGCGCGAGCCAGCCAGCAGGACCTCGGCGACCTGGTCCGGATCATCGCTCGGCGGCACGTGGCCGCAGCCTTGCAGCGCGACGTGCCTGGCCTCGGGCAGCGCCTCCCGGGCGCGTTCGGCCTGGACCGGCAGGAGCAAACGGTCACGGGTACCCCAGGCCACCGTGACCGGTGACCTGGGGACGCCCCAGAAGTAGTAACGGAAGGTATTCGGCAGCGTCACGTCGAAACCGGGAGCCCTGCGGAACGCCTCGACGGTCGCCAACGCGGCATCCGGATCGAGCCGCCACGGTCGGGCGTAGATCTGCCCGAGGAACGCGGTCCGCAGCGGGGTGGAACGCATCAGCCGGGGCGTTAACGGACGAAGCGCGCGGGCGAGGGCGCGCGACCCACGGAGGGAGGCCGCGGCGTAGCGGGCCTCGGCGGGCGTCCAGAAGCCGATGGGCGACAGGGCGGTCGCGGATCGCACGGTACCGCGCCGGGCGAGCTCCAAGGCGATGCCGCCGCCCAGGGAGTTGCCGGCCACGTGCGGCGTGCCGACACCCAGCCCGTCGATGAACCGCTCGACGGCCTCGGTCAGCGTACTGACGTCGTGCCGCGCTCCGCCCGGCAGCAGCGGCGAATCGCCGAAGCCGGGCAGGTCGACGGCGATCACCTCACGCTCGGCCGCCAGCCGGTCGAGGACGGGAACCCACATGCCGCGGTAGCTGCCGAGGCCATGCACGAGCATCAGCGGCGGGCCCTGCCCCCGGCGGTCGTAGGCGAGGCTCATGCGGTCATCCTCCCAGCCACCCGGCGCTGAATGGGCCGGTTTGCGCCCGCCGACGTCTGTCACGGGCCGGCACCGCGTGGCGTCCGCCGGCGTCCCTCAGCCGCTGGAGGCCGGGCTTGGCGTCGCCGTCTCCGCGTCCGCACCGCTGCCTTTCCGCTCGCTGCCTTTCCGCTCGCCGCCCTTCCTTTCGCGGCCGGCCCTCTCGGAAGCGGGACCCGGCGAGCCGGTCGGCGAACCGGTGGGTGAGGCGGTCGGGGACGGCGGCGGGCTCGTCGGCGCGGGGAATGACGTGTAGAGGTCGGCGTACGGCATCACCGGCGTATTCACCTCAACGGTCCCGGCCTGCTCGAACTCGAAGGCGAGCCGGACGTACTGGCCACCGCTCAAGTTCCTGGTCAGATCCTGCAGGGTCAGAGGGGGACCGCCCTCTCCGGGGCGGACGGGCTCGCTCACCGGCAGGGTGAGCCGGTCGCCAGGGATCTCCACCGAGCGCGCGGTGCCGGGGGCCGTCACCGAGACCAGGTCGTCGGGCTGGGCGCGGCCGTTGATCAGGACCAGGTAGATCGGGGCGGATTCGCCGGCGGGAATCGTCTCGCCGGGTCCTGGGCCCAGCACGAAGACGTTCCTCAGCAGAATGCCGCGCAGCGACGCGTTCTCGCCGTTTGCCAGGACGGATTGTGCCGCGTCCCCGCCGGATCCCGCACAGCCCGCGAGCAGAGACACGAGCGCTGCGGCGACCGCGAGGGCAGGTCCCCGCGCAACACGACCCCTCGACCTCACAAAGCCCTCCCATCGGAAACATGTCTCAGTGGATACGACTGCCCTGCGCGACGAGCAGGACCACATCCAGAGCGGCCACCAGTATTGCCACCAGGAACGCGTAGCGCGACCGATACCCGCTTCCGTCCCGCCCGTCGCGGGCGCGAGCCCGTACGGCCACCCCTGCGACCACCACCGCGACGACCACGACGAGGCCGGCCGTGCCGAGCGCGCCGGGCGGGCCCGGCGGGGCGATGACGAGCAGCACGGTGCCGACCACGAGCAGTCCCGCGGACAACAGCCGGGAACCCGTCTCGCCGAGCCGGTGCGGCAGACCGCGGATCCCGGTGGCCAGGTCGCCGGGGAGGTCCGGCAGCACGTTGGCGAAGTGCGCGCCCATGCCGAGCAACGCCCCTGTGGCGAGCGCCCACCAGGCCGGCCATGGGTGTCCGGGCAGCCCGAGCGTCACGAACGCGGGCAGCAGCCCGAACCCGACCGCGTACGGGACGGGCGAGAGCAGCGTCCGCTTCGCACCCAGGTTGTACGCCCAGGCCGCGGCGACGCCAGCCAGATGGGCGGCAGCGGCCCGGGGCCCGCTCGCCAGCGACAGCGGGACGCAGGCCGCCACGGCGATCACCGCGGCGGCTCCGACGACGCGGGGCGCCACGGCGCGACCGACCAGCGGCTTGTCGGCCCTGCCGGTGCTGCGGTCCCGTTCCCGGTCCAGGTAGTCGTTGCTCCAGCCCACCGACAGCTGGCCGGCCAGTACGGCGACGCCGACCCACGCCGCACCGAGGCCCCGTCCCGCCGAGATCGCAAGCGCCGTGACGACCAGGGTGACCGCCGCCGTCGGCTCCGGATGGCAGGCGCGGAGCAGCGCGAGGGCGGCACGCATGGTCACGGGGGGCGGGCCCAGAGGGTAGGGGGGCGGGAAAGACATGGCTGTGACAGGCTGGGCGATATGGGCGGTATGGCCGATGCGCCGAACACGGCGGCGCCGGAAGCGCGCACGAAGACGGGCGCGCCGCTGCGGCCCCGCAACCACCCGGCCCAGTACGACGACCTCGCCGACCAGTGGTGGAAGCCGCGGGGCGCGTTCGCGATGCTGCACTGGATCGCCGCCGCCCGCGCCCGGCTGGTGCCCCCGCCGTCCCGGGGGGAGGCCGTGCTGCTCGACGTGGCCTGCGGCGGAGGTCTCCTCGCCCCGCACCTCGACGGCCTCGGGTACGTCCACATAGGGGTCGACCTGTCGCCCACCGCGGCCACCGTCGCCCACGCGCACGGGGTCGACGCCGTCGTCCGGGGCGACGCCTGCCGGCTGCCGTTCGCGGACGCGAGCGTGGACGTGGTGGTGGCCGGCGAGATCCTCGAGCACGTGCCCGATCGGCCGCTGGCCGTCGCCGAGTGCTGCCGGGTGCTGCGCCCCGGCGGAACGCTCGTCCTGGATACCGTCGCTGACACCTGGCTGGCCCGCCTCCTCGTCGTCACCGTAGCCGAGCGCATCCCCGGCGCCGCGCCCCGGCACATCCACGACCCCGCGCTCTTCGTCGACCGCCGGGCCCTGCTCGTTGAATGCGCCTCGCACGGGGTACGGCTCCGGTTGAACGGTCTGCGTCCCAGCCTCGTACAGCTCCTGGGATGGCTCGCCCGCCGGCGCGGGGAGGTCGACATGGTTCCGGGCGGCCCGACGACTGTCCTGTTCCAGGGAGTCGGGGTGAAGGTCGGCTCGATGCGGAGAACCGCTGCCCCGTGACACCGGACAAGGCGGCGGAGAAGGCCCGCGAGCTCGCACCCAGGCTCGCCGCGCGGGCCGACGGCTACGACCGCGCGGGCGCCTTCCCCGCCGAGGACTTCGCCGACCTGCGGACCGCCGGGTTGATGGGGCTGATGGCGCCACGGCGACTCGGCGGCGTCGGCGCGTCCTTCGCCGACTACACCGAGGTGGCGATGGCGTTGGCGGAGGGCAACGGCGCCACCGCGCTGATCTACAACATGCACGCGTCGGTCACCGGTGCGCTCGCGCTGACCCCGGACGACGTCGCCCGGGCGCTCGGCGCCACCGAGGGGTTCTTCGCGGCGCGCGACCGGCTGCTGGCGGCGACCATCCGCGAGGGCGCCTTCTACGCGGTGGCGATGTCGGAGCGCGGGGTGGGTTCCCGGCTGTCCCAGGTGCGGACGGCGTACCGCCCGGAGGGCGGCGGCTGGCGGATCAGCGGATCGAAGACGTTCTGCTCGGGCGCGGGACACGCGGACGGCTACCTGGTCGCGGCCCGCCGCTCGAGCGACGGCGAGGCGGTCGCCACTGAGGGCGCGGTCAGCTACTTCCTGGTGCCGGCCGCCGATGGGCTAACCGTCGAGGAGACCTGGGACTCGCTCGGCATGCGGGCCACGGCAAGCCACGACCTGCATCTCGACGTGCTCGTACCGGCCGAAGCGCTGCTCGGCGGCGTCGAAGGGCTCACCCTGCTCCTCGCCCAGGCGATGCCGCAGTGGCTGGTGGCGTCCTACGCCGCGGTGTACGTGGGTGTGGCGGAGGCCGCGATCCGCGCCGCGGCGGCCGACGGGCGGGATCGCGGACTGGGACGCCTTCCGGCCGTACGGTCCCGCCTCGGACGGGCCGACGCCCAGGTCGCCAGCGCGCGGGAGGCCGTACGGGAAGCCGCCCGGCGGGTCGACGCCGACCCCGGTGCGCCGGAAACCAACCGATGGATCTGGCGGGCCAAGCTGCTGGCAGGGGAGACCGCGATGGAGGTGGCGGCGTCGATGCTGGAGGCGTGCGGCGCGGCGGCCACCCGGCGGGGTAACCCGCTGGAACGGCTGTACCGCGACGCGCGCTGCGGCTCGCTGCAGCCGGCCACCAGCGACGTCTGCGCCGACTGGCTGGGCTGCGTCGCGCTCGGACTGGACCCGGAACGCGACGCGGAGGTACCCCGCTGGTGAACCCCTCGATCCCCGGCGCCCGGGTGACCGGACTCGCCCACGCGGTCCCGCCGGCGGTTGACCACCAGGCCCTGTGGGACTCCTTCTTCCGGGACCACTACCGCGGGGACCGAAGGGCCGAACGGATATGGCGATCGGCCGGGGTACGCCGGCGGCACGCCGTGGCCGTACCCCCGGAGCTCGACGTGTCGACCTGGGGAACCGGTGCGCGGATGCGGCGCTACGCCGCGGAGGCACCGCCGCTCGGCAAGGAGGCAGTGACCGCGGCGCTGGACCGGGCCGGTCTCACGCCCGGCGAGGTGGGCATGCTCGCCGTGGTCTCCTGCACCGGCTACATCACGCCTGGCATCGACATCCTGCTCGCCCGCGACCTCGGCATGCCCGATAACGTACAGCGGCTGCTCGTCGGGCACATGGGGTGCTATGCGGCGCTGCCCGGCCTCGGTGCCGCCTCCGACTTCGTCGTCGCCCGCGGGCGGCCCGCCGTGCTGCTCTGCGTCGAACTGCCGAGCCTGCACATACAGCCCGCGCCGGATCGCCCGCTCATCCACGACGACCTCGAGCAGGCCGTCGCGCACGCCCTGTTCGGCGACGCCGCGGCCGCGGCCGTGCTGGACCGAGGCGTGGGCGCCGGTCTCGACGTGGTCTCCGTCGCCGCCCGTACCGAGGCCGCCGCGAGCGACCACATGACGTGGGACGTCACCGACCTCGGCTTCCGGATGGGCCTGTCGCCGCGGGTGCCGCAGGTGCTGGCCGAGCACGCCCGGCCGGTGGTGACCGAGCTGCTGGCCGAGCACGGCCTCGGGATCGGCGACGTCGCGGCCTGGGCGGTGCATCCGGGCGGCCCACGGATCGTCGAGGTCGTCGGCGAGCAGCTCGGGCTCTCTAAGTCCGCGCTGCAGCAGTCGTACCAGACGCTGCGCGACTACGGAAACTGCTCGTCGGCGACCGTGCTGCTCGTGCTGGAGCGGCTGACCGCGGGCCTGCGGCCGGGCGACCCGGCCGTGGCGCTGGCGTTCGGCCCCGGGCTCACCCTGTACGCGGCCCTCCTCGTCGCCTAGGCCCGTCTGGGTTGGTGGCGAACGCGGCGGCGGCCGCGACGAGGGTGAGCAGCGCGAGCAGGCTATAGGCGGTGGGGTAGCTGCCGGTGAGCTCGGCGAGGAACGAGCCGCCGCCCGGGGCCAGCGCAACGACAGCGGTGATCGGGGCGACGAAGACGCCGTTGATGCGCCCAAAGGCTTCCGTGCCCCACCTGTCGGCCACCGCGGTGGCCGACAAGAGGGTATGGATGCCACGGACAAGGCCGGCGAGCACCGCCACGATGATCAAGGCCGCCGCCGGCCCCTGGAGCAGGCCGAGGGCCAAGACGGTGACGGCACCGGCCGCCAGGACGCCCACCGTCCGGGCGCGTGGGGTGGTGCGGCGGGCGAGAGGTGCGTAGCCGAGGCGTCCGAGCACCTGGCCGGCGCCGCACAGCCCGAGGGCGAGGGCGCCCAGGTGGTTGCTCATGCCCCGGGCGGTGAACAGCGGCACCAGGTTGATGGTGGCGGCGAACATGCCGAACGCGGCGGTCGCCATGGCGGCGGCGAGGATGCCGAACGACCGGCTGCGTAGCACCCGACGCGCGTGTGGCGTCGATCCCTCTCTCGCGTGCCCGGTGTGGTGGGCGCCGGGCCAGGGAGCGGTCAGGCACAGCGCGTGCAGCGGGATCGTCACCGCCCCCAGCACGGCGGCGAGCACCAGGTAGACAGCCCGCCAGTGCAGGTGATCCAGCAACGCGGCGGTCAGCGGAGCGAACACCGTGCTCGCGAACCCCGCCACCAACGTCAGCGTCGTCAACGCGCGGACCCGGTCCGGGCCGTACCAGCGGGTGAGCGCGACGAAGGCCGGCGGGTACAGGAGCGCCGACTGCGCCAGGCCGGCCAGGACCCAGGCGGCGAAGAAGGACCCAAGGTTGGGGGCGCCGGCGATCGCGATCACGGCGGCGACGCCCAGGACCGAGCCGCTCGTCATGACCAGCCGGGGCCCACGCGCGTCGAGGAGCCGGCCCACTCCGACCCCCGCGACGGCCGAGGTGAGGGCGCCGGTGGAGAACGCGCCCATCGCGGTGGCGGTCGACCACCCGGTGTCGCGGGTCACCGAGGACAGCATCACCGGGAAGGCGTAGTACAGCACCCCCCAGCTGGTGATCTCGGTGACGCACAGCGCGACCAACGCGCGCCGCAGCCGGGGCCGCCCATCGCTGCGAACCCCGGCTGCGGCTTCCGACGTCTTGAGGAGGCGGTTGCGCATCAGCGCGCGGCCGCCCCCGCGGACTGCCCCTGGACCTGCGCCGAAGTAGGTGCCTCGAACTCGGCGGCGAAGGCTGCGAGCTGCAGCGCGGCGGTGTCGTCGAGCCCGAGATCGGCTGCCGCGGCAAGGACGGCGTCCGCGGCGCTGGCGGCCGCCCGGCGGTGCTGGGCGGCGGCCGCGATCAGCTTGTCCGGCACGTCGGGGGCCAGCCCGAGGCGTTCGGTGATCTCCCGTACGCCGAGCGTCGCCGAACAGGCCCCTGTCTCCGGCAGTTCCAGCCGAACGTCACGGGCGGCGGCCCAGTCGCCGGCCAACGCGGCGACCACGGAGCGGGCCTGCTCGTACCCGGTGGCCAGCAGGAAGGTCGGGGCACGGCCGTAGCTCTTCATCCCGAGGGCGAAATAGCCGGGCTCCGGATGGGCGAGCTCGTCGACACCGTGCGGATACACGGTGCCACACGAGTGTTGGTTGGGGTCGATGAGCGGGGCGAGCGCGCGGGCCGCCTCCAGGATGGGGTCGAGTTCCAGGCGCAACTCGCCGGCGAAGCCGTGATCGGGCCGGAATCCGGTGGCCGCGACGATCCGGTCCGCGACGATGGCCCGCTGGTCGCCATCCGGGCCATGACCCACCACTTCCACTCCCCCCTTCGCGGGCTCGTCCGCCAGCGGCCGGATGGTGTGGACGGCGAAGGACACGGCCAGCTCGACGCGGCCGGCGTCGACCAGCAGCCGCAGCCCCGACCCCAGAGCACCGCGGGCGGGTAGCCGGTCGTCGTCGCCCCCGCCGTAGGCCCGATCCGGGGCGGATGCTCGGATCGCCCAGGTGATGCGGGTACCCGGAGCAGAATCGGCTAGCTCGGCCAGCGCCAGCAACGTGGTGGCCGCCGAATGCCCCGCACCCACCACTAGCGTGTGCCGGCCGGCGTAACGATCCCGGTCGGCGCCGAGCACGTCGGGCAGACAGTGGTCGATCCACGCCGCCGCGGTCCGCTCGCCGTGCGCGGGCAGACCGTTGCCGCCCAGAAAGTTGGGGGCCGTCCAGGTGCCGGACGCGTCGATCACGGTACCCGCCAGGATCTCCTCGCCGTCGGCGAGGCGCACCACGAACGGCGCGGTGTCCCGCCCTGCCGTGTGGACCCGGTCCATGCCCAACCGGCTGATCGCGGTCACCCGGGCACCGTAACGCACGTGCCCCGCGATGGCCGAATGCTCCGCCAGCGGTTGCAGGTACGCCCCGACGAGCTCGGCCCCGGTGGGCAGCCCGTCCGGCTCCGGCGCCGTCCAGCCCGCGGCCTCCAGCAGACGGACCGCGGCCGGGTCGGTGTTGTAGCGCCACGGGCTGAACAGCCGCACATGGCACCACTGACGCACCGACTCCCCGGGTGCGGCGCCCGCCTCCACGACCACGAACGGCAGCCCTCGCTCGGCCAGATGAGCGGCGGCCGCCAGCCCGACCGGACCAGCTCCGATCACTACCACCGGCTCGGTACCGGGCACCATGCTCTGCTCGGTCACCTGTTCCTCCTCACCCGCGACGGTCCCCGCCGCGCCTTCGACATCAACGAAGGCGACTATAAACAGCTAATACTGTTGATAGCAAAAACTGTGGTTGAATGAGATCGTGGTACCGCGCGAACTGGATATCGCCCTACTGGACGTGACCGAGCCGCCTTCGATCGCCGATCGCGCCCGGCTGTTCGCCCCCTGCCTGAAGGCGCTCGGCGACGAGAACCGCCTCACCCTGGTGCTACTGCTTGCCGAACGACCCCGCACGGTGCGAGAGCTCACCGAGGCCACCGGAATGAGCCAGACCCTGGTCAGCCACCACCTGGCACCGTTGCGCCAGCAAGGAGTCCTCACCGTGACCCCCCGCGGGCGCAGCAACGTCTACGCCCTGTGCTGCGAAGCCCTCGCCGCCCCCGTCCGACTGCTGGCCACCCTCGCCGCCCTCACCCCCGAAGGCGCCGACGCGTGCTGCACGCCGGCCGGTGAGCCGTCACACCGCCCGTAGGGGTGACTCACGGCGGGGGTATGAGCCGATAGCCCAGGCCGCGCACGGTTTGGATGATCTGTGGGTCGTGCAGATCGTCGCCGAGCCGGTAACGCAGCCTGCGGACGTGCACGCTGATCGTGTTGGACAGGTCGCCCTCGCTCCCGCCCCAGACGATCTCCCCGATCCGGTCCCGGGACACCACCCGGCCGGCGTGCACCATGAGCAGGTGGAGCAGCCGAAACTCCCGCGGAGGCAGGTGGAGCCGCTCGCTGCCCCGCCAGACCTCCAGGGCGCCAGCGTCCAGCTTCAGGGTCCCGCATTCCAGCGGGGGTTCCGCCTCCACGACGGCGTCCGGGCGAACGGCCCGCAGGATCGGCAGCACCTCGTGTATCCGGTACGGCCGGGCGACGCAGGCGGTCGCGCCGGCCGCCAGGGCGGAGGCGGCAGCCCCGCCGTCGTCGGCGCCGACCCCCAGGATCACCGGCAGGTTGGACCGGCGGCGCAGCACCCGGACCAGCGTGGCGCCGCCGACAACCGGCAGATCCACGCTGGCCAGGACCGCATCCGGGCGCAGCGAGCCGACCTGCAGGAGCGCCTCGCCCCCGTCCGAACACAGCACCGACTCCACCTGGTGGTCCGCCAGGCTTTCGGCCAGCTCGGCGACGGCCGCCGGATCGGGATCGGCCACGAGCAGCAGCAGCCCCGCCCGCAACCTTTCCGGGCCCGGCACCCGGCCTCACGCGGCCGCCGACGTCGACGCCGACGTCGGCCCCGAGTGCAGCGTGCCGCTCATCCCACTAACCGAACCGCCCGGTGATGTAGTCCTCGGTACGACTGTCGCCCGGCTTGGTGAAGATCTTGCTCGTCACGTCGTACTCCACCAGCCGCCCGTGGCGCAGCCCCTCCTCGTCGACCTCCGCGGTGAAGAAGGCCGTGCGGTCGGAAACGCGGGCGGCCTGCTGCATGTTGTGGGTGACGATGATGATCGTGTACTCGCGGGCGAGGTCGTGCATCAGATCCTCGATCTTCGCGGTCGCGATGGGGTCGAGCGCCGAGCACGGCTCGTCCATGAGGATCGCCTCGGGCTTGACCGAGATCGCCCGAGCGATGCACAGGCGCTGCTGCTGACCTCCGGACAGGGTGAGCGCGTTCTTCTTCAGCACGTCCTTGACCTCGTCCCACAGCGCCGCGGCGGACAGCGCCTCCTCGACGAGGTCGTCCATGTTGGCCGGCCGCATCCGGTTCACCCGCGGCCCGTAGGCGACGTTCTCGTAGATGGACTTGGGGAACGGGTTCGGCTTCTGGAACACCATGCCGACCCGCCGCCGCACCTCGATCGGGTCGACCTCCTCGGCGTACAGATCCTCGCCGTGGTAGCTGACCTTGCCGGTCACCCGGGCGCCGGCGATGAGGTCGTTCATCCGGTTGAAGCACCGCAGCACCGTGCTCTTGCCGCATCCGGACGGTCCGATCATCGCGGTGATCTGGGTACGGCCGACATCCATCGTGACGTCGCGTACCGCCGCGTAGTCGTCGTAGTAGACGGTCAGGTCGGCCAGCTCGAAGACCGGGTCGACCAGCGAGGGCACCTCCCGGTCATCGACGCGGGGCGTCGGTGCACTGTGAGACATTCTTGACGAGTCCTGGAACTGAGTATGGGTCACGGGCTGTTCACCAGCGCTTCTGGTAGCGGTTGCGAAGCCAGATCGCGACGGAGTTCATCGCGAGCAGGAGAACGAGAAGGACCACGATCGCGGCGGAGGCCAGAATCCTGAACTCCTCCTGCGGTCGGCTGATCCAGTTGAAGATCTGGATGGGCAGCACGGTGAACGGGCTGAACACCCCCGCCGGGTTGAACGTGACGAACGCCAACCCGCCGAGCAGGAGCAGCGGTGCCGCCTCGCCGATGGCTCGGGACAGGGCGAGGATCGACCCGGTGGCCATGCCCGGGATTGCCTGGGGCAGCACCTGACGCCAGATCGTCTGCCACTTGGTCGCGCCCAGCGCATACGAGCCCTGCCGAATCGAGTCGGGAACGGCCCGGATCGCCTCCCGCCCGGAGATGATCACGACGGGCAGCACCAGCAGCGACAGCGTCAGCGCCGCGGTAAGCACGGTGAACCCGAAGCCTAGCCCGCGGGCCAGGATGCCCAGGCCGAGGATGCCGTAGACGATCGACGGCACCGCGGCGAGGTTCTGGATGTTCAGCTCGATGAGCCGGTTGTACCAGCGGTTCCGATCCGCGTATTCCTCCAGGTAGATCGCGGCCATCACGCCGGTCGGCACGCAGTACAGAGCGGTGAAGCCGAGGACCCAGATCGTGCCCATGATGGCGGACTGGGCGCCGGCGGTCTCCGGGATCTGGATGGAGGGGAAGTTCTGCCACAGCCGCGAGTCCAGTCGATCCCAGCCCGTTACTACGATGTAGGCGAGCAGGACGGCGAGGAAGACGACGCCGACGCCCAGACACGCGTACAGCGAGACCCGGAAGACGCCCTCCCGCAGCGGCCGGCGCCTTCTCGGGGATTTCGTTACGGCGCTGGCGCTCACTCGTAGACCTCGCGGAACTTGCGGACCAGCCGGATGCTCACCAGGTTCATGACAAACGTCATCACGAACAGCAGCGATCCCACGGCGAAGATCGTCTTGTAGCCGAGCGAACCGGTCGGCTGATCGCCCATCCCGGCCGCGGCGATGAAGGCCGTCATGGTCTGCATCCCCTCGATCGGGTTCCAGGAAAGGTTGGGCTGGCCACCGGCGGCGATGGCGACGATCATCGTCTCCCCGACGGCGCGGGAGATGCCGAGCACGAACGCGGCGACGATGCCGGAAACCGCAGCGGGGATGACGACGCGCTGGGCCACCTGCATCTTCGAGCTGCCCAACGCGTACGCGCCCTCGCGCAGCCCACCCGGAACCGCGCTCATCGCGTCCTCGGACAGCGACGCCACGGTCGGAATGATCATGATGCCCATGACGAGGCCCGCGGCCAGCGCGTTGAAGACCTCCGGTCCCTCGCCCACCGGCCAGATCGACCGCAGGAACGGCGTTACGGCCGACAGCGCGAAGAAGCCGTATACCACCGTGGGGATTCCCGCCAGCACCTCCAGCGTCGGCTTGACCACCTTGCGGGTGCGCGGCCGGGCGTACTCGGACAGGTACACGGCGGCACCGAGGCCGAGCGGCATGGCCACGAGGACCGCGATCGCGGTGATGACCAACGTGCCCGACACCAGCGGCAGCACGCCGAACTGCGGGTTGGCGAACAGCGGCGACCAGGTGAGGCCGGTCAGGAACTCGACGATGTTGACCTGGCGGAAGAAGGCGATCGTCGGCTGTACCAGCGCGACCACGATCCCCACCGTGGTGGCCACCGAGACCAGGGCCGCGAGGAGGAGCAGCAGCGAGATCCCTGTTTCGCCGAACCGCGGACGCGTCCGCCTCAGGGACCCGGCGCGGGCCCTCGAGGCGGACGCGGTGCGCGTGACGGTACCCATCTAGCCCCAAGGCCGTGTAGTTAAAGATTCGGATGCGGCCGTCAAGCCGGCTGAGACAGGCAACGGAGTCCCTGCTAGAACTGCGTCGACCAAGATCGCTGTCTGGCGAGGGACTCCGTTGGGCATCCAGTCTGTCATTAC
>WHSR01000150.1 GCA_009379995.1 Streptosporangiales bacterium
CCATCTCCAAATACCAGGCCCGCGGCCCTGGCATCGACCGCACCAGCTACAAAGCCACCGTGGGCATCGACATCCTGGCACCACCCGACACCTTGACAACCACCACCAACCCCCTAACTACACGGCCTTGCGGCTAGCCCTGGCTCTTCAGGCTCTCGAGCTTGGCCTGCAGTTCCTGGTTCTGCTGCTCGTTCAGCGGGACGAGCTTGGCGGCCTCGGCCATCTTCACCGCGTTCTGCGCGTAGTAGGTGACGAACGCCTCCACCTCCGGCCGCTGCATGGACTTCGCGGACGGGTAGATGAACACCGGCCGGGCCAGCGGCGTGTACGAGCCGTCCTGCGCGGTCTGCACGCTCGGCTCGACGCAGCCGTCGCCGCCGTCGATCTGCACGGCGTTGAGCTTGTCCTGGTTCTCCTCGAAGTAGGAGTACCCGAAGTAGCCCAGGCCACCCTTGGAGCCGGCCACGCCCTGGACGATCACGTTGTCGTCCTCGCTGGGCGAGTAGTCGGTGCGGCTGGCCCCCTCCTCACCGTTGATCTCCTCGGTGAAGTAGTCGAAGGTGCCCGAGTCCGTACCGGGGCCGAACAGCTTCAGCGGCTCGTTCGGGAAGCTCGGGTCGACCTGCTTCCAGGTCTTGACCTTCGAGTTCGGCTCCCAGATCTGCTTGAGCTGGTCGACGGTGAGGCACTTGGCCCAGGTGTTCTGTTTGCTCACCACGACGGTGAGCGCGTCGGTGGCCACGCTGAACTCGTCGAACTGGATGCCGTTCTTGCCGCAGACCTGCTTCTCGTCGTCCTCGATGGGCCGGGACGCGTCGGAGATGTCGGTCTCGCCGGCGCAGAACTTCTCGAAGCCGCCGCCGGTTCCCGGCGTACCCACGGTGACCTGCACCCCGGGGTTTTGCGTCATGAACTGCTCGGCAGCCACCGTGCTTATCGGCGCCACAGTGCTCGATCCGTCGATCCGGACCGAGCCGCTGAGCTGGTTCTCGCCGCCCCCGCCGGCAGCCCCCCCCCCGCCACACGCGGCGACGGCGCCCGCGGTCGCGAGCGCGATCAGGAGGGGGCCCACGCCTCTTCGCAGTGAGCTCATCGGTCTTATGTCCTCTGCTCCCTTTTTGATCTGCTTGACACCCCTATGGCAGGGCCTCGACGTGTCAGAGATCCGAAGCAAAGGTGAACACACGATGAACTTGGCTAGCCGTTCCCGTGACCTCGCCGCGGCGGGTCCGCGCGACCTGCGGGGACGGACGCGCCGAACGCACGAAAAGTCGAAGAGGGCGCCGCCACCGGGTAGTGGCGACGCCCTCCAGAGAGAGGTTCGGCGTTGGTGGGCTACAGCGGGAGCATCCGGGAGCGCAGCTCCCGAACGACCTGCTGCTGCTGAGGCGACAGCTGGCGCAGCGCCTGGGCCGGGTTACCGGTCGCCTTGCAGACCATGCTGGCGTCGGGCAGCTGCCCGGTGGTGAGGAAACGGGTGGTCGCCAGGTCCGCGCAGGCGTTGTGCGCCAGGCGGTAGACGCCGTGGCCGCCGGTCTGAGAGGTCAGCATCCGGGCCCGCTGACCCAGCTCGCCGAGCATGTTCTCGGCGCCGAGGTGCGGCGTCGCCGGGTCACGCAGCGACTGCGGGATCAGGATGTTGGCCGGGCCCTGGCTGCTGATGTCGACCGGCTGCTGCACGGCGTTCTTCGGCCAGAAGGCACACGACCAGACGTTGGCCGGCATCCCCTGGGTGAGCGGGAACTGCTTCAGGCTCTGCTGCACCTGCGCCGCGTGCTCGCGAACGGTGGTGTTCCACGGGGCGTCGTTGCAGGTGATCGCCTGCAGGGTTGCGACGCCGCTGTCCGCGGGCACGTCCGAGAACAGCGAGGTCACCTCGGAGAGCCGCTGCTGCAGCTCGCCGGTGAGCTGCTGGGTCGTCGCCGACGAGATGTCCGACCACATCTGCGCGCCCTGGGCGAAGGAGTCGTTGCTGTAGAGCACGCCGCGGGTCGCCTCGCGGAAGGTGTTCCCGTCCAGCAGGTCACCGCCGGGCAGCTCTAGAGGCGCCTTGTTGAGCTGCTCGGTGAGGTCCTCGAAGACGGTCCGCACCTCGGCCGGGGTCTGCCCAAGGTGGTACGTGTCGTCGTTGTTCGCCACGAACTGCAGGAAGTTGGGGAAGCGCTGCTGGACCGCCGGGCCCCAGGAGTTCCACACTTCACGCCACACCTTGGTGGGGTCGACCGCGCTGTCCAGGACGAAGCGGTCGGTCTGCTGCGGGAAGAGGGTGGCGTACACGGCGCCGAGGTAGGTGCCGTACGAGTAGCCCAGGTAGGAGATCTTGTCCTCACCGAGCATGGAGCGGATCTGGTCCATGTCACGCGCGGTGTTGGCGGTCGTGACGTTCGGCATCAGGTCCGCCGACTCCTCGGCGCACTGATCCGCGACGTTCTTGGCGAACTCGACGTTCTCGGTGATGTCGCCGCCCGCCTCCGGCCAGGGGATGACCTTCGTCGGGTCGAGGTCGGCGGGGCCCAGACCGCAGGTGAGTGGCGTGCTGTAGCCGACACCGCGCGGGTCGAAGCCGATCAGGTCGTACTGCTGCTTGACCTCCTCAGGCAGCAGCTTGGCGAACATGCTGGGTAGGTCGAGGCCGGAGGCTCCCGGGCCACCGGGGTTGAGCAGAAGGGTCCCGCGCCGCTTGTCCGGGTGCGCCGTGGAGATCTTCGAGACCGTCAACTCGATCTGACGGCCGTTCGGGACCTGGTAGTTCAGCGGCACATTCATCGTGGCGCACAGCTGACGTGGGTCGAGGGCAGGGGCACCCTCGGGCTGGGGTGGACACGCTCCCCACTCCAGCTTGTCTTCGAGCGGCTGTGTGACCTTCTTGATCGCGTCGGCGCCGGCTGTCCCCACGGTCAGCCCGGCAACAGCAACGGTCAAGGCGGCCACCGCTGCCTTCGACACGTTTTTCATGGAATCTCCCGAATCGGTATCGGCGTGTCGTACGGCGGTCGTGAGGGACCGTAGCGTCCACGGGCCCTCCTTGAGCGGCAAATGAAAGAAAAACTCCGTCGAAAATAGCTTCTCATGCACCGAAGAAAGCCACTCGATCGCACCAACGCACTAATTACGGTTTGATTTACTTTTCTCGTGGAATGCGTGGTATGTCCCATTACGCCGCTCGCTGCCCGGGTCGGTGACATCGTGCGACACGAGGACGAGCTCACCACGCCTCCGCGGGAGATGTACCTCGCCCGACGTGGACGTACACCCGGAACGTCCGTGGCCCACCTTGTCTCGGCCCGGCCAGACACGGCATCGGCGCTCGGCCGGGGACGAATGTAACATTCACCCGCCAGGCGCGATGAATGCGACCTTCATTTAATTCGTAAGCGAAACGACGGAGGTCGTAGGAACGGTATAGCGGGACGCTCGGCCAATCCATCCGGTCAGGGCATCAGCAGGTTGAGGTCGCCGAACTCGTGCCATAGGTAGTCGTGCGCGAGCGCTTCCTGGTAGCAGCGTCGCAGCAGCGTCCGGCCGGCAACCGCCTCGAGCATCAGGAGGTGAGATGCCTGTGGTTGCGCCCGAGGTCGCGGCGCTGCTCTCGTCCGGCGAGCAGCCGGACAAGGGCCTCGCCGTACTGACCGAGCGGGAGCGCGAGGTCCTCGCCGAGCTGGGACGCGGACGTTCCAACCGGGAGATCGCCCGCGTGTTCGTACTGTCAAGACCCACGTCTCCAGCATCCTGATGAAGCTCGACCTCGGCGAGGAGCAGGTCTAGCCTCCGCCGTCGGAGTAGACGTACGGGGTCAGGAGCTGGTCGACCGGGGCCCAGTCGTCGCTGAGCGGCCGGGCGTCGCCGACCAGCCGGTCGACTCCTCGCTCGGTCGCTACTCCTTCGGGTCCTTCGGGTGCCTCTGGCCTGGGTCGTTCGGCCTCGTCCCGGGCGGCCGCGGCGCTCGCCAGCGCGGCGGGGTCGGGGGCCCGCGAGCCAGCGACCACCACAAAATTGCCGCCGTCCTCCCCGGCGAGCTGGTCGGTGGTCGCAAGCACGAACACCTGAGGGAACACCTGGCGCAGCGTGGCGATCTCGGCGGCCAGGAACGCCAGCGGCGGGTTGTCGATGATGTTGAGCAGGTAGACACCGTCCGGCCGCAGCACCCGGTCCACCTGCCCGACGAACTCACGGGTGGTCAGGTGCCACGGCACGCTGCGTCCGCCGAACGCGTCCCCGACCACGAGGTCGTAGCCGTCGGCCGGTTGGGTGGCGATAGTGGTCCGCGCGTCCCCGACCCGGACCCGAAGCGACGGGCCTGTCCGCAGGCCCAACCGCTCGCGGGCCAGCCGCACGATCGACGGGTCCAGCTCGAGCACCGTGCTGGTCGAGCCCGGGCGGGTCGCGGCGAGCCACCGGGGGATCGTGAAACCGCCCCCGCCGAGGTGCAGCGCCTGGATGGGGCGGGATCGCGGGGCCATCAGCGTGATCACGTCGGCGAACCGCTCGGTATAGACGAACTCCAGGTGGGTCGGGTCGGCGACGTCGACGTACGAGTGCTGCAGGTCGTCGAGGTACAGCACCCGCCCGGTCTCGCCTTCCGGCACCACCCGGGCGCAGTAGTACGCCGTCTCCACCTCGCACTCCGACGGCACCGCTACCAGCAAGCCGGCGCCGAGCACGGTGAGGCCCAGCAGCGGCACGCCCGGACCACGTCGCGTATCGCCGGCAGGGACGCCCCGCCCGACCAGCCGGTCGCGCACCAGCTGTCCGGCGCCGAGGCCGACCATCAGGATCCCGGTGGCCAGCAGTGCCTGGGAGACCGGGAGCGTGGCGAGCAGCACGTACCCGGTGGCGAACGTGCCGGCGAGCGCACCTGCCGTGCCGAGCGCGCTGAACCGTCCCACCACCGTGCCCGTCTCGGTGAGCCGGGCGAGCTGGGTCTTGACCACGGCCGGCGGCACCGCCGACAGCACGGCAACCGGCACCGCGATCCCAAGCCCGACCAGGATGACCGCGGCCGCCGGGCCGGCGCCGCGCAGCGCCGGCCCGAACGTCAGCACCAGCGGCCGGGCGAGCATGGTCAGCGCGCCGCCGGCCACCAGCAGCGGGCCGATGATCCGATCCGGGCCCATCGCGTCGGCGGCCCGCCCGCCCAGCGCGGCGCCGACGGCGATGGCGCCGAGCGCGACCCCGACCGAGGCGGTGTAGGTCTCCAGGGTCAGACCGGCGTACGGGGCAACCAGCCGCATCGACAGGATCTCCAGGACCAGCACGGACGCCGAGGTCGTGACGACCAGCACGACGGCAAGGGTGCGGCTCATGTGCCAGAGGTTACGCATGAGCCACCTCCGCCGAGATCTATGTTGCGGGGGCCCGAATCGGACAAAACGACCCCCACAACATAGATATGGGCGAATGAACGCGATGCCGCTACCGGTTGATCGCGACCGGAAGCCGCGCCCGGCCCCAGCCCCCGGGCGAGCCGTCGAACACGCCGGCGCAGGCCGCGCCGCAGCCCCGGCATCGCCCTTCGTCGGTGAGGTTCCAGGAGCCGAGCGCGTACCAGTCCCGCTCGATGAGCAGCTCCCCGCAGGCGTGGCAGTACGTGCTGCCCCCGGCGGCGTCATGCACGTTGCCGGTGTAGACGTACCGCAGCCCGTTCGCGAGCGCGATGCGACGGGCCCGGCTCAGCGTCGCGGGCGGGGTTGGCGGCCTGTCGCGCATCTTCCAGTCCGGGTGGAACGCGGTGAAGTGCCAGGGCACGTCCGGTCCGAGGTGCTCGACGGCCCAGCTGGTCATCTCGTCGATCTCGGCCGCGGAGTCGTTCAGGCCCGGGATGAGCAAGGTGGTGACCTCGAGCCAGACGCCGGTCTCGTGCTTGATGTACTCGAGCGTTTCGAGGACCGGCTGCAGCGACCCGGAGCAGACCCGGTGGTAGAAGTCCTGGGTGAAGCCCTTGAGGTCCACGTTGGCCGCATCCATGTGGGCGTAGAACTCGGCGCGCGGCTCGGCGCATATGTAGCCGGCGGTCACCGCGACCGCCTTGATACCCAGCTCCCGGCAGGCGTCGGCGACGTCGACCGCGTACTCCAGGAAGATCACCGGATCGTTGTAGGTGAACGCCGCGCTCCGGCAGCCGAGCCGCCGCGCCGTCCGCGCGATCTCCTCCGGAAAGGCCGCGTCGGCCAGCGTGTCGACCTCCCGAGACTTGGAGATGTCGTAGTTCTGGCAGAACCGGCAAGCCAGGTTGCATCCCGCCGTGCCGAACGACAGCACGGAGGTGCCGGGCAGGAAGTGGTTGAGCGGCTTCTTCTCGATGGGGTCGACGCAGAACCCGGACGAGCGGCCGTACGTCGTCAGCACGATCTCGTCGCCCTCGCGCGCCCGTACGAAGCACAGCCCGCGCTGTCCCTCGTGCAGCCGGCACGCACGGGGGCACACGTCGCACTGCACCCGCCCGTCCGGAAGGCGGTGCCAGTACGTCGTCGGATGCGCGGACACTGTGTCCTCCACCGTAACCCGACGGCCGGGCCCGGAGCCTACGTCCGGCGATCCCCGCCGACCGCCGCGTACGCCCCGAGGGCGATGTACGCACCGCCGCTGACCAGCCGCGGCCACCGCATCGCCGTTCCGGCGCGGTGTCTGACCCGCAGCCAGCGCCCCGCCGTACCGGTCAGCAGCGCGTACCCGCTGTCGCTGATCGCCGTGATGGCCACGAGCAGGACCCCGAGCAGGCCGATCTGCACGGCGACCGGCCCCCTCGTCGGGTCGACGAACTGTGGCAGGAACGCGAGGAAGAACAGCGCCGTCTTCGGGTTCAGCGTCGCAACCGCCACCGCCTGCGCGTACACCCGGGGCAGCGGCACCATTCGGGAACTCCGGCCCGTCTCCTCGGCGCTCGGCCTCTCTAGCAGCTTGCGTACGCCCAGGTAGATCAGGTACGCGGCGCCAACGTACCTGACCACGGTGAACGCGACCGCCGAGGACGCCAGCAGGGCCGAAAGGCCGACCGTCGCGGCCACGACGTGGACGAGGTTGCCGGTCTCGATGCCCAGCGTCGACACCAACCCGGACCGGCGCCCCTCTGCGACGCTCCTGGTCACCACGTAGAAGACCGCCGGGCCGGGCATCACCGCGAAGATCAACGCGGCGGCCGCGAAGACGGCGAACGTGTCGGCCTCTGGCATCCTGGGACCTTACGGGGGTTTGTTTGCGAGATCCTACTTGTTAGGAAGGTCCCATTCGCGGCGTGTGCCGTGTCGGAGGTGACGCGTGATGGGCGAGCTGATCGAGACGCTGGCCGACGGGCTGCCTGAGCGGACCGTGGTAACGGACCCGCAGGTGATGGAGGGCTACCGCCGCGACGAGGCAAGCTTCTGCCCCGCGGGTGTGCCGGCGGCAGTGGTACGGGCCGAGTCGACGGAGCAGGTGCAGCACGTGCTGCGTACGGCTTCGGCGTTCCGGGTGCCGGTCGTGCCGCAGGGGGCCCGTACCGGCATCTCGGGCGCCGCCAACGCGCTCGACGGCTGCATCGTGCTGTCGCTGGAACGGATGAACCGCATCCTGGAGATCGATCCGGCCAACCGGACCGCTGTCGTCGAGCCCGGCGTGCTCAACGCCGAGTTGTCTCGGGCTGTGGCCGAGCAGGGCTTGTTCTATCCGCCCGACCCGGCGAGCTGGGAGATCTCCACGATCGGCGGAAACATCGCCACCAACGCTGGCGGGCTGTGCTGCGTCAAGTACGGCGTGACCAGCGAGTACGTACTCGGGCTCGAGGTGGTGCTGGCCTCCGGCCAGGTGTTGCGCACCGGACGCCGTACCGCCAAGGGAGTCGCCGGCTACGACCTCACCAAGCTGTTCGTCGGGTCCGAGGGCACGCTCGGCGTGGTCACCCAGGCCGTCCTCAAGCTGACCCCCGCACCGCCGCCGTCGCTCACCATGGTGGCGCTGTTTCCCACGACGGCCTCGGCGGGCGCGGCGGTGTCGTCAATCGTCGCGGGCCGGCACAACCCCTCGCTGCTGGAGATCATGGACCGGGCGACACTGCGCGCTATCAACTCCTACCGGGAGATGGGGCTGCCCGAGGACGCCGCCGCCATGCTGCTCGCCCAATCCGACGCCGAGGACCCGGCCGCCGCCGTCGCCGAGATGGGGAAGGTGTGCCGGGAGGAGGGTGCGATCGAGGTCGTGGAGGCATCCGACCAGACCGAGTCCGAGATGCTGCTGGAGGCCCGGCGGATGGTGCATCCCGCGCTGGAACGCCTCGGCCCGAACATGGTCGACGACGTGTGCGTGCCGCGGTCCCGGCTGGTCGACCTCATCGACGGGGTTGCCGAGATCGCCGACGAGTACGGGCTGCGCATCCTGGTGGCCGGTCACGCCGGTGACGGTAACTGCCACCCGATCATCTTCTTCGACGCGGACGACGAGGCGGAGACCACTCGCGCGCAGCAGGCGTTCGGCCGGATCATGCAGCTTGGGCTGGACCTCGGCGGCACCATCACCGGAGAGCACGGCGTCGGCGTACTGAAGCGCGACTGGCTCCGCCGCGAGGTCGGCCCGCTGGGCGTCCGCCTGCACGACGGCATCAAGTCCCTCTTCGATCCCGACGGCATCCTGAACCCCGGCAAGGTCTTTTGACGTGGTTCCTGTGACGGGTGTTCCGGTCGCCGGTATCTATTAGGTGAACGGGACCTTTATCAGATGTTCGAAGGGCCGGCTGAGGACTAGAGTCACTCTATGGAACCGCCTATGAGCGGAAGGACACCTTCGGAGCGGCCCTAGCAGAGAAGGGGAGCGACCCATGGGGCACGGAGGCGCGGGCGATATCCACGTCAAGTTAGAACGCTTGCAGGAGTACGCGGGTTGGTGCCAGGAGCACTTGGACTCCATGGAGGAGTTCCTGGCCAGCTCAGGCCGGGGAGCATTACGGGAGGCCCGCGACGGAACCAAGTTCGGTGGGTTCGAGGCCGCGCAAAATCTGGCGAGCATGCACGCGCAACTCACCGAGGACATGCGCAGGCTGCTGTACCAGATCCGGGACGGGCTGGAGACCGCCAAGTCCGGAGTGGAGCAGATGGCGAAGAACTATTCCGGCGTCGACGATCAGCGCAGCCGAAAGTTCTCCGAACTCGACGAGACCGCGGACAACCTGTGAGCGGGGAGGATCAGCGATGAGCGGCGGCACCGAGTTGCACCAGATGGCCTATCGGCAACTTCACCAGGGCGACGAGAACTGGATCGCCGCCGTACAGGAGGAGTGGGAGAAGATCTCGCGCACGATGCAGGGGCTTGGGGCCAACCTGGACGGCGATCTCAAGGCCATCCAGCCCGACTGGCGCAGCCCCGCTGCGGACAGCTTCTACGAGGTCATGGGAAAGCTGAAGAGCACTGTTGCTGATGCGGACCAGACCGCCAACCGGGCCAAGCTGGCCCTCGACGACGCCCGGAAGGCGCTGGTCCAGGCCAAGGAGAAAATGCCCGAGCCAGGCGACTCCTGGTACCAGGTCGGCCCTTTGGATCAGACCGAGGACGAGGAGCGGAGGGCGTGGCAGGCGATCGCCGACGCCTCCAAGGGCTACGAGAGCTCAAGGCAGGACATGCCGTACCTCGCTCCGGAGTATGCGGGTCCCGACCCGGGTAAGGCCAGACAGCCGGATGAGATGTGGCCTAAGGACGACAGCCCGTCTGGGGCGAGGACCGGCGGTGGCGGTGCCGGCGGCGCGGGTTCTCCCTATGTTGCCGGCGGATCCGGCGCGGGCAGCGTGACCTCGGCCGGGGTCGGTGGTTCGGAACTGGCAGGCAGCACCACCCCTGCCGGTGTCGGTCCGGGGCCGGGCGGTGCGCTCCCGGGTGGACCCGGGTCGGGCGGCGGCTTGCCCGGGGGCACACCGCCCGGTGGTGGCTCAGGCGGCGTGCCCGGCGGCGCGGGTCCTGGTGTCGGCGGCGCCCTGCCCGGTGGCGGGGTCCTAGGCGGCGGCACTGGCAGCCGCAGTGTCGGCGGAGGCCGCGGTGTTGGTGCAGGCTCCGGCGTCAGTGGCGGCCGCGGCGGCGCAGGTGGCCGGCTGCCGGCGGGTGGCGCGGTCCCTGGAGGTCTCGCGGGCGGTGCTGGCGGATCCGCGGCCGGTCGCGGTCGCGGTGTCGGCGCAGGCGGCGTCCTGGGCGGGCCGGCC
>WHSR01000152.1 GCA_009379995.1 Streptosporangiales bacterium
AAGAACCTACCCCCGGGTGTCCAAACGAGGCAATCGACATAACTTCCCGATCAAAAAGCCAGAACATAAGGCCCGTCTCTACGACCCACAGCCGCTGCTGCGAACACTTGAGCCCGCACCGGCTTAACTAAGCGGCATTGCGCCGTGGTGACCCTGTCGGCATTGGTGAGCCTCCTGCCACTGTGATGTTTCTTGTGCCTGCGGATGCGAACGATCAGACCTCCCGGCCGACGGCCTGCAGGGCGCGGGCGATCAGGTCCATGTCGGCCTCGGTGAGGTTGGCCCGCGCGGTGAGCCGCAGACACGAGCGCCCGGGCGGTACCGACGGCGGCCGGAAGCACCCGACCCGTACCCCTTGCTCGGCGCAGGTGTCGGCCCCGTGTACCGCTGCCTGCGGTGTGCCGAGCACGACGGGTACCACGGCGGCGTCCGGCCGCGTCGTCTCCAGCCCCAACCCGTCGGCGAGGTCGGCGATCTGGTCCGCCCGCTTCCGCACCCGCTCGGGCAGGTCCGGGTGGCCGTCGAGGTTCCGCAGGCCGGCGAGCGCGGCCCCGGCACACGCCGGGGCGAGCCCGGTGTCGAAGATGAACGGGCGCCCGGTGTCCACGAGCGTCGCGATCACCTCGGGTGGGCCGAGCACGGCGCCGCCCTGCGAGCCGAGCGACTTCGACAGCGTTACGGTGAGCACCACGTCGTCCGCCCCGGCGATCCCGGCCGCGTACGCGGCGCCCCGCCCGCCCGGCCCGACCACGCCGAACGCGTGGGCCTCGTCGGCGACCAGGAGCGCACCGTGCCGGCGCGCGACTGAGTGCAGGGCCGCGAGAGGGGCGAGGTCTCCGTCCACCGAGAACACCGTGTCGGTGACCACGAGGGCGACCTCCTCGGTGCGCTCGGCCAGGGCACGTTCCACGGCCGCGACGTCCCGATGCGGGGTGACCACGACCCTCGCTCGGGACAGCCGGCAGGCGTCGATGATCGAGGCGTGGTTGCCGGCGTCGGAGACGACCAGGGCACCGGGGCCGCTCGTCGCGGCCACGGCGGCGAGGTTGGCGAGGTACCCCGAGGAGAACACCAGCCCGGCGGCCGCGCCGGCGAAATCCGCGAGGGAACGCTCGAGCTCGGCGTGCAGCAGGGTGGTTCCGGTGACCAGCCGGGAGCCGGTCGAGCCGGCGCCCCACTCATGGGCCGCCGCGGCCGCCGCGGCGGCCAGCCGCGGCTCGCGGGAGAGCCCCAGGTAGTCGTTGGAGGCCAGGTCCAGCAGGCCGTCGTGGTCGGGCGTCCGGGGGCGCAGGGTACGGCGCAGCCCGGCGTCCTCGCGTCGACGTGCCGCCTCGACCAGCCGGGCGAGTGGCCCGCGGGTCACTGGAACACCTCGTCGATCGCCTCGGTGGCCGCGCCGCACAGCTCTTCCACCTGCTCGTCCTCGATGGCGAGCGGCGGCATGCAGATGACCACGTCGCCCAGCGGTCGCAGCCACACACCACGGCGTCGGGCGGCCTGACATACCCGGAAGCCGGTGCGCTCCCCGACGTCCCGCACCTCGATGCCGACCATCGTGCCGAGGCGGCGGATCTCCACCACGCCCTCGTGGCGCTCCAGCGGGGTGAGCAGCTCGCCCATGCGTTCGCCCACCTTGGCGGCGTGCTCGACGGTGCCGCGCTCGGCCATCAGGTCGAGGTTGGCGACCGCGGCGGCGCAGGCGAGCGGGTTGGCGGTGTAGGTGTGGCCGTGGAAGAACGTACGGCCCGAAGCCGGGGTGCCGAGGAACGCCTCGTACACGGCTTCGCTCGCCAGCACCGCCGAGATCGGCAGGTAGCCGCCGGACAGGCCCTTGCCGCAGGTCAGCAGGTCGGGCCGTACCGCGGCGCCGTCGACCGCCCACATCCGTCCGGTGCGCCCGATACCGGTCGCCACCTCGTCGGCGATCATCAGCGCACCGAACTCGTCGGCCAGCGCCCGGGCGCCGCGCAGAAAGGACCCGTCGTGGGTGAGCATGCCGGCGGCGGCCTGGACGAGCGGCTCCACGATGATCGCGCAGACCCGGTCGCCGTCGCGATCGAGTACCTCCCGCAGCTCCTGGGTGACCTCGTGCGCCCGCTCGGCCCTGGTCTGGCCGGGCCGCAGCACACCCGGCGAGGAGACCTGGCGGGTCTCCAGCAGGATCGGGCGGTAGGTGGCGTGGAACGTCTCGATCCCGCCCACGCTCACCGCGCCGAGCGTGTCGCCGTGGTAGCCCTCGGCCAGGTGCACGTACAAGGGACGGAACTCGCCGCGCTGGGCGGCGGCCTGGTAGGCCATCTTGATGGCCGCCTCCACCGCCGAGGCGCCGTCCCCGGCGTAGAAGACCCGGTTCAGCGAGGACGGGGCCGAGGCGAGGAGCTTCTCCGCCAAAACGATGCCGGGCTCGTGGGTGAGGCCGAGGAACGTCGTATGGGCGAGGCGGTCCATCTGCTTCTTGATCGCGTGGTCGATCCGTGGCTCGCGATGGCCGTGCACGGTCACCCACAGCGAGGAGACGCCGTCGAGGTAACGCCGGCCCTCGCTGTCGTACAGGTACATGCCCTCCGCGCGTTCGACGATCAACGGGTCGTCGTCCGGCCAGACGGAGTGCTGGGTGAAGGGGTGCCAGAGGTGCGCAAGGTCGCGGGCCACCAGGTCCTCGGTACGGCGCCCCCCGGATGCTCGAGGCGTCATGGCACCCCTTCTCTCGATGCGATGATTCTGGTGTGCCCACTTTGACGGATCTGGTGCGACGACACACCTGGCTCGAGGCAGCCGACCTCGACTGGCTGCATGCGCTGGTGTCGGACTGGCAGCTGCTTGCCGACCTGTCCTTCGCCGACCTGGTCCTGTGGGTGCCGTTGCGGGACGGGTCGGGATGGGTGGCAGTCGCCCAGATGCGCCCGACCACCGGCCCCACCGCCTACCACGACGATCTCGTCGGCTACGTGGTCCGGTGGGGGCGCCGGCCGCTCGTCGACGCAGCCTGGCAGGAGGGCCGGATCTTCCGGGAGGGCGACCCCGACTGGGCGACCGGGATTCCGATACGGGACGAGGCGATCCCGGTACGGCGGTCGGACCGGGCGGTCGGCGTCATCCAGCGCAGCACGAACCTGACCTCTGCGCGCACGCCGAGCCGTCTGGAGCTCACCTACCTGCAGTGCGCGGCGGACCTGGCGCAGATGATCGCCGAGGGACGGTTTCCGTTCCCGGGCGTCTCCGCCGATCTGAACTCCTCCCCCCGGGTGGGCGACGGCCTGTTGCGGCTGGACCACAAGGGCCGGGTCAGCTACGCGAGCCCGAACGCGCAGTCGGCGTACCGCAGGCTGGGGCTCACCGCCGACCTCGTCGGCACGCAGCTCGGGCAGACAACCGCCGAGCTGTGCCCCGCCCTGAAGCCGGTCGACGAGGCGCTGGCAGTGGTGGCGAGCGGACGCGCGCCCCGGGAGACCGAGATCGAGGCGAACGGCTCGGTGGTTCAGCTTCGGGCCATCCCCCTCACCCCGGGCGGCACCAGGATCGGAGCGATCATCCTGGTCCACGACGTCACCGAGCTGCGCCGCCTCGACCGCGAGCTGATGAGCAAGGACGCGACGATCCGGGAGATCCATCATCGGGTGAAGAACAACCTTCAGACGGTGGCGGCGTTGCTGCGCCTGCAGGCTCGGCGGATCTCGGCGCCGGAGGGACGTGCCGCGCTGAACGAGGCGGTCCGCCGGGTCGGCTCGATAGCCATGGTGCACGAGACGTTGTCGCACACCCTGGAAGAGAAGGTGGACTTCGACGACATCGTCGACCGGGTGATGACGATAGCCGGGGAGGTCTCCTGGCCCGACTCGCGCATCACGCCGCTGCGTACCGGCAGCTTCGGCGTCCTGCCGGCCGCTGTCGCCACCCCCCTCGCCATGGTCCTCTCCGAGCTTCTGCAGAACGCTCTCGAACATGGCCTACGCGACAGGTCGGGCATGCTCGAGGTCGAGGCCCGACGCAACGGCTCCCGGCTGCGGGTAGTCGTCGCAGACAGCGGCCGGGGTCTGCCGAGGGAGTTCGATCCCGATACAGCTTCCAACCTGGGGCTACAGATCGTACGGACTCTCGTGACCGGGGAGCTGGACGGCGAACTCGACATAGGGCCCAGGGAAGGCGGCGGTACCCGTGTGGTTCTCGACGTCCCGCTCGACCACCACGTTTAGGCGGTCGGCCACAGTCATGGCCTAGACGTGCACCCGCGCCCGGGCACGCACGGTACGGCGCTTCAGCGCGCGCCGCTCGTCCTCGCTCATACCCCCCCAGACTCCGGCGTCCTGGCCGGTGTCCAGCGCCCACTGAAGGCAGGGCTCGATCACCGGGCAAGCTCGACAGACCTGCTTGGCCTCCTCGATCTGTAGCAGCGCTGGGCCCGTGTTACCGATCGGAAAGAACAGCTCGGGATCCACGTCACGGCAGGCAGCGCGGTGGCGCCAGTCCATGCGGTCAAGTACCTCCTCCACGCGAGGAGCCGGTCCGGCCCCCTTGTGAACTCTTTCACGAACTTGCGAACAAAACAGGGCCGAGCAGGCACACGGTCCCGGGACGTTCGACGGCGCACGATGCACGAGGTCAAGCGCAGCTAGACCCCGTGACCTGGTGGCTGCTTTGAGCTTTACAGGCCAGGGGCCGACACGCAAGGGGTTTCGATCAAAGGATTGACCGAATTCGGTGTCGGATGCGTCACATCCTATTTCTTGTTCGCCGAGTCGTCGTATAAGCCCCTCAGACTACGATGCGTAGCGTTGCGGACGCTGAGTGAAATGTCACACTCTCTCGCTCTCCGAGATACTCCCCATCTGTTTGAAAGGCTATCGGACGGCTCGCCCGGAGCGTGAACTCGGTCGCGTCGTGCAGCGACAGGATGTGTCGGCCCCGCGGGAAGTCCCTTCCGACGTGCAGGAACTGCCGTACCGCGTTCAGCGTGGCCAGCGTGCGAAGCCGGCGGAGCGCGAAGAGGTCCAGTCCGGTGTCGAAGTCGGCCCGGGGGTTCGGATCGACCGGCCGGTGCCCGACGTACGTCCAAGGCGCGGTGTTCTGAACGACGCCGAGAAACAGTCCCGGTACGGGTTCATTGTCGGACCGTTCGAGCGTCAACGCCGGCCGGCGCCGGTCCGTCACCACAAAGAAATGGTGCAGCGCCGCCCATACGTAGAGCAGTGGCGTGGACCGGTAGCCGGAAGCCCGCAGGCCGTCCACGGCACGGATCACTTCGGCGTCCAGTCCCATCCCGGCGCAGAACGTGAAGTATCGCTCATCGGCCCGGGCCATGGGGACCACACGCCGGCTGCCCGCCCGCAGCGCCTGGAGGACCGCCCCGGTCGCCTCGACCGGGTCCCGGGGCAGTCCCAGGGCGCGCGCGAAGACGTTGGTGCTGCCGCCGGGCACCACCGCCAGGTCGGGGGGGTCGGTGCGACTGCCCGCGGAAAGTAGGCCGTTGACGGCCTCGTTCACGGTGCCGTCACCGCCGAGCGCCACGACGAGTCCGAAGCAGTCCCGGGCCGCCTGGCGGGCGAGTGCGGTGGCGTGCCCTCGGTACTTGGTCTCGGCGACCTCCAGCTGCCGGCCCCGTCCGAGGGCGCTGACCAGCACGTCTCGGGTGCGCGCCGTAGTCGTCGTTGCCGTTCTGTTGACGAGGAGCAGTGCGCGCACCAGGTTAGTGTGAGGCCTCGCCACGCTGATCACAAAGTGGGGCCCCTCGTCGGTTACCACGACAAACGTGCCCGCCCGGGACCGGTTCCGGGGCAGCGGTAGGGTTCGTGGCTGTGTCCCGTGCTCCGCTGACCGTTCTGGGCGCCGCTCTCGTCGAGATGACCGAGGGTGGCGTCGTCGCTTGTTTGGGCGTTTTCGTCGCCGTCTCGGCGCTTCTCGGCGCGCCGGACGAGGCGACCAGGGCGCTGGCGCTGGCCGGCATCGCGGCGGTCGGCGGCGTCGTCATGGTGCTCGTCGGTGTTGCCCTGCTACGGCTTCGGCGGTGGTCACGGGCGCCGGCGGTGGTCACCCAGATGCTCGCGCTGCCGGTGGGCGTCTCGATGGTCCAGTCCGCTCAGGCCGCGATCGGGATTCCGCTGCTGGTCGTCGCGGTCGGCGGCCTGGTGTTGCTGTTCGTACCGGCCACCGGCCGGGCGCTGCTCTAGGGGCGTGTCACCGAGAGCTACCGGCCCTCCTCCTCGCCGAGGCCGCATAGCTGGCACGCGCCGCGGGTGCGGAGGTAGTAGGCGAGCGTCGCCGCGGCAATCGCCGCCGACCATACCGGCCACAGAATCCCTGGGTTCTTCAGCAACTCCTCGGGCTTGGTCCAATCGGTGAGGCGCACTATGACCGCTCCGGCTGAGGCCAAGGCGGTAGCTACTACCGTGGCGAGGGTAATCGGGAACGCGGGTGGCACTCGCCTGCCGGCCAGGCCGATGACCCACCTGGGCCAGATCGTTCCCCAGCGCTGCACCAGTCCGAGAGTCAGGATCCCGCCGAGGGCAGCGAATGTGGCCAAGTATGCGCCCGCCCATACCAAGCCGGTGTCGTGCAGTTCGGCGAGGAACTCGTCAGTGATGGTGAGCGGGATACCGAGCGCCCAAGCCCACCGAATGACCGCGTAGGTGAATGGAATCAACGCGGCGGTGTAGGCGGCCCAGCGTCCCCATCGCGCTGCCGCCGAAGGTGTCGTCCAGTGCGCAGGGTGATCGGCACGGCGGCCGCAGCCGGTGCATGCGCCCGCCGTCCGCCGCTGGAACGCCACGGTCGCGGCGGCCCACAGCAACCCACCGACGGCGCAGATCATCAGGTTGACCGTGGGCCAGGGGTATGCGATGTCGAGAAACTCCGAGTAACTGATGGGCGGCCAGCCGAGGGGGATGCCCACCAAGCCCAGTGGCGTGTAGGCGAGGGTGGTGAGGACGCGCTGGTCCGGCACGAAGACAACGAGGGCGACGGCCGCGACCCAGCCCCAGACCGCAGCCGCCGCTCGAAGTGGGCCACCGATTCGGGATCGGGCGAGGACGAGGGCGACAAGGCCGCCCAGCACACCCACAACGGCGATCCACGGCGCCGTGCCCTGCGCCGTCGCGCCGCCCAGGATCGATTCCTCCCGAGCGTCCGGGATGTCTCCCTCGCCGAACGGGAATCCCGGCATGCCGAGCGACCACAACACGCCCAGCAGGCCGTACCCGAACGACCAGGCAGCCGCGGCGTAACCTGCCCAAGATGGCCATGTACGCGGCGCCCGCCGGATCGGCCCGCCCGCGGTAGCCGGGCCGACGGCGGCGACGTCCGATGTCATGATGGCTGGCCCCTTTGCTCCCGTGCGACGGCGGTCGTACGCAAGCGTGCCGACCAACCGACCGGTGGGGGATCACGCTGGTGGGTGAGCCGGCTCCCTCCCGCGAGTGATCCGGGACGCGACGAAGCTTTGACAGATGACGCTGTGTCCAGCGTTGCGGCGTTCCTGCGGAGCCCCGTCACCTACCTGGAGGCCGAGACCGCGCCGCTCGCCGAACGTAACCGGATCGTGCGCGAGCTCCACGACAGCGTCGGGCACGCACTCAGCCTGGTGACCCTGCAGGCGGGTCCGCGACCGGATCCAGGCGGTGATAGTCGCCTACGAGAGCGGCTTCATCCCGGTCCGGTGAACCTTCGCCCGGGTGGCGGAACTCTCGCCGTGTCCGCGTACGTCCGGGTCAGGCAGGGACCGCGGCCACCGCCGCCAGCTCGAGCACCAGTCGCGGGTCGGTGGCGAGCCGCACCACCTCCACCGACGTGCTGGCCGGCCGGTGCGTTCCGAGATGGCGGGCCATGACCGCGTTGATGGCGTCCTGGTTCTTGTCCAGGTCGACGATGAAGCGGGTGAGCTCGACCACGTCGTCCAGGTCGCCGCCCGCCGCCCGGAGTACGTTCCGCAGGTTCCGCATCGTGAGCTCCGCCTGCGCACCGGGATCCGTGGGAATGCCGTCGAACTCGGCCGGGACGTGCGGATGACTGTGATAGATCGGCGCGGCGGTCACCCCGGCCAGGTAGACGAGTTTGCCCGAGTGCACCTTGATGGCCGGCGTGTAGGGCATGTTGTACCGGGGATCGTCGCCCGCGCCGTGTACGTACTCCAGGTGGTGGCTCATTGCCGCCGCCCTCTCCGGTTATTCCTCGGCGGTGAGTCCCTCGCGGAGTTGGGCGAGGGTACGGGCAAGCAGCCGCGAGACGTGCATCTGGGAGATCCCCAGCTCACTGGCGATCTGCGACTGGGTCATGTTCCCGAAGAAGCGGAGCAGCAAGATCCGCTTCTCCCGGGGCGGAAGCTGTTCGAGCAGGGGTTTGAGGGACTCGCGGTACTCGACGCCCTCCAGGGAGTCGTCGACCATGCCGAGCGAGTCGGCGACGGCGGGGGCATCGTCGTCGCCCGAGTCCGGCGCGTCGAGCGAGACCGTCGAGTAGGCGTTCGCCGACTCCAGGCCCTCGAGCACCTCTTCCTCGCTCATGTGCAGGTGCTCCGCGAGCTCGCTCACGGTCGGGGCTCGCCCCTCGCGCTGGGCCAGGTCGCTGATCGCCTTGGTGAGCGAGAGCTTCAGCTCCTGCAGCCGCCGCGGTACGCGTACCGCCCAACCCTTGTCCCGGAAATGCCGCTTGATCTCGCCCACGATGGTGGGGGTGGCGTATGTCGAGAACTCGACGCCGCGTTCCAGGTCGAAGCGGTCGATGGACTTGATCAGTCCGATCGTTGCGACCTGGATGAGATCGTCAAGCGACTCTCCGCGGTTGCGGAACCGCCGGGCAAGGTACTCGACCAGCGGCAGATGCAGCTCCACGAGCTCGTCGCGGGTCCGATGCCGCTGGGGGTCGTCCTGGGGCTGTTTGCCCAGACGGTCGAACAGTTCGCGGGCCCGCACCCGGTCGGGCGCGGCACGCTCGGGTTCGAAGGTGGAAGTCTTTTCTGTCACGCGGATCTCGTCTGCTCGCGACGCTTGTGCAGCTCGATCGTCACCAGGCCGTCGGGGCTCGCGTGTGCGTCGACCTCGCCGGCCAGGGAGTTCAGTACGGTCCAGGCGAAGGTGCCCCGCGCCGGCTCGGAACCGTCCAACGTGCGGACGGATACCGCGACGCGCATGGCGTCGCCGTGCAGCTCGAACGTGCACTGAAGGTCGACGTCGGGCTCGGCCTGGGTCAGCAGCATGGCGCACGCCTCGTCGACGGCGATGCGTAGGTCCTCGATCTCGTCCAGGGTGAAGTCCAGCCGGGCGGCCAGGCCGGCCGTTGCGGTACGGAGCACGGAAAGGTACGCGCTCGTGGCTGGCAGGCGTACAGTGACCGTGTCGCGGACACCCGACAGCTCTGCGGGGGTCGCCATGTCCTTGGACAACACGTCCTCCGGTCTGGGCGGCTCTCTGTCTGCAAACTACCGCCTCTCGCGGCATGCTCTGGACGCGGCAGGCCGTACTCCGCAAGATCACGGGGGAGAACCACCGGCCGCAAGGTCGCGCAGGGCAGGTCCGGTGACGCGGTACACGGTCCACTCGTCCATCGGGCGGGCGCCGAGCGACTTGTAGAACCTGATCGCCGGCTCGTTCCAGTCGAGTACCCACCACTCCAGCCGTCCGTACCCGCGTTCGACGGCGATGCGGGCGAGCTCGGTGAGCAGCGCCCTGCCGTACCCGCGGCCGCGCAGCTCCGGGCGAACGTACAGGTCCTCCAGGTAGATACCGTGCTTGCCCAGCCAGGTGGAGAAGTTGCAGAACCACAGGGCGAAGTCGACGACCTCGCCGTCCTGCCCCGCTTCGTCGTGCACGGCCACGTGGGCGAACACCTTGGGGTCAGGCCCGAACAGCGCGCCGTGCAGACCCTCTTCCCGGGGTTCCGCAGCTAATCGGGGTGCTGGGCCGCGATCGAGGGTGAAGATGCAGGTCGGCGGGCTGGCAGCTGGTGGGAATCGCTGTTCGGCCTAGATACACGCTTGTTCGCTGTTTTCCGTATCTGCCTGGGCTTAG
>WHSR01000157.1 GCA_009379995.1 Streptosporangiales bacterium
GCTCAGCCCAGCGAGCCACTGACCAAAGCGAACCCCAACCCCTAGATACACGCCGTCACAACAGCCAACGGCACGTTCCCGCACGTCAACCCGCGAACTCGCGGACTATCCCACTACATCAGCTGCGGAACCCCGGGCTGACGGTCGATGAGCGGAATGCGCTCGTCGCCGAGGACGAAATCCGCCGCCTCGCGGTACGTCACCACACCCTGATCCTCGGTACGCCGACGTACCCAGTCGATCGCCGCCCACCGGAGTGAATCTTCCTCATTCAGTCTCATACCGCTTCTACGGTGACATTGGTTGCCTGAGAGCGGATGGGTACGACGTGGCCGGAATCGGCGTGACTTTCTGTCGATTGATCGTGTTGCGTAACGTCCAACCCGGGGTCGCGTGCCGGACGGCGCGACGGTCGTGCTCGGGCTGATCAGCACGAAACGGCCGGAGTTGGAGAGCGAGGACGCGCTGCGCCGGCGCATCGACGAGGCCGCTCGGTACGTACCGCTCGAGCGGCTCGCCCTCAGCACCCAATGCGGCTTCGCGTCGGCCTACCAGGGCAACGAGCTCAGCTGGGACGACCAGCGGCGCAAGCTCGAGCTGGCGGTCCGGACCGCCGAGGCGGTCTGGGGCAGGGGCACTCCTCCTTGACCAACGGAGGAGGCTCAGGTCGCGTACGCCATGGGCTTCCTCTTGCAGCCCTTGACCTCCGTCTCGCCCTCGTTGACGAGGCAGGTCTCGGTCCTCAGCCCGTTCCTCGTCCACGACCACGGGCCTCGGTTCGACCGGCAGGACCCGTTGCCCGCGCTCTTCACCCACGTCACCAGCAGGTCCTCGCCGTCGTAGACGAAGCTGCGCACGGTCCAACCGTCGGCCTTGGTGTCGCAGACCTTCGCCGTCACCCGGTTGTCGACGCCGACCCGGTACTGGGCGTAACCGGCCTTCATCTCCCGGCCCATGTAGACACGCTCGAGCATGCCGTGCTTCCGGCAGTCCCGCACCGCGCCGGTGGTCGTGTTCTTCACGCACGCCTTGAGCGCGACGTGCCGGAAGTTGGCAGTCGCTCCGGTGGAGCGCTGGACCCGACACCTGTCCCACTCGCTGCCGCCGTCCGCGCTCTCGACGAAGTTGTCGCCCTGGTACGGAACGTATCCGCGGCTCGTCACCCTCCAGTCGCCGGCGTTGTTGTCGCAGGTGATGAGCTTCGAGGTCTTGTCGGTGTAGACGATCAGATGCGCCCAGCCCGCTCGACCGAGGTCCCCGGTGCGTACGGCGCCGGAGATCTCGATGTCCTTGGGCTCGACTCGCAGCCTCATGATGACCGGCTTGTGGTCGGACGCCTTGGTCTGGCAGCCGATGTAGGCGTTGTCCGCGACGATCGCCGGCGAGCCGAAGATGTAGTCGATGCGTTTCACCTTGTCGATGTTCGCCCTGCACGTTCCGTCGTGACCTTTGGTGGTGGTCACGCCCTCCGCGCTGTCCCGCACGGTCGTCCACGTGTCGATGAAGCCCCGGTTGGCGATCACGGACTTCATCTTGTTCTCCGGCCTGAGGTTGAAGTCGCCCATCAACACGACGGGATCATGTAGCCGGTCGATCCTGGCGTTTTCGAGGATGTACCTGACTTCCTTGTTCCTCAGCTTGCGGTGGTAGTCGGTGTCCGGGCTCTGCAGGTGGGTGCTGTACACCCGGACGTCGGGGCCGTCCCGCTCTACCGTCGCGTGCAGAAGGATGCCCGTCCTGCCGTGGTCGTCGTGTGGCAGGTCCGCGTAACCCTTGTTCCTCAGGTTGTGCTTGGAAGCGATGAGGTTGCCCATCTTTCCGGGCGGGGAACCGTAGAAGTCCTTGTACCCCAGATCCCTGAGCCGTTCCTTCATCCACTTGATCTGGTCGGTGCCCTGGTGGTCCCTGCGGATCTCCTGCAGCGCGACGACCGTCGGGTCCCACTTGGCGATTTCGTCCCTGATGCGGCCGAGATTCAGTTGGCCGTCCACGCCCCCGACGCCGAAGTGGATGTTCCACGTCATGGCCGTGAACGGCTGGGCCGCCGCGGCCGGCTGTGCCGCCTCGGCCGGCGCCGCCGCGATGCCGAGCGGCATCGTCGACAGGGCCAGCACCCCCGCCAGCACCATTACTCTCACCGACGTCATCGCACCTCTCAACTGGTGATCCATGCGCTCAGGGCATGCGCGATCTCCCCCGGCCCCCGTGTCTACGGTGCGGCGTGGTTGTTCGCCAGCCCTCGGTACGGCCGAACAACTCCCCCCTTGGTCGTGATCTTGCAGAAATGATCGACGATCATCGAACATTTCTGCAAGATCACGGAGCACGGGTCGCTCGCTGCCGTCTACCTCGCGCAGTTCGCGCTGGCCGTACTGCTCGCCACGTACTCCGGGCCGGGGGCCGGCGGCGCTCGCCGAGATCTTCCCCACCAGGCTCCGCTACAGCTCCCTTTCCATCGGCTACAACATCGCGGTGGCGGCCTTCGGCGGTACGGCGCCGTTCCTGGCGACGGCGCTCGTCGGCGGGACCGGCCGGCCGACCTCGCCCGCATTCCTCGCCGTCGGTGCCGCCGTCGGTGCCGCCGTCGTGACGTTCGCCGTCTTAATGTCGATGCGGGAGACGTACCGAGAGGAGCTTCGGTGAGAGGATGCGGGTGATGCCCAAGGCCGGCGGGACCGGGACGGTCTGCCTCACCTTCGACTTCGACGCGATGTCCCTGTGGATCGCGCGCGGCCTCGCCTCACCGGGAACGCTGTCCCGGGGTGAGTTCGGCGCGCACGCCGTACCGCGGCTGCTGCACCTGCTGGAGTCGCGGGGTATCCCGTCGACGTGGTTCATCCCCGGGCACACCGCCGACACCTACCCGGAGCTGTGCCGGCGCGTCGTCGACGCGGGCCACGAGGTGGGGTTGCACGGTTACTGCCACGAGCAGGTGTCCCGGCTGTCCCGCGACGCTGAGTGGGACATGCTGCGGCGGGCGAACGAGGTGCTGACGGGGCTGGCCGGCCGACCGCCGGTAGGCCACCGCACCCCCACATGGGACTTCACCCCGCACACCGTGGAGCTGCTCCTCGAGCTCGGCGTCCGGTACGACAGCAGCCTGATGGCCACCGACTACACCCCGTACTACTGCCGGGCCGGGGACGAGTGGCCCGAGGACGGCCCCTACCGCTTCGGCACCGAGACGGAGCTCGCCGAGCTGCCCGTGAGCTGGTCGCTCGACGACTACCCGTACTTCGAGTACGTGCGCACGTCCTCGTGGATCATGCCGGGGCTGCGTACGGCCGGCGACGTGTTCGGCAACTTCCTCGACGACGTGCGGTACATGGTCCGTGACGTCGACGACGGGGTGTGCGTGATCACCTTCCATCCGCAGGTGATCGGGCGCGGCCACCGGCTGCTCGGCCTGGAGCGGTTCGTCGACGAGGCGCGCGACCTCGGCGTGGAGTTCGCCCGGCTGGACCGGGTCGCCGAGGAGTTCCGGAACGGCCGGCGCTACGGAACGTACCGGCCCGAAGGGGGCTGAGCGACCTTTGAGTTGGTCGTGATCTTGCAGAAATTTCAAGACCTATCTTGAAATTTCTGCAAGATCACGACCAACTAAGGGGGGAGCAGCCGGTGGGGCTGGATGGCCAGGTCGCGGTGGTAGCCGCGCACGGCCGGGCATCCCGTTCCGGGCTGCCGCTTGTTGCAGGGCATGGACGCGTCCTGGAAGTAGACGCATCGGGTGCGCTGCATCAGGTTCCCGCCGACGGTGGCGACGTTGCGGAGTTGGCCCGATGCGCCGGCCAGCAGCGCCTGCGCGAGCACCGGATAGTTGCGGCGGACCAGCGGATGCGCCGCCACGTCGCTGTTGCGGGCGGCGGCGCCGAGGCGCAGGCCGCCGTCCGGGAGCGGCTCGATCCGGCGTTAGGGGCGGGTCGCGGTCAAACTAGAGCCCCTTGCGTTCTCTATACGGCCTGCTCTATCGCCCGCGGAGGGGCGCGGCGCTTCTCTTCCTCCGCCGGCCCGGCGCCGGCTGCGGGGCCCATGTGTACCGTGCGATAGCACGGTAGCGAACGTTGCATTTCGAAAGCCTGAGGACTAGCCTATAGAAAACTGTCAGTTCTCTATCTGCCTGTCTCCGTCGGCGGTGAGCGGACGGGGCACGGCGACCGCGCGGGAGGCAGTCGGGAGAGGAGCCATCCGATGACCGACCGATTCGTCGCTCCCCTGCGTGACGTGGGCCGCGGCGATCTCGCCCTCGCCGGGGGCAAGGGCGCCAACCTGGGAGAGCTGATCAAGGGCGGGTTTCCGGTCCCGGACGGCTTCGTGGTGACCACCGACGCGTACGCGGCGATCGTGGAACGCGCGGGTCTGGATGCCCGCATCGTCGAGCTGGTATCGGCCGGCGGTGACGACGGATCGGCGATACGTGCGGAGTTCGAGACGGTAGCGGTGCCCGGAGGGCTGCGCGCGGCGATCGCCAACGCCTACGCGGAGCTCGGTGGCGGCCCCGTCGCTGTGCGGTCGAGCGCCACCGCCGAGGACCTGCCGGGTGCGGCGTTCGCCGGCCAGCAGGACACCTACCTCAACGTCGTCGGCGAGGACGCGGTGCTCCACGCGGTGCGCCGATGCTGGGGCTCGCTATGGACCGACAGGGCCATCGCGTACCGCCGCAGGCGCGGGATCGACTCCGGCGGGGCGCGCATCGCCGTGGTGGTGCAGAGCATGGTGGATGCCGAGGCGGCCGGGGTGATGTTCACCGCCAACCCGGTCACCGGCGACCGCGACCAGATAGTGGTCGACGCCAGCGCGGGTCTCGGCGAGGCGGTGGTCTCCGGCCTCGTCACCCCGGACCACTACGTGCTGGATGGGGAGGGAAGGATCAGCGAGTGGTCGCCCGGCCGCCGCGAGGTGGTCATCACGGGTACGGCCGGTGGCGGCGTCACCCACGAAACCGGGACCATCACCCCGGATCGGCTGCTGGCCGACGAGGTGCTGGCCGAGCTCGCCCGGCTGGGCGGCGCGGTCGCCCGTCACTTCGGCCGCCCTCAAGACATCGAGTGGGCGCACCGCGCGGGGCGGGTGCGGCTGCTGCAGGCCCGTCCGATGACGGCGGTTCCGCCGCCTCCGGTACGGCTGAACCGCAGGCAGCGCCTGCAGGGCTCGGTGCTGCTGGAATACCTGCCCGTTCGCCCGTATCCGATCGACATGACCACCTGGGTGCCCCATGGCCCCGCCGGGTTGATGGGCGAGGTGGCGGCGAGCATCGGTATCCGCGGTGCCTTTGAAAACTTCCTTATCGAAGACGACGACGGCGTGGTCGACCGGTTCATCCCGCCGTCCCCGCACCCGACACTCTGGTTGCTGGCGGCCCCGTTTCGGCTCGTTCGCCGGGCCCGGCGCCACGATCCCGCCCGGTGGACGGAGGATCCACGCTTCGCCGACTTCCTCCGAAGGGCCGACGAGTACGCCGCCCGCGACCTCGCGGCGATGCCGTGGACGCGGCTGATCCAGGTCCCGCGGGAAGCTCTGGACCTGGTCAAACCGGTCACCGTCCTGCGTATCGACTACCTGTCACGGACGGGGCTTGCGATGCTCCGGCTGCTGGTGGTGCTCAAGCTGCTCCGGCGAGGCGAGCTGTTCGGCGACCTGATCGTCGGCGCTCCCACCAAGACCGAGGCCGCCAACCGTGCCCTGGAGGGCCTCGCCGAGCGGGTACGGGACAACCCCAAGCTCCAGCAGGCGTTCGCCGAGCTCGAGCCGGAAAAGCTGATGGATGTCGCGAAGAGCGATCCCGGGTTCCACGCCCAGCTCACCGCGTTCCTCGCCGAGTACGGCCACCGGGAAACCGTCACCCCGGTGCTCGTCACGCCGCCCACCTGGGGAGAAGCGCCCGAGATCGCACTCGGGACCATCAAGATGCTGGCGGCGAATCCGCCCTCGCCCGCGGCGGCCCGCCGGGCCGACCAGGCACTGGAGCGGCTGCTCGAGCACCGGCTGCTGCGCGGGAAGAGGATGCGCGCCCGGGTGCTGCGCTGGGTGAGGGCGACCCGCGCCGGCATGGCCTTCCGGGAGGACAGCCACTTCTACTTCACCAAGCCGCTGCCGATCCTGCGCCGCTCGGTGCTGGAGATCGGCCGCAGGCTGTGCGATGCGGGTGTGCTGACGCAGCCGCTGGAGGTATTCCATCTCCGGCTGGAGGAGCTGGAGGCCATCGCCGACGTCCAGCACCTCGCCGAGCCGGACGCGCGACGGCTGCGGGAGGCCGTACGAGCCAGGTCGGCCCGGCGCGAGGAGCTGTCCGGCGTGCCGCTGATCGACCCGAGCCTGATCTTCCCGCCCAGGGACGAGGGCGCCGGCACGCTCGTCTCCGGGATACCGGCCAGCGCCGGTACGGCCACCGGACCCGTCCGCGTGGTTCGCGAACCGGCCGAGTTCGCCAGGCTGAACAGCGGCGACATTCTCGTCTGCCCCGCCACCAACCCGGCGTGGACACCGCTGTTCCAGCGGGCCGTCGCCGTGGTGGTGGACTCCGGAGCGGTCGGTTCCCACGCCGCCATCGTCGCCCGCGAGTACGGCATCCCCGCGGTCATGGGCACCGCCGGCGGCACCACGGTGCTGAAGGACGGACAGCTGGTGACAGTGGACGGCGGCGCCGGCCGGGTCACCCTCGCCCACGACGACGACTCGTAGCGCCCCGCCGCCGCGGCCAGGCCCTCAACGCGGCAACCTGTTTCTGCTGCGCTGATCTGCTTGATATGCGGGTGCGTCGGAGGACTCTGTCGGGCTTGCCTGCCCCGTTTCAGGGCTCCCTCACCGCGGATCCTCTCTGGCGGAGGGACACTCGCGATGAGACTCTCGAACCTGCTGCGGGTCGGGTCGTTGATTGCTTCCCAGAAGGCATCGAGGTCGACGAGTCGTGCGGATCTGTGTGTCGCCGAGGCATGACACGAAGTTGTGGATGCGGGACCTGACGGAGGGCGCGGTGTACCTCGCGGCGATCCGCTCGGAGGTCACGTAGGGTGGGACGAGCCATCACTCAGCAGACGACGAGAAGGCAGGCGTGAGGCCGACGAAGGGGCGGAGAAGACTTCGGCGAAGAATACCGCGGCGGACGCTCCGGCCGAGAAGACCGCAGCGCAGACCATGACGAGCGATGGCGCCGCGCCGGTCGCTGAGGTGAAGGCCGACGATCTGTTCGGCCTCGACGAGGCGGGCCTGTCCGGCAAGGCGGCGGGAGCGCTCAGCGGTGGGGCGGTCGGGGATGAGCTGCCGGAGGCTGGGGATAGCGGGGAACCCGAGGGCTTTGTCATCAGTGATGACGATGAGTCCGACCAGCCGACGCGGCAGGTCACGCAAGCCGGCGCAACCGTTGACCCGATCAAGGACTACCTCGCGCAGATCGGCAGGGTGGCGCTGCTCAACGCCGGGCAGGAGGTCGAGCTGGCCAAGTGCATCGAGGCCGGGCTATTCGCCGAGGAGAAGGTCAAGTCCGGCGAGTGTCTGGCCCCGGGGCAGCGCCGGGAGCTGGAGATCATCGCGGCCGACGGCCGGCGGGCCAAGGACCAGCTGGTCGAGGCGAACCTGCGGCTGGTCGCCTCATTTGCCAAGCGTTACACCGGGCGGGGGATGGCGTTTCTCGACCTGGTTCAGGAGGGTAACTGCGGGCTGATCCGGGCGGTGGAGAAGTTCGACTACACCAGGGGCTTCAAGTTCTCCACCTATGCCACCTGGTGGATCCGGCAGGCGATCGCCCGGGCCATGGCCGACCAGGCCCGGACGATCCGCATCCCGGCGCACATGGCCGAGGTAATCAACAGACTGGTTCGGGTGCGGTGGCAGATGCTGCACGACCTCGGCCGCGAGCCGACGCCGGAGGATCTCGCCCGTGGGCTCGACATGAGCCCGGAGAAGGTCGTGGAGGTCCAAAGGTACGCTCGGGATCCAATTTCGCTGCACGCCCCGTTCGGGGAGGACGGTGACACCGAGCTCGGAGACCTGATCGAGGACTCAAAGGCGGAGGTGCCCGCCGACGTCGTCGCGTTCACACTGCTTCAGGAGCAGCTGCACTCGGTGCTCGACACCCTCTCCGAACGGGAGGCGGGCGTGGTGTCCATGCGGTTCGGCCTCGCCGACGGGCAGCCGAAAACCCTTGACGAGATCGGCAAGGTCTACGGGGTGACCCGGGAGCGGATCCGCCAGATCGAGACCAAGGCCATGGCCAAGCTGCGCCACCCCTCGCGGTCCCAGCTGCTCCGCGACTACCTCGACTGAGACCTGCCGCCTCCAACCTCGCCGACCTGCACTTTTACGGTCAGTTGGGTGGGGTTGCGCTTGCGCGGTCCTGGTTGCCTGTCATCGACGGCCACACTCACCAGCAGGTAGGCAGAACCCCAACACCCACCGACACTGAACCCCTGCTCCGCAAGGGGCACACCGGCGAACGCGATGGGACATCGAGTCCGGTGGTCATCGCACCGATCTGACGCGAGGAGGCATCAGATGTTCCGGAGATCACGCGAGGCCGGCCTGGCGCCCCGCGCGCCCCGCGGTCCGACCGATCGGCCGACGAGCCTCAGCCCGGGGTTCCGCAGCTGATGTAGTGGGATAGTCCGCGAGTTCGCGGGTTGACGTGCGGGAACGTGCCGTTGGCTGTTGTGACGGCGTGTATCTAGGGGTTGGGGTTCGCTTTGGTCAGTGGCTCGCTGGGCTGAGC
>WHSR01000133.1 GCA_009379995.1 Streptosporangiales bacterium
CCCGTCCTGGGCGAGGTGGGCCGCGCAACTCGTGCCCGCCGTCGCCATCGACGCGGTCACCGCCTGGCTCGATGCCGGCCAACCCGACCCGGACACCGCTGCCGAACGGGTCGGCCAGGCGATCGGGGGTGTCATCCAGGCCGCCCAAGGGCCGAGTCCGGGGAGATGACGCCGCCGCGGCCGGTTCGCTACCGGACCGCGGTTTCGCCATGAAGCCGTAGGTCGCGGGAGGAGGAGCCGACGTCAACGGGGCGTCTTCCGGTGGCAACGGTCCACGCGTCGTCGGCGGCCGACCAGTACGAGAGCTGCCGCTTGGCCACGTGGATCCGTACCGATCGCGCCTGGCCCGGTTTGAGGGTGACGCGTTCGAACCCGGCAAGCGACCGATCGGCGATCTGTACTCCGGCCGGTACCCGGTCGGGCCTGCCGATATAGACCTGCGGCACCTCGGTGCCGGTGCGGGATCCGGTGTTGCGGACCGTGAAGGCGACGTTCAGGCCACCGTCCGCGGCAGGCCGGACCCGCAGGCCGGAGTAGCCGAACGTGGTGTAGGACAGTCCGTGTCCGAAGGCGTACAGCGGTTCGACGCCCTCGGCGTCGTACCAGCGATAGCCGACATAGATGCCCTCGGAGTACTGCTCCAGGCCATCGACCCCCGGGTAGCGCTCGGGTGTGCTGGTAGGAGTCTGATCGGGGTCGGCCGGGAAGGTCTGGGTCAGTTTGCCGCTCGGGTTGGCATGGCCGAGCAGCAGCCTGGCGGTGGCGGTGCCGCCCTCCTCTCCCGGGTACCAGGTCTCCAAGATCGCCCTGACCTTGTCCTTCCACGGCATCAGGACCGACGAACCGGTGTTCAGCACGACGACCGTGTCCGGATTGGCCGCGGCCACCCGATCGATCAGCTCGTTCTGGTAGCCCGGCAGGCCGAGGGAGGTACGGTCGCGGCTCTCGGTGCCCTCGTCGTAGCCGAAGACGACAGCGGCCCGGGCCTTCTTGGCTGTTGCCACCGCCGTGGAGATCGCCGACTCCCGCGCCGTGGGGGTCAGCCAGCCGAACCGGATCTGCAGCGGTGTTTCGGCCTCCGCGGTGCCGGTCAGCGTGATCTCGTGTGCCTCCCCGGCGGTCAGGTGCACCGGGTACGACGCGTTGGTCAGGTCGTCGGCGGTCGGGATCAGGCTGGCGTCGCTGAAGAACCCGCCGGTGGTAAGCACCTGGGTGCCGTCGACGGACAGGGTTCCGCTGCCGCCGGCGGTCTGCAGCTTGAGTTCGTAGTCGCCGGTCCGCGGAGCGGTGAACGTCCCCGTCCATCGCCAGGCGGAGCCCGCGGGGAGCGCATCGGGGCCGGTGTAGTCGACCTGCGGATCGGGCCGGGTCTCGCCGGTGCTCGTGTTGGTCCGGGTCAGGGACAGGGCCGACGCCGGGATCGCCGCACCGTCGAGGTCCACGCCGGCGGCGTATCTGACGTTCGCGTGCCTGCGCAGCTCGTCCAGGGTGCTGGTCGTGTGCAGCGGAGTGACGCGTGCGCTGCCGCCCCCGCCGACCAGGGTGGTCTTGGCGGTCGGACCGATCAGCCCCAGTGACCGCAGATCGTCGCGGCCCAGCGGGAGCGCGCCCCGCTGGTTGCGCAGCAGCACCGCTCCCTGCTCCGCGACGTCACGGGACACCCTGGCGCCGGCCCGTTCGTCGATCTCCGGACGTGGCGTCGCGCCGTCCAGCAGCCCGGCACGGTCCATCGAGACCAGGATGCGGCGTACCGACCGATCGACGACGGCGACGTCGAGCCGGCCCGACTCCACTGCCGTCTTGAGCGGAGCCCCGAAGTACGATCCGTTCGGCATCTGCATGTCGAGCCCCGCCGTGATCGCCTTCTCCGTACTGTGCGTCGCGCCCCAGTCGGACATCACCCAGCCGGCGAAGCCGAACTGCTCCTTCAGGATGTCGGTGAGCAGGGTGGAGTTCTCACCCGCGTAGTCGCCGTTGACCTTGTTGTACGCGCACATCACGGCGCCGGCTCCGGCCTCGACGGCGGCACCGAAGCCGGGCAACTCGATCTCCTGCATCGTCTGTTCGTCGACCCGGACATCGATGGTGCCGCGCTGTTCCTCCTGGTTGTTCTCGGCGTAATGCTTGACCGTGGCGATCGCGCCCGCGCGCTGGACGCCGCGCACCTCGGCGGCACCGATCGTGGCGGTGACGAATGGATCCTCGCTGAGGGTCTCGAAGTTCCGTCCGGCCTGCGGGACCCGGATGATGTTGGTCATCGGGCCGAGCAGTACGTCGGCGCCTTGCGCCCGCGTCTCCCGGCCGAGGATCCCGCCGTACTGGGTGGCCAGTTCGGTGGAGAACGTCGAACCGAGGGACACCGGAGCGGGCAGCGCCGTCGACGGTTTGGTCACCCGTACGCCGGCGGGCCCGTCGGTGAGCCGGAGCTCGGGGATTCCAAGGCGGGGGACGCCGGGCACATAGCCCGCCTGTCCGACCGACGCCGGATCCGTTCCACCGTGCAGCAGGGCGATCTTCTCGTCCAGCGTCATCGCCGCGATCAGCCTGTCGATCTTGTCCGGCTTCGCCGCGGCGGACGCGGCCTCGGCCTGGGCCGGGCCGACCCAGCTCACGCCCATGACAACGGCAGACCCCGCGGCCATCACGGCCCACCGGCCCCGCACCCGACGCGCCATTTCGATCACCACGGGACACCTCCAGCGGATGCCGGAGCGACCCACCCGGACGGCTCGGTCGCCTGGACGGCGGTGCGCTGACAGCGTGATCCCGGCACGGGGATCCGTCAAGACTCGGACGACCGCAGGTAGTCGACGAACCGGTGGCTCGGGCTGGTGGGAGGTTCGTCCCGCCGGCTTACCGCCCACAGCGTCTTACGCAGCTTCGCTCCCTCGATGCGCAGGACGTGGAGTTGTCCAGCGGACACCTCGTCGGCCACGGCGCCCGCGAGCACCAGGGAGACGCCGAGGCCGTGACGAACCGCGCGCTTGACGGCCTCGGTGTTGCCGAGGCTCATGCCGACCCGGAGGTCTCCGGCGGCGGCGCCGAGACGTTCCCGAAGCAACGTGCCGGTACCGGTCTGTGGTTCGCCGCCGAGGATGATCTCGCCCGCGAGTTCCCCGGGGGTGACGGTACGGCGGGTGCGCCACGGGTGCTCGGGCCCGGCGATGACTACCACCTCTTCCTCACGCCAGCCCACCGCTTCGAAGCCCGGGCGGTCGTCCCACCACTCCATGAGGGCGACGTCGATGCCGCCGGAGGTGAGCTGCTCGGCGACGTCCCCGTTCGTGCCGATGACAAGACGGGCCTCGAGGTCGTCCGCACGCTGGTCGACGAAGCTCTTGAACACCGGGTGGATCAGGTAGGTGCCGATGTTGGAGGACGCGCCGACGGTCAGGCTGGGGCGGACGAGTCCCCGCGACGCCCGTTCGGCGAGGCTCACGAGCAGCGCGGCGTATCGGGCGAACTCCTCGGTTCCCCTGACCGCGTGGCAGCCGGCTCGGTCCCGTACCACCAACGCCGCGCCCTGCTGCACCTCCAGCGCCCGGACGTGCTGGGAGACGCTGGCCTGCGACAGGCCACGTTCGCGGGCGGCGGCGTGGAAGCTGCCGGTGCGCAGGACGGCGAGGTACGTGGCGACGTGCTCGAGGTTCATCACGGGACCTGGTTGATCGCGTACTCGGGGCGTCTGCCGTCCAGGGCGGCCTCCGCCTGTCGTACCGCAGCTAGCGACATCCGCAACCTCGCCCGGTCGACGGCCGTGCCGAGGTGGGGGGTGAAGAGCGTACGCGGGTGGTCGAGCAGGCGCTGCGGGATGGTCGCCGGGTGGTCGGCCGCCGCCCAGTCCTCCATCGCGAACACGTCGGCGGCGTATCCCGAGAGGTGGCCGGACTCCAGGGCATCGGCCACCGCGTGCTCGTCGACGACGGAGCCGCGACAGACGTTCACCAGGGCGGTGCCGGAGCGCATTCGCGCGATCGCGTCGGCGTCGATCATGTTCTTCGTCGCCGGGGTCAACGGGACGAGGGGAACCACTACGTCGCTCGCCGCGAGCAGCTCGCTCGGCTCGACCCGACGGACGCCGAGCGCCTCCTCGTCGGCCGGCGGGAGGGGTGTCTCGTCGGCGTAGACCACCCGCGCGCCGCACGACACCAGCAGCCTGGTGTAGGCGCGGCCGAGCCTGCCCATGCCGATGACGCCGACCCTGCTGTCGGCGAGCGTGGCGCCGTAGAACTCGGGTCGCCAGCCCGCGTACGCGCCGGACCTGACGTGCCGGTCCCCCTCGCCGACCCGGCGGAGGATCCCCAGGGTGAGGCAGAGGGCGAGCTCCGCCGCGGGCGCGGTGAGCTGGTCGGGCAGGATCGTCAGCCAGACTCCCCGGCGGGTGCACGCGGCCACGTCGATGTTGTCGTATCCCTTGAGCGTGGCGCTGACGACGCGCAGGTTCGGCCCGGCGTCGAGGAACCCGTCGTCCACGTGGTCCGCCATGCACACCAGCACTCCGGACGCGTCGGCCAAGGCGGCGAGCACCTCGTCGCGGGACATGACGCGGCGTTCGGGCGGCGCCACGGGTCGGCAGAACCGCGCGAGTGCCTGCACGACCTCGGGATGGACCCAGTGGGTCACCACGACGGCGGGGTCATCGATGTCGGCCATGTCGATTAGATTATCCGAACTAATCTGGCTGATAATCAGGAACTACGATCGTGTGCCTGTCTGCCCGTCGAGGCCGGCGAGGAGGGGACCGTGTCCGAGGACTTGCTGGTGGGCGCGACGTGGAGTTGCCCGACGCAGGATCTCCTGACCGCACTCGAAACGTTGGGCAGGGTGGGTTTCCGCGAGGTGGAGGTCTGGGCCGAGGGATACCATCTCGACCCGCGCGTCGCGCCGAACGTGCCGGCGGTGCGCGAACGTTTGGACCGGCTCTCGCTCTCGGTTCGCTCGGTGCACCTTCCGTTCGAACACGTGCTGCCCGCCGCGCCGGCCGCCGATCGCGCTCGGGCATGGGTGCGGTTGTGCGCGCGGACGCTCGAGTACGCCGAGATGCTCGGAGCCGGTATCGCCGTTGCCCACCCCGTTCTGTTCGCCGACGCGGGCGAGTGCCACGCCCACGCCGTCGACAGGTTCGTCTCGGCGGCCGACGTCATCGGCGCCCACGCGGAGGAGCGTGGAATCCAGCTGGCGCTGGAGAACATGCATACGCTGCGCGGGCCCACGCTGCGGTCGGTCGCCGAGCTCGTCGTGGTCCTCGGCCGCATGACGCGTGGCGCGGGCGTCTGCGTCGACGTCGGGCACGCGGTCTTCAACGGGTTCGTCGACGACCGCCTGGCCGGCGAGATCGTCCCCGGCGACGGGATCGTGAACTGGCCCTCGGCGCTCGCCGCGTACCGGTCGATCGGCTATGCCGGTCGCCACGTGGTCGAGGTCGAGGGAGGCGACGATCCGCTGGCTAACCTCACACGCGCCCGCGCGCATCTCCTCGGCGCGATGTCGGTCTGACTCGCCGAGGAACGCGGTGAGCCGGTCGAGGACCGCCTCGCGAGCCCGGCGTGGTTATGGCGGTGTACGACCGGAGGTCGGCTACGTGTCCTCGGCGATGTCGCGGAGCAGTTCCAGGCTCTTCTCCGGGGTCGCCGCCTGCACCGCCAGATGCTCCATGGTCTCCACGTAGCTGTCGACGTCCTCGCGCTTGTCCAGGTAGAGGGCCCCGGTGAGCTGCTCAACGTAGACGATGTCGGGGAGATCGGGCTCGGAGTAGCGCAACAGCGAGAATGCCCCGCCCTCGGCGGCGTGGCCGCCGTAGCTGAACGGCAGCACCTGGAGGGTGACGTTCGGCAGCTCCGCGACCTCGATCAGGTGCTTGAGCTGGGCGCACATGACGTCCGGCCCACCGATCCGGCGATGCAACACTGCCTCGTCGACCACTGCCCACAGGAGAAGCGGGTCCGGCTGGTTAAGCCTCCGCTGCCGGGACATGCGTACGGCTACCCGCTTTTCTATTTCATCCTCAGAGATGCCCAGCCGTTCGGGCCCCATGACCGCACGGGCGTAGTCCTCGGTCTGCAGCAGGCCGGGGACGAACTGCACCTCGTAGGTACGGATCCGGGAGGCGGCCTCCTCCATCCCGACGTAGGTCTCGAACCAAGGCGGCAGGATGTCGTTGTAGCGGTGCCACCAGCCGGGGGAGTTCGCCTCACTGACCAGGCCCAGGATGGTGGTTCGGTCCTCCTCCGCCGTGACGCCGTAGAGGGTCAGCAGGTCGGCGACGTCACGCTCCTTGAAGCCGACGCGCCCCAACTCCATCCGGCTGATCTTGGAATCCGAACCGCGGATGTGGTAGCCAGCGGTCTCACGGGTGATCCCGGCCGCCTCGCGGAGGCGGCGCAGCTGTGCACCGAGCAGGATGCGGCGCACGGTCGGCCCTCCCGGCAGCTCCGCGCTCACACCTACCTCCGGTGCCCTCCGCTGTATAGATCGATCCCAGTGTGGCACCCCGCACCGTCCCAAGGTATAGCTACTTCAGGTGACGCGGGCGGTCTCGCCGACGATCGCGCGGCCACCTGGGGACTAACACCCCAAACTAGTGCAGAAACTCCAATAGTGAGACCAGGCTGGGCGCCGTGTCCAGTGAGCCATGCGTCTCCGATGGCGGGGTGCGCGCAGGGCGGAAGCGTTAGGATGCCGGTGTTTTCAAGCGGCTACGCAACAGGAGGTTCCCCGGTGGCCAACGACGGCGGCTGGGTGAAGGGCACCGACGCGGGAGGCGAGGTCGACTGGGAAGAGGTCCGTATCGACACCGCCACGCCGAGCGTCGCGCGGGTGTACGACGCCGGCCTGGGCGGTAAGGACAACTTCGCGGTGGACCCGCGCGCTCGTGGACAAGGTGTTCTCCAGCGTGCCGGAGGCGAGGGAGATGCCGCGCGACAACCGGGCGTGGCTGGGTCGGGCCACGCGCTGGCTGGTCACGGAGGCGGGCGTCCGGCAGATCATCGATGTTGGTTCGGGCCTGCCTACCTCCAGCAACATCCACGACTTCGCTCAGCGGGTGGCGCCGGAGACGAAGGTTGTCTACGTCGACAACGACCCCATCGTGCTGGCCCATGGACGGGCGATCCTTGCCGCGAACGAACACACCACAGTCGTCACCGCCGACGTGCGCGACGTCGACTCGATCTTCAGCGACTCCCGCCTGAGGGAGTACGTCGACTTCGATCAGCCGTTCGCGGTCTTCCTCGCCAGCGTGCTGCACCATCTGCCCAAGGGTGAGGATCAGCGGGTGGCGGCGGAGATTCGCGACCGTCTCACCCCGGGTTCCTATCTCGCCATCACGAACTTCCACGACCCGGGTGGGGACCCTCGCACGGCGGCGATAGAGGAGATCTTCACGCGGTCCCCGATGGGGTCGGGGTGGTTTCGTCCTTACCCTCAGCATCGGATGTATCTCGGGGACCTGGAGTTGGTCCCGCCGGGACTGTGCCCGATCAACGAATGGCGACCCGACGAGGACACGCCGACCGATGCCTCCAGCCACCACCTCTACGTCGGCGGCATCGGCTACCGCCCCACAACCTGACCGCGGTCGCCCCGCCCGGGCCGAGCAGCCGTCCAGCAGGACTATAGATTATAGTGCCGCCTGGAACGTTCCCGCTCTGGCGGAGGTGGGCGTGGGTCTGCTGTCCGAGAAACGCAGCATCGCGGCGGCGGAGATCGGAGGCGGCTGGTGAGCCGTCTCGACGCGTGGGCGAAGGCATCCGGTGAGGCTCGTTATGTGGCCGACATGGTGCTGCCGGGGATGCTGCATGTGGCGCTTGTTCGGAGCGCCGTCCAGCATGGACGCGTACGCCGGGTGGACAGCGAACAGGCGCGTGCCGTCGAAGGGGTAGTGGGGGTATTTACCGCCGACGACGTGAACCGGAACACCTACGGCCGGTCGGTGCGGGACATACCGATCTTGGCGGGGGAAAAGGTGCGCTTCGTGGGGGAGCGGGTCGCGGTGGTCGTCGCGGAGTCGCGGCGCGCGGCCGAGGCGGCCGCCGCGCTCGTCGAGGTGGAGTACGACGACCTGCCCGCGGTGACCTCCGCGGAGGAAGCGATCGCCCAGGGCGCGCCGCTGGTTCACGACGCGCCCTGGGAATACGCGGGCGCGGCCATCAGTCAAGAGGACGGACACAACCTGCAGTCCCGCGTCACCGAGGGGTCGTTGACCGAGGTGGAGGCGGCGCTCGGCGGGGCCGAGCACGTGGTGGACCGGACCTATTCGACCTCGTCGGGGCATCAGGGATATCTGGAGCCGCAGGCGTGCGTGGCCTCGGTGGAGGACGGGCGGGTCAGACTTTGGGTGACCAACAAGTCGCCCTATCGGCTCCGTACCCAGCTGGCCGACTGCCTGGGTCTGGATCCGGCATCGATCGAGATCGAGCCGGTGCTGTTGGGAGGGGACTTCGGGGGCAAGGGTTCGCCGATGGACGCCCCTCTGTGCGTGGAGCTCTCCCGGCTGGTGGGCCGGCCGGTGAAGCTTGTGCTTCGCTACGTCGAGGATCTGACCGCGACGAACCCTCGTCATCCCGCGCGCATCCACGTCCGTGTCGGCTGTGATCGGGAGGGGCGGTTGACGGGCATGGCGCTGCGGGCCCTTCTCAACGGGGGCGCGTACGGCGGCTTCAAACCGCTGGCCGACGTCAACCTGCACGGCATCGAGGACTGCGCCATGGCCTACCGGGTGCCGGCCCTCTTCGTCGAGTCGACGATCGCGTACACGAACACCGTGCCGAGGGGTCATATGCGGTCGCCCGGTGCGCCGCAGGCGATCTTCGCCGTCGAGTCGGCGCTCGACGAGTTGGCGGCCGAGGCCGGCCTGGACCCGGTTGACCTGCGCCGCCGCAACCTCCCGCGGACCGGCGAGCCCAGTTCGCACGGGACAACCTGGCTGGAAGCCCGCGGCCTGGAGACCCTGGAGGCCGCCGTGAAGCACGCAAGGACGGAGCAGCCGGAGGTCCCGCCGGGTTGGCGGCACGGCGAGGGCGTCGCGGTGTACGTGCGGGGGCTGCCGGGACCTCCCGTCACGAGCGTCCGGCTGGTTCCCGCGCCCGAGGGCCGGGTCCGGGTGGAGGTACCCATCCCGGAGACGGGCACCGGGAGCCACACGATGGTACGGAACCGGCTGGCGGCCGAGCTCGGGATCGATCCGGAACAGGTCGAGGTCGTTCAGGTGTCGACCGAGGAGCTGCCGATCGATCCGGGCGTCGGGGGAAGCCGGGTGACCGTCGGGATGTCGGAGGCCCTGGGCCGGGCGGCGGAGGCATGGCGGCGCGGCGGGGGTGACGAGCCCGTGGCGGTGGAGCTTCGTCCCGGCGACTCGGCCGCGTCGGCGCCCGTGGTGTGCTACTGCGCGCAGGTCGCGCAGGTGGCCGTCGACCCCGTCACCGGTCAGGTGAAGGTTCTCGAGGTGCTGTCCTCGGTCGACGTGGGTGACATCATCAATCCCGCCGCCCACCAGATGCAGATCGACGGGGGCGCCGTCATGGGCTACGGCTTCGCCTGCCTGGAGGACCTCTTCGAGGAGGACGGGCAGTTTTGGGCCGCCAACCTCGGCGAATTCAAGATCCCTTCGACGAACGACCTCCCGCGTCTCCGTACGGTCCTGGTGGAGGGCGGCCAGGGGGTGACGTCGGCCAACGTGAAGCCGGTGGGCGAGCTCGCCAACGTCCCGACGGCCGCCGCGATCGCGAATGCGGTGGCTGCCGCGACCGGATGCCGTATCCGTGATCTTCCCATCACTTCCGAGAAGGTCTTCTGGGCCATTGAGGAGGAGTCCGCGCGGTGAAACTCGCCTTCGAGCTCAACGGCGCACCGGTGGAGACCGAGGCCGAGCCCGACGCGCTCTTGGTCGACGTGATCCGCGGGCTGGGCCTCACCGGAACGAAGGAAGGCTGCGGCGTCGGCGTGTGCGGCCTCTGCACGGTGCTGGTCGACGACCTCCCGGTGAGTTCCTGCCTGTATCTCGCCGCCTGTGCGCGGGGGAGCCAGGTGTGGACGGCGGAGGGTCTGGCCCGCGAGGAGCCCGAGCTGGTCCAGGCCTTTGTCGAGCACGAGGGCATGCAATGCGGCATCTGCACGCCCGGTCAGGTGATGGCGGCGGCCGCGCTGGTCCGAGGATGCCCGGGGGCCAGCGAGGCGGAGATACGCGATCACCAGGCGGGCAACCTCTGCCGGTGCACCGGGTACCAAACAATCGTCGAGTCTGTGAGGGCCTGCCTTGCCAGCCGCTGACGTCAGCTTCTCGGTGCCGACCAGCCTGGAGGAGGCGCTCGCCGAGCTGGCCGAGGAGGATGCGATCGCCCTGGGCGGGGGCACCTCGGTCGGGCTCCTGCTGAAGAACGGCCTGATCGAGCCGCAGAAGATCGTGTGGCTGGCGAAGGTTCCGGACCTGCGAGGTGTCGCTGTCGACGACGATGGCGGCCTGCGGATCGGGGCGGCCGTGACGCTGCGGGAACTGGCCGGGTCGAGCCCCGTCAGGACGCACGCCCCGGCGCTGGCGGACGCCGCCGGTACGGTGGGCAATCCCAGGGTGCGAGCGGTGGCGACGCTCGGCGGCGCGTTGGCTCATGCCGACCCACGGCAGGACGTACCCCCGGTCCTGCTCGCCCTGGACGCCGAGGTGCGGATCGCCGCGCCGTCCGGCGAGCGGATCGTACCCCTGGCGGAGTTCTACACAGCCTTCATGGAGACGGCGCTCGCCGAGGGCGAGCTGGTGACGCAGGTGGTTGTCCCGGCCGCGGATAACCGCCGGACCCACTACGTCCGGTTCACCCCGGGAAGCGAGGACGACTACCCGACCGTCGGCGTGGCGATCAGCATCGCCCGGGGGGCAGACGGGCGCATCAGCAGGGCCGTACTGGCCCTCGGCGGAGTCGGCCCGACGCCGCTGCTCGTCCCGCAGGCGCGTGAGCTGGTAGGTCGCAGCGCACCCGATCCCGGCGAGATCAGCGCGGTGGCCGCGGCCGCCGAGGCGGCCGCCAGGCCGTCCGACGACCAGCGCGGCTCGGCGCGCTACAAGAAGGCCATGGCTCGAGTGTGGACCGAACGGGCGCTCCATGCCTGTCTGGGTGAGGGCTGACGAGCGTACTTCGTCGAGCATCGGGAGCTGAGGGTAATGTCGCGTCTGGAAGGTCGGTCCGCGCTGGTCACCGGGGGCGCCGGTGGGCTGGGTACGGCGATCGTGGAGCGGCTGCGCGGTGAGGGCGCCCACGTGGCGGTGCTCGACATCGGGCTGCCGCCGGATGCATCTCCGGAGCCGCAAGCCGGGATACTGCGGTGGAGAACGGACGTGACCAACGAGGACGAGGCCGCCGCGGCGGTCGAGGCGACGGTGCGGAACTTCGGTGGTCTCGACATCCTGGTGAACAACGCGGGACTGCTGTCCGGCCGCGCTCCCTTCGCCGAGACCGACCAGGAGACGTTCCTGCGTTTCCTTACCGTCAACGCGGTCGGCTACCACGTCATGGCCCGTGCCGCGGTGCCCGCGCTGACCGACAGCAGCCACGGCCGCGTCATCAACGTGGCCTCCCGTACCTTCTTCACCGGCAGTCCCGGACAGATGGCCTACGTGGCCAGCAAGGGCGCCGTCCTCGGCATGACCCGGGTGCTGGCCCGTGAGCTCGGTCCCCAGGGCATCACGGTGAACGCGGCCATGCCCGGGATGGTGCCCACCCCCGGGACGCGGGCCCACTCCGACGACGAGGCATTCGCAAGGATGGCCGCCCAACAGGCCATCCCGAGGCAGGTACAGCCGGCCGACTTCGCCGGACTGGTGGCCTTCCTCGCCTCCGACGACGCCGCCATGATCACCGGACAGGCGATCCTCTGCGACGGCGGCGGTTACCTGCACTAACCCCTTCCCCACTTGACCGTGATCTTGCAGAAATTCGAACCGACCGCCTCGAATTTCTGCAAGATCACGGCCAAAGGGGGGCAAGGAGGACCGTGTACCGTAGCGGTCGGCGCTGGTGCCTGTCTCCTATAGTCTGTATAGTAGGCGAGTGGCACCACTCCGGAGCGCAGGGTGAGGGAGGCGCCGCAAGTGCGTATCACCAAGGAACTCAACGAGCGGCTCACACGCGTCGGCCCTGGTACCGCGATGGGGGAGGTGTTTCGCCGCTACTGGATTCCGGCGTGCCTGTCGCAGGAGATAGCCGAGCCCGACGGGCCACCGATCAGCGTCCGCCTGCTGGGTGAGGACCTCGTGGTCTTCCGGGACACCGCGGGGGACATCGGCCTGATCGATGCCTATTGTGCGCACCGGCGCGCGCCGATGTTCTACGGCCGCAACGAGGAATGTGGCCTGCGTTGCGTGTACCACGGTTGGAAGTACGACACGCTCGGTAACTGCGTGGACATGCCCTCGGAGCCGCCGTACAGCAAGTTCCGGCTGCGGGTCTCGATCAAGGCCTATCCGACGTGGGAGGCGGGCGGTCTCGTCTGGACCTACATGGGCCCGCGGGAGCAGATGCCGCCGCCGCCCGAGTACGAGTGGTTGCGCGTTCCCGCCACGCATTTCAAGATCTCCAAGACCGGAGAACCGTGCAACTTTCTCCAGGCCATCGAGGGCGGTATCGACACAGCGCATTCGTCGTTCGCGCACAACAACGACCTGTCGAATACGCGTCTGCTGCGCAACCTCGACACCCACCCCACGCTCGAGGTGGACGTCAAGGACCACGGCTTCACGTACGCAAGCCTCCGAAACATCAGCGACGACACCACTTACCTGCGGGTGTACCAGTTCGTGATGCCATTCCAGCAGATGCGCGGAGGATTGCTGAACGCCGAGGGAGAGCCGGCCGGCACACCCGGTATTCACGGCCACATTTGGGTGCCCATCGACGACGAGAAGACGTGGGTCTACAACTGGACGTACGCATCCACCGAAGAGACTCCGGTAACCGACGAATGGTGGACCACCCAGGAGTCTCGTATGGGTCGCGGCGCGGAACATTACATTCCCGGGACCTATTGGCTGATCCGCAACCCGGACAATCACTTCCTCATCGACCGTGAGGTGCAGCGGACCAAGACCTTCACCGGGATCGAAGGCGTCAATACCCAGGACTTCGCCATTCAGACCGGGATGGGTGCGATCGTCGACCGCAGCTTGGAGGCGCTCGGCAGCACCGATCGTGCGATTCAGGCCGCCCGGAAGCTGCTGCTGGAGGCGTGCGACGAGGCCGAGGCCAGTCGCCCGCCGCGCGGCACGGAGCCAGAACAGCACAGGGACATGCGCGCCGCCGACATGCTGGTACCCCGTGGCTCGGACTGGCGCGACGCCTCCAAGGACGCAACCATTGCTCGCTGGGAGTAAGTCTCGGCGCCGTCCGTGACTCGGCCGGTAAGAGGAAGGCGGCGCGTTCCCCCGTGGCGGTTCGCCTGCCGGCCGGCGCCCGCGGGCGGTCGGCGTGGCAGGCTGTGAGCGAAGGTAGTGGTGTGCGATGGCAGTGCATGAAGTGGTCGAGGTCAGGGCGACGGGCAGGACGCCGGAGGCCGTGACCGACGACATTCAACAGATACTCGACGGCCGCCAGAAGGAGGGCTGGGAGATGACTCACGTACAACCGATCATCTACAACTCCTCCACAACTGGCTATCTGCTGCTGTTTTTCAGAAAGGACTAAAGGACTAGCCAACGTTTGGTGAAATCGCTGCTTTCGACGGATGTGGTGCTGTGGCCTTCGGGGAAGAGTTGAGTTCAGATGACCTCGTCGCGAGGTTGTCGCGACTCGACAGTTGCGCGGTCTCGGATGCGCTCGACGTCCTGGGGGTGCGGGGCGTCGCCTCCGGGTTGTTCCCCGTGTGGGAAGGGGCACGTCTGGTGGGACGGGCCGTGACCGTCAAGCTGGTGCCGGGGGTCCCTCCTCCGGACGCGCCGGGGGTGCACCTCGGAGTGCGCGCCATCGAACGCTGTGGACCGGGCGACGTGATCGTCGTGGACAACGGCGGACGGGTCGACATGGGGGGATGGGGTGGCCTTCTGTCCCTCGCGGCATCGCTCAAGAAAATCTCGGGCGTGGTGGTGGACGGGGCGTGCCGG
>WHSR01000139.1 GCA_009379995.1 Streptosporangiales bacterium
CCGGCCAACGCCGCCGCATCCAGAAACTGCCGATCCCCCCGCTCGAAACCCTGCATAAGAAGATCATCCCGGATCCCCGAACACCAAGCCGACAAAACGCCGCCACCGCCCAGCCCCTTTTCAGCGCGCTCCTAGGCGCTCGTCAGCCGCAGGGTCCGGGATGCGAGGTCACGGACCAGTTCCTCGTCGACCTCGTGTCCGATGCCCGGGTGCTCCAGTGGGACGGAGACGAGGCCGTCCCGGGCCCTGATGGGCGGGCTGACCACGTCCCGTGTGTAGTACTTGTCCGACCCGGACACGTCGCTGGGCAGGGTGAAGCCGGGCAGGCTGGCAACCGCCACGTTGGCCGCCCGGCCGACCCCGAACTCGTGCATCCCGCCGCACCACACCGCGATCCCATGCCGTACCGCCACCTCGTGGGCCCGGCGGGCCTGGGTCAGCCCGCCCATCCGGGAGACCTTGATGTTGAGCACCCGGCCGGCGCCGAGCGTAACGGCGGTGTCGAGTTGGTCGAGGTCGTCGACCGACTCGTCCAGGCAGAGCGGGGTGCGTAGCCGCGCCTGCAGCCGGGCGTGCGCGGCCAGCGCGCCAGGGGGGAAGGGCTGCTCGATCATGACCAGTCCGGCGTCGTCCAGCGCCTCCAGCGCGGCGACGTGCTCGGCCGACTCGGTGTATCCGCCGTTCGCGTCGACCTGCAGGGCGAGGTCCGGGTAGGCGGCACGTACGGCATCGACCGGTTCGGCGTCCCAGCCCGGAGCGATCTTCAGCTTGACCCGGCGGTATCCGTCCTCCACGTGCCGCTTCACCTGGTCCAGCAGTTCGCCGACGGTGGGCTCGAGACCCAGGCTCACCCCCGCCTCGATCCGGTCCCGGGTGCCGCCGAGGGCACGGGCGAGCGGGACGCCGTTCGTCCGGGTCCACAGGTCCCAGCAGGCGACGTCGACCCCGGCGCGGGCGAAGTGATGACCGCGCAGCTTCGACCAGGCCGCCGAGGCGTCCTCGGGGGTGGACCATTCGCGCCCGAGGAGCGCGGGTGCCAGGTACCGCTCCAGCATCAGCCAGCAGGTGTCCACGGTCTCCGTGCAGAAGTACGGGTCGCTGGGGGAGGCGACCTCGCCCCAGCCGACGGCCCCGCCCGCGTCGGTAAGCCGGACCAGGATGTGCTCGAGGTACGACTTGCGGTGCGAGCTCGTCTCGAAGGAGTGCACGAGCGGAAGGCTCACCCGGAAGGCCTCGAACGTCACGATCTGGGGCACCGATCACACCTCCGCCTGCGTCGTCACGGTGTTGGCCGGCGTTAGCCGGTAGACGGCAGTCTCCGGTCCGGTGAGCCGGCAGGAGACCGCCTCGTAGCCGCGGTCCAGCAGCTCGGTCAGCGCGGCGGTGACCGACCTCCTTACCCCGAGGGCCCCATCCCGGTCGCCGCGCAGCAGGTCGTCCCACGAGCGTGGCACGGCGAGCAGCCGGTCGTCCCCGTCGGCCTCCTGCTCACCCCACCCAAGCTCGGTGGCCGGCCGCGGCTCGCCCGCCCGGCCGCCCGGCTCCTCGGTCAGGTCCCACTCGACGATCAGGCGATCGGTGCCGACCCCCGCGTCACGCCCGGTGTCCTCCACGCCGAACAGGTCGCGGACGAACCAGCGGCCGCGTGCTCCGAGCACGTCCAGGTTGAAGTGGGCGTTGGCGGCCCGCAGCGGGTCGTAGGACCACCTCATCCGGGATACGCCGATCGCCAGCACGTTGTCACGCTGGGCAAACTTGATGGCGCGGCCGACGCCCGCGCCCTGCCAGCCGGGGTGGACGGCCACCACCTGGGAGTAGTGGTAGATCTCCCCGGTGCGAACGTCCTTGCCCAGGTACCCGTAGGCGAAGCCGACGAGTCGGTCGCCGTCGAACGCCCCGAGCACGGTTCCGCCGTTGCGCTGCAGGGACGCGAGGAGCCGTGGGCTCACCGCCGGGTCGGTGGGAGGCAGCTCGAAGACGTCGCGGTACAGCGCCACGCCCGCCCGCATCTCAGCAGGTGACGCGAGCGGGCGAACGGCTACGGGCGCCACGCGTGTCGCGGTGTTAGGCATGACCAGTGCCTACTTTAGGAGGTCGCGGTGCCGCGAGTTGCCGGCGAGCCCGGCGTGGGTGAGCATGACAGGGCGTGTCGCCGTTTGCACAGTCAGGGAGCGAGAGTGGACGCATCGCCCGTCGCCCTGCCGTCGACCTTGGCCGCCGAGATCGGACGGGTCTCCGCCGAGCTTCTGCCGTTCGGGCGGGAGCGGCTGCGCACGTACGCCCTCGTCGAGTCGCCGAGCGGGAACGTGGCGGCGCTCGGAACACTCGGCGAAGAGATCGCGGACGGCCACGAGGCGGCCGGCGGACGGCCCGCCCGGGTTCCCGGCCCCACGGGTGATCACCTGGTTACGGCCTGGGAGGGCGCCGCCGGCTCCGCCGGACACGTGCTGCTGCTCGGGCATTCCGACACCGTATGGCCGGTGGGCCAGCTCTCCGCGATGCCGTACACCGACGACGGGAAGCTGATCGCCGGACCGGGCGTCTACGACATGAAGGGCGGTTTGGTCGTCCTGGAGATGGCCATGCGCATCCTGGCGGCCCTTGGCCTGCGAGCCGCCCGGCCGGTGCGGGCCGTCGTCGTGGCCGACGAGGAAGTGGGCAGCCCGCACGGCGGGGAGGTGGTGGAACGGAACCTCGACGGGGCGTCGGCGGTGCTCGGTCTGGAGGGTCCGCACAGGGACGGGGGACTCAAGACCGCGCGCCGGGGCAGCACCCGGCTCCGGCTGACCGTGGAGGGCCGGGAGGCGCACGCCGCGGTGGACCCGGGGCGGGGGATCTCCGCCATCGACGAACTGCTCGATCAGCTCGTCGACGCGCGGCAGGTGATCCCCGACGACGGGAGCACGCTGTTCAACGTCGGTCGGATCGGCGGCGGGACGCGGTCCAACGTGGTCGCCGGTGAGGCGTGGGCGGAGATCGGCCTGCGCTTCACCACTGCGGACGCCGAGCGTACGGTGCTGTCGGCGCTCACCGGGGCGCGCCCCCGGCGTACCGGCGCGCGGCTCGCGGCGGAGGTCCTGTCGAGACGCCCGACCTGGACCCCGCGGGAGGACAACCCGCTGCTGGACACGGTGGTCCGGGTGAGTGAGGCGCTCGGCCAGCGGCTCACCGGCAGGCCCGCCCCTGGGGCCGGCGACACCAACCTTCCCGGCTCCCGGGGTCTGCCGACGCTGGACGGCTTCGGCCCGCAGGGCCGGGGTGCACACGCTGCGGACGAGGCAATAGTGGTCCGTAGCCTCGCCGAACGCGCCGCCCTGCTCGCCGGCGTGCTGGCGACGGGCCCGCCGGTGCCCTGATTCCGCGAAGAGGTGTTGTGATGAATCGCGTCGTCGATCTGATCCGCGGGCAGGAGCCCCAGCGACGACAGCGGGAGATCGTCGACGTCCTCGTCGATGCGTTCTCGGACCTGATGGCCGCCTCGCCAGCGGCGTTCCGGCGCAAGTTCCGCAAGATGGCCAGCGACCCCTTCGCCTTCTACCGGGGCGGCGCGTGCCTGTTCTACGCCGACGTGGTCCGCGACGAGGATCCCTGGGCGGACGAGCGCACCAGCCGGATTTGGATCCAAGGTGACCTGCACGTGGAGAACTTCGGGACGTACATGGACGACTCCGGGGTCTTCGTCTTCGACGTCAACGACTTCGACGAGGCCCACCTTGGTCATTTCACCTGGGACATCAAGCGCTTGGCCGCCAGTATGGCGCTGCTCGGCTGGATGAAGGCGATCTCTGACGAAGACATCGCCCGCCTCATCGAGACCTACGTGCGGGCCTACGTGGAACAGGTCCGCCGGTTCGTGGAGAGCGACCGGGACCACATGTTCTCGCTGCGGCTGGAAAACACGCACGGCCCGGTGCGCGAGGCTCTGGAACGCGCCCGCCTCGCCACCCGGGTTCGGTTGCTCGACCAACTCACCGTGATCGAGGGCTACGAACGAAGGTTCCGCCGCGACGGCGGCGCCCGCGAGCTGCCGGCCGCCGAACGGGAGGAGGTGGAACGGGCGTTCGAGCAGTACCTGGAGACGATTCCGGCGAGCAAACGCCGGCCCAGCCTCACCTACCGGATCAAGGACATCGTCGGTCGCAGCGGCTTCGGAATCGGCAGCGCCGGGCTGCCCGCCTACAACATCTTGGTCGAGGGGAACACCCAGGCGCTGGAGAACGACGTGGTGCTGTCGATGAAGCAGGGCAACGTCGCCGCGCCCAGCCGGGTGGTGCGCGGCAAGCGCATCAAGGAGTACTTCACCGACCACGGCCATCGCACGGCGGTCTCCCAGCGCGCCCTGCAGGCACACGCCGATCCGTGGCTGGGACACACCCAGCGGGGCGGTGTGGGCTTCGTCGTCAGCGAGCTCTCGCCGTACGAGCTCGACCTGAACTGGGACCTGCTTACCGAACCGTCGGAGATCGCGCCCGTGCTGGTCCAACTGGGCGAGGCGACCGCCAAGGTGCACTGCGTCTCCGACTTCGACAGCGAGCAGACCTTGGTGGACTTCCAGACCGAGGACGCGATCGTCGCCGCCGTCGACGGCCAAGAGGAGCGATTCGTCCACGACATGGTCGGGTTCGGGATGGCCTACGCCGAGGTCACCAGGGATGACCACCGGCTGTTCGTGGACGCCTTCCGCGGCGGCCTGATCCCGGGGGTGGAGTCGTCAGCGTCGTCCTAGGGTCCGGTGGGGTCGGCTGGCTCGGCTGTGGCCACGTTGGGACACGCCGAGGACGCGGTCAACGGCCCTAATCTTCGTGGCCGCGATCACCCAAATGATCTGCCGATTCAGTGCGTTCGGGCAGGCCAGATCGAGGTTGACAAGTGCGTGGAGTTGGGTAGCTTCCTCGATAGTCCACCACAGGGACTGACCGGTTGGCCGGCCTCTGGGCTCTGTGTCGATGCTGCTGCGCCGTGTGGCGGTCGCGTCCGCGCCACGCGCACCGTCCCGAGCCAGGCGCAGCGGTCGGCGGAGCTGAGGGGACTGGATGTCGACCGGGAAGGGGGGTTGGACCCGGGAAAGGGCCCGGACGCCCAGTAGACAACGGATCCCGAGCTCGCCGCCTACGGGACGGGACCGGTCCGAAGGGTTCGTCCGGGTCTTTTTCCGTCCCCCCGTTCCCCCCGGGTCCCGCCCCGTCGGCCGGTTGCCGGCCCCTCGGCGATCACGGGTGTCGTCCCGGAACCCTTCTGGGCCCCTGTCCGTCGTAGAGGTACCGTTCGGGCAAAGGTCTCAACCTCTCGAGGAGATCGGCGAAGACGGTGGCGCAGGACACGGTCGAGATCCCCGCGGCGAACCAGCCGCATCACGAGACGTCCCGCCGCCGAGCCGCAGGGGCTCGTCTGTTCCGAGCCGCTGCCGCCGCCGGTGGAGGTCTGCTGATCCTCGCCGCCTTTCCGCCGATCGGTTGGTGGCCGTTGGCATCGGTAGGGGTCGCCTTGACGGTGCTCGCCATCAGGGGCGCCTCGGTCCGGTTCGGGGCCCTGCTCGGCCTGCTTGCCGGGCTGGCCCTGTTCGTACCGCTGCTGCGGTGGATACAGGTGATCGGTACCGACGGCTGGATCGTCCTTGCGGTGATGCAGTCCCTCTACGTCGCGGCGCTGGGTGGGGCGACGGCCGTGGTGAGCCGGCTGCAGGCCTGGCCGTTGTGGTCCGCGGCGCTGTGGGTGGCCGAGGAGTTCGTTCGCAGCCGGTTCCCCCTCGGCGGATTCACCTGGGGCAGGCTCGCGTTCAGCCAGACCGACTCGCCGTTCACCCCGTACGCGGCGGTCGGCGGCGCTCCGCTGGTGACATTCGTCACCGCGCTCGCCGGCTGTGCGTTGGCCTGGGCGCTGGTGACGGCTCGACGGCGCCGTACCCTCGCGGTCACCGGGCTGGCCAGCGCCGTGGTCATGCCGGTCGCGCCCGTCGTGGCCTACCCCGAGCTGGACGCGACGTCGGGCCGGCCGGTACGGGTCGCCGCCGTTCAGGGCAACGTGCCACAGCTTGGCCTCGATTTTCTCGGCCAGCGGGAGGCCGTGCTGAACAACCACACGGGGCAGACGCACCGGCTCGCCGAGCTGGTCCGGGCCGGGCGGATTCGGCCGCCGGACATGGTGGTGTGGCCGGAGAACTCCTCCGACATCGATCCGGGTCGCGACCTCGGAGCAAGGCAGAAGATCCAAGACGCCGTCGCCGACGTCGGCGTCCCGGTGCTGGTGGGCACCCTGGCCGAGTACCCGGAACGGGGGGAGAGGGAGAACCGCGGCGTTGTGTGGGATCCCGAAACGGGTGCCGGGGAGCACTACGTGAAGCGCCACCCGGTTCCGTTCGGCGAGTACGTACCGTTCCGCTCCGTGCTGGCCGCGTTGATCGGTCGCTTCGACATGGTGCCGCTCGACATGGTCAAGGGGGACCGGCCGGGGGTGATGCGGCTCGGACCGGCCCGGATCGGTGACGTCATCTGCTTCGAGGTCGCCTACGACGGGCTGGTACGGGACGTCGTGGGCGGCGGCGCGCAGATCCTCGTGGTGCAGACCAACAACGCCACGTTCGGCCTCTCCGGCCAGCCCGAGCAGCAGTTGGCCATCTCGCGGCTGCGCGCCGTCGAACACGGTCGCACGGTGGTGGTGGCCGCGACCAGCGGGATCAGCGCCATCGTGGCCCCCGACGGGAGGACGCTCGACGTCTCCGAGGAGTTCACCCCGGATCTCCTCGTCGAGAGGGTTCCGGCGCGCGACACCGTCACACTCGCGGACCGCCTGGGTGAGACGCCGGAGTGGGCGCTGACCATCCTCGCCCTGGGTGCGGTGCTGGCCGGAACGCGTGGGGCCTTCATCAGGAAGAGGACATGACCGATCGATGCTGAGGCGGCCACAGATCGGGCGGGTGCTGGTCATCGTGCCTACCTACGACGAGCGAGAGAACCTCGAACCGCTCGTGGACCGGCTGCGGGCCAGCGTCCCCGACGCGGACGTCTTGGTGGTGGACGACGCGAGCCCGGACGGCACAGGGGAGCTGGCGGACGAGTTCGCTCGCCGCGGCGACCACGTGCAGGTCCTCCATCGCCGGAAGAAGGAAGGGCTAGGCGCCGCGTACCTTGCCGGATTTCGGTGGGCGCTGGATCGTGGCTACGACACGGTGGTGGAGATCGACGCGGACGGTTCCCACCAGCCCGAACAGCTGCCTCGGCTGCTCGACGCCCTCTCCGACGCCGACGTCGTGCTGGGGTCACGCTGGGTACCGGGAGGTGAGGTGCGTAACTGGCCGCAGCGGAGGGAACTGCTGTCGCGCGGCAGCAACACCTACGCGCGGCTGCTGCTCAACCTCCCGGTCCGGGACGCCACCGCCGGCTTCCGTGCCTTCCGGGCGGTGGCGTTGGAGAAAATGGGTCTCGATGACGTCCAGTCGCAGGGCTACTGCTTTCAGGTCGATCTGGTACGGCGCGCGATACGCGCGGAGCTTCGGGTGGTGGAGGTGCCTATCACGTTTGTCGAACGTACGCACGGAGCGAGCAAGATGAGCCGTGCGGTTGTCGCGGAGGCGGTGTGGCGGGTGAGCGTCTGGGGGATCAGCCACAGGCTCCTCGGCGGACGGCGGCGGCCCGGCGCGGGCGAGGGGTGACACCGATGCCTCTCGTGCTCTTCGTCGCCTTCGTCGTCGTCCCCGTCGTCGAGATCTACGTGATCGTCAAGGTGGGCGGGTTCCTCGGGGTGCTGCCCACGGTCGGTCTCCTCCTCGCCGTGAGCCTGTTCGGCGCCTGGCTAGTCAGGCGGGAGGGACGCCGAGCCTGGCGAGCGCTGCAGCAGGCGGTCAACTACGGGCAGCTGCCCGGCCGGGAGCTCGCCGACGCCGCGCTCGTGCTGGTGGGCGGCGCGCTGCTGCTCACACCGGGCTTCGTGACCGACGCGGTGGGATTCTGTCTGGTGCTACCGCCCACCCGGCCGCTGGTACGGCGCCTCCTGTTCGCCCTCGCCGCGCGCAGGGCGCGGGTGCTCGCGGCCCGCTCCCAGGAACATGCCGGCGGCGGCGAGTACGGGGCTAACTACGGGCGGAACGACGGGAACGTCGTCCGCGGCGAGGTCGTCGACGATGATGACGGCGACCACCGCGACCACCGCGACCACCGGCCGTGATCTTGCAGAAATTCAAGCCCGCTGTCCGGGCTTGAATTTCTGCAAGATCACGGCCAAGGGTGGCGGGCCAGGGCGGCCCTAGGCGCTCTTGCGCTCCTTCTGGTTGCGCTGCTCCCGCAGAACCGCCAGCCGCTCGGCCAGCACGTTCTCCAGGTCCTGCGTGGTACGCCGCTCCATGAGCATGTCCCAGTGGGTGCGCGGGGGCTTGGTCTTCTTCGGCCTCGGCATCTCGCCGTCGACCTTGAGCGCATTAGCCCCGCAGTACCGGCACTCCCACGTCACGGGAACCTCGGCCTCGACCGCGAGGGTGACGACGAAGTGATGGCCCTTCGGGCAGTCGTACGCTACCTCCTGGCGGGGTGCCAGGTCGGTGTTGCGGTCGTTCTCGTAGCTCGTCGCCCCGAGGCGCGTCCCGCGAAGTGCACGTTCGGCCATCGTTGCATTGCCTCCCGGTTCGGCGGTCTCAGTTTGACAACGTCGAATACCGTGACAAGATTCCCATCTCCGGCGTGATCCAATCCATTGGTGGACGCGGCCGATCCGAGTTGGGTTGTCGAGTGGGTCACACCTTGTTCGGTTGCTCGTTACCGACCGCCTCGATGCCACGCCGCATGTTGACCAGGGCGAGCAGGACCAGACCGGCGACGAAGAAGACGAGCAGCGAGAGGATCGCGGCCCGGTAGCTGCCCGTCCACTGCAACGCGATCCCTGCCAGGAATGTGCCCAGCCAGGTCGTGCCGCGCTCGGTGATCTGGTACAGGCTGAAGTACTCCGCCTCCCGGCGGGGCGGGACGAGGTGCGAGAACAGGGAACGCGACAGGGCCTGGCTGCCGCCGAGCACCAGACCGATCACGAACCCGAGCGCGAAGAACTGCCCGACCGCGCCAACCTCGAGGAAGTAGCTGACGCTCGCCACGCCGATCCAGCAGACGAGGCTGGCCAGCACGACCCGCCTGGCACCGAAGACCCGGGCCAGCGCGCCGAGCAGCAGCGCACCGAGAAAGGCGACGAACTGCACCATCAGCACGGTGACGATGATGATTTCCTGGTCCAGCTCCAGCTCGTGCACGCCGAAGGTCGGCGCGAGGGTGGCGACGGTCTGGATCCCGTCGTTGTACAGCAGAAAGGCGGCGAGGAACAGGAGGGTTTGCGGGAAGCTCCGTGCCTCCCGCAACGTGTGCCCGAGCTGGCGCATGGTGGCGGCGATCGCCCCGGCCGGGGGCTCCGCCGGGTACGTGGGTGTTCGGGTCCGGCTGCGCAGCCTCCGCAGCGGGATCACCGTGAACACCGCCCACCAGACGCCGGCCGACAGCAGGCAGATCCGTACGGCCTCGTCGGCGGTCAGCCCGAGGGCCTCGTGTCGCTGATACACCGCGAGGTTGGCGAGCAGCAGCAGCCCGCCGCCCAGGAAGCCCAGCGCCCAGCCCACCGAGGAGACCCGGTCGCGCTCGTTGGGCTCGGCGATCTCGGGAAGGAGGGAGTAGTACACGACGAGCGCGGAGCCGTACGCCGCGTTCGCCACGATGAACAGCCCGCCGCCGAGTAGATAGTTCTCGCCCTGGAGGAAGTAGAGCCCCATCGTGGCCGCGGCGCCGGCGTACGCGCACAGGGCGAGCAACGCCTTCTTGCGTCCCGATCGGTCGGCGAAGGCGCCGACCACCGGCAGCAGCAGCACCTGGACGATCACCGAAACCGAGACCACGAAGGGAAAGAACGACTCCGCCCGCACGGGTATCCCGAGAGGATGGACGAACTCCCCGGGCGCCGCGGCGGCCTGCGTGACGCTGGTGAGGTACGGACCCAGGAACACCGAGATGACGGTGGTGACGAACGCGGAGTTCGCCCAGTCGTAGAAGTACCAGCCGCGCTGCTCCCGGCGGCGGACCTGGGGATCGGCAACGGGGGCGGCGGCTGGAGTCCCGGTCGCGCTCATCGGGTTCTCACGTTCGGCCCCCCGGGGGCGGCGACTCGTGCGATCCATGCCATGCCCCACGCGCGACGAGCAGGTCCCGCAGCGCCTCGAGCCGGTCGGTCATGATCCCGTCGACCCCCAGGTCGAGCAGCCGGCTGATCTCCGCGGGATCGTTCACCACCCACGCGTGCACCTGCATCCCGAGTTCGTGTGCGGTCCTGACGAACCTCCTCGTCACCACCGGATAGCCGCGCACCGCCGGCGGCACCTGGGCGCACGGGATGCCCCTGCGTGCCAGCCGGACCAGCCATCCGCCGTACGAGGCGAGCCGCAGCGCGAGCACGCCGCTGGTTCCCAGCGACGTGCACAGGTTCGGGCCCAGCTCCTCCCGGACCGCCGCGACCCGCTTCTCGGAGAACGACGCGACGCAGAGGCGACCGGTCGCCTTGGCGCGCCGGATCGTCTTGACCAGCGGCCCGATAGCCGGCATGTCCTTGACGTCCACGTTGATGCGGACGTCCGGCCAGGCGGACAGCAGGTCCTCGAGGCGGGGTATGGGCTCCCGGCCGCCGATACGGGCGTTGGCGACCTCGCGGTACGGCAGCTCGGCGAGGCGACCTCGGCGGTCGGTCACCCGGTCGAGCGTCTTGTCGTGGAACGCCAGCACGACCCCGTCGGCGGTCGCGTGCACGTCGGTCTCCAGGTACCGGTAACCCAGGTCGACGGCGCGCTGGAAGGCTGTCATGGAGTTCTCCAGCCCGTCGAGCGCCCCGCCGCGATGCGCGAACGCCAGTGGCCTTGGGTGGTCCAGGAACGGATGGGAAGGCTGCACACAGCGAGTATGGCCGCATCCCGGTGTGATGGTCTCGCGTGGCGGCACCAAAGGGGCGGCCCTAAAGGGTGCCGCCGGGAAGGGGCGGGGGCTTCCCTTCCCGGCGGCTTGCCGGGGCAGGTGGCGGGGGACACCTGTTACCAGCCCATGGTGCGGGTTAACATCCCGGCACTTCCTACTATGCCATGTAGGACGAGGTGCTCGAAACAGGGAAGCGCCCCTCTTCGGCGTATTATCTGGCGTCCTCGGACCACTCCCGGCGGCGCACCTCGGCGAGGCCGATCGCGGCCGCGACCGCCACGTTGAGCGAGCCGACCCGCCCGACTTGGGGGATATAGGCGACCGCATCGACGGCGTCGAGCAGCTTGGGCGAACAACCGTGATCCTCGTTGCCCAGGACGAGGCACACATCCGCGTCGAGCCGCGCCTCGTGCAGCGGCACCGCCCCGGACGCGAGTTCCACGGCAACCACCTGGAAGCCGTCCGCCCGCGCCTCCGTCGCCGCGTCGACCGGGTTCGCCAGCTGCTCCCAGGGCACCAGCCGCTCGGTGCCGAGGGAGGTCTTGCGTACGGACGGATGGCTCGGCGCCGTGGAGTTGCCGCACAGCCACAGCCGTTCCACACCGAACACCGCCGCGGAGCGCACGATCGAACCGACGTTGAACGGCGCGGTGACCGAGTCGAGCATCAGGGCGAGCCTTCCCTGGGTACGCCTTCGCCAGGTCCGGTTCAGTCGCTTGACGTCGGTCGGCCGAAGCTGGCTGCTCCTCACCCTGTCGCTCACCCCGTCGGTCACCTCGCCAGTATCCGCAAGATCCGGTACCCGGCGCGGGAGGCGACCCGCTGGGTCGACCACCCCTGCTCGACCAGCCAACGCTGCAGCGAATCCGACCCGAGGTGCTTGTGTACGACGAGATGTGCCTCCGCGCCGGGAAGGAGCCGGTGCAGCCAGGTGGTGAGCAGTTGCTGCATGGCCGGCTTGCCGATCCGAACCGGAGGGTTGGACCAGATCGCCGCGAACCGCACGGCCGGGTCGATGTCCTCGGGCCCACACGCTCGCACGTTGCCGAGGCCGGCCGTGCGAGCGTTGTGTCCGGTGAGCGCGAGCGCGCGTCGATTCACGTCCACCGCCCATACGGCCGCCCCCCGTGCGCGCACCGCCATGGTGAGGGCGACCGGGCCGTAGCCGCATCCCAGGTCGAGAAGGTCACCACGAGCCGGTGGCGCCGGGACCGTCTCCAGTAGGATTCGGGTGCCGGGGTCGATCCGGTCGGCGGAGAAGACACCGCTGTCGGTGGCCAGCCGCAGATGCAGATCTGGCAACACGAGGTCAACGGTCCCGGGGCGGTTCGGCGACCGTGGACTCGTCTCGAAGTACTGCGACACGCCCGCACTGTACCGCCGGGTATCCATACGGCCGTCCACGTAGTTATCCACAGGTTTGGTCACAGGGTGTGGAATAAAATGTAACTCTTCGTAGCGACCGCCGGGCACACCGAAACTGCCGCCAACAGTGGGGATAAGTCAACCCACCGAGACGGGTCCGGTGTTCCGGATACGGAGCGTTACAAGGCTTCGTTGGCACTGGGGACAAGCAGCCACCGCGAGGGTGGATCGCTTGGGGAAGAGATCCCGACTCTAACAAGGGGGCCGGCCTGGATACCCCGGGTTTCGGGAATTCGACCAGAAGGTTGCCGGGAGGAGGCGCTCTCCCCATCGGTCGTGATCTTGCAGGAATTTCAAGACCATTGTTGAAATTCCTGCAAGATCACGACCGAATGAAGGCGCTAGTGGTCTGTAAGAACGTTGGTTTTAGTCTTCGCGCGGCGGATGCTGGCGAGGATCTCGTCGGCGTGTTTGGTCCAGGTGAAGGGCCGTGGGTGGTTGTTCCAGCCGTCGATGAACGCGCCGATGGCGGCGGTC
>WHSR01000075.1 GCA_009379995.1 Streptosporangiales bacterium
CGAACTGGAAGCAGACGTGCGCAACTGGATCGGCAAATGGAACAACAACCCCAAGCCGTTCATCTGGGCCAAGACCGCCGACGAAATCCTCGACACCCTCGCCGCGTACTGCCGCCGAATTAACGACTCAGAACACTAGTTGGCCCGCTCAGCAAGAGCCGTAGCCTGCCACGTACGACGTCGGCGAACGCCGGTGCCACGCTCATCCTGAGGGTGAACCCGAGGTGCTTGGTGTAGAAGTCGATCGCAGTATCGACGTCGTCGACCATGTATCGGACGTTGACCAGGTCCGCAAGGTCGTCGGACATTTCTAGATCCCCTCCGAACTCGTTAGGGCGTGTTCGATCGCGTAAAGCAGGAACTGGATACGCGTGTTCAGTTCGTCCGCAGTGCGGACGAACGCTGGGTAACTGTGTTCGTTGGCCGCTGTTTCGGCCGCCGGGTCGGGGATGCTCCAATGCGCCACCGCGGGAGGCCCGGGGAAGTCCGGGCATACTTCCCGTACGCGGTCACAAAGGCTGATCACGTGGTCGAATCGCTGCTCGATAAACTCACTCAGATGCTTGGAGCGACGGCCGCTAATGTCGATGCCACATTCGCGCATCACGCGCACGGCGTTGGGGTGCAGGGCTTTGGGGTGACTACCGGCACTGGCGGCTTCGACCCGAGCGCCACCTAGCTGCTCCAAGATCGCTTCGGCCATCTGGGACCGAGTGCTGTTCCCGGTACACAAGAACAGCACTCGGACGGGTGGCTGGGTCGGCCGTCGATCAGGACCGCCCGCTGGCGGTGTCAGCGCAGCCGGGACCAGCCGTAGGCCGGGGTGAAGCGCAGCGCCGGCTTCGGCAAGCCGTTCGCGACACACAGCCAGGTCGAGGCTGTAGTAGGCGTCACGTTTGTCAGCCGAGCTACGCCGCATGGTCACCAGCCCGCCTCCGCGCAATTGGCCGAGATGGTAGGAAGTCAGGCTCTGCCGCTGGCCAACCAGAGCCGTTAGCTCGCGGACCTGCCGATCGCTGCGCGCCAGCTCACTCAGCAACTGCCACCGCACAGGGTGCCCGGTCAGACGCAGGAAACCGGGCGGTGTTGCCGGTGCGTCTGGGGAGATGGTGGAACGCACACTGGAAGAGTACATCAATCCAGATAGATCAATCAAACTGGCTTACTTCATTGCAGGAGCTGTGTTACAGCAGGACGCGGGTGCTGGATGTCGACCCCGGGCTCGACGTCGGAGGTCCAGACCGGGACGCCGCCGGGGTTCGGACAGGATCCGTCTCCGTCGTCTTCCTGACGTTTGACCTGCGGAGTTGATGACACTCAACGGGATACCAGCTCGTCGGCGAACCACGCGATGGTGCGGGCCAGACCCTCTTGCACGGGCACCATGGGCCTCCAGCCGAAAAGCTCGCCGGCGAGGGTGATGTCTGGACGCCGAACCCTCGGGTCCTCGGGCGGCGGATCGACGAAACGCACCGGCGCGTCCGATCCGGACAGCTCCCGGATGGTGAAGGCGAGGTCGCGGACCGAGAGTTCGCTGGGGCTTCCGATGTTCACCGGTCCCGGGTGGTCGCTGAACGCCGCGGCGAGGATGCCGCTCACCGTGTCGTCGACGTAGCACACCGAGCGGGTCTGCGTCCCGTCGCCGGCGACGGTGAGCGGCTCCCCGGTCAGCGCCTGCCGGATGAACGTGGGTATCGCCCGGCCGTCGGCCGGGCGCATCCGGGGTCCGTAGGAGTTGAAGATCCGGACGATGCCGGTGTCGGCGCCCCGGGAGTTGTGAAAGGCGGCCGTCAGAGCCTCCGCGTACCGCTTGGCCTCGTCGTAGACACTGCGTGGCCCCACCGGGTTGACGTTGCCCCAGTACGACTCGCGCTGCGGATGTTCCCGCGGGTCGCCGTACACCTCGCTGGTGGAGGCCAGCACGAAACGGGCGTCCTTCTCCGCAGCGAGCTCCAGCGCGTGCAGCGTGCCGATGCTGCCCACGTTCAGCGTCTCGACGGGGAGCCTCAGGTAGTCGATGGGTGAGGCGGCCGAGGCGAGGTGCAGGACCAGGTCCGCCTCTCCGGGCACGTGCACCGCGTCGGTCAGGTCGCACTCCACGCAGCGGAAGCCCGGGTTGTCCAGCAGGTGGGCGACGTTACGAGGGGAGCTGGTCAGGAAGTTGTCCAGGCACACCACGCTGATCCCCTGGCCGACCAGCCGCTCGCAGAGGTGGGAGCCCAGGAAGCCGGCGCCCCCGGTGACGACGGCGCGGCGAACGGAGCCGGTCATCCCGCCGCCCTCCTCGTCCGGTACGGCCGCGCCCGGCCGGGCGCCAGGGTCAACGCGTGAAGAGCGGCGTCGGTCACGTCGGTGACGGTGATCTCCAGCAGCCCGGGGTCGGGCCGGTCCGCCCTGGGGTCGCCGGTCCGGCCGGCCCACAGGGCCGTGTGTTCCGGACGGCCGGGAGGCGGTCCCCATGCCTGCGGCGACATCGGGCCGAACAGCGTGACCGACGGTCGACCGTACGCGGTCGCCAGATGCGCGACGCCGGTGTCGCTGCTGACGACCAGGCGCGCGCCCGCGACCAGGGCGGCCACCTGGCCGAGCGTGGTGTGGCCGGCGAGGACGTGCCTGTCCGACAGTCCGCCGGTCTCCGCTGCGCGGCCGGCGAGCTCACGCTCCGCCGCCGTACCGGTGACCACCACCCGCTCACCGCGTGCGACCAGCCGGCGGATGACCGCCCCGTAGCGGTCCGCCGGCCAACGACGCGCCAGGTAGGCCGCACCGGGATGGACGACCACCGCACCCGGCACCGGATTGGCCGCCCGCGGCGTCCGGAGACCGAGATCGTCGGGGTCGGCCGGGATGTCGTACCAGCGAAGCAGCCGGCACCACCGGACGACCTCGTGCTCGTCCGGCCACCACTCGGGACCGTCGAGGTCGGGACGCTCCGGGTGGGTGAAGGAGAGAATCCGCCCGGGCCGCAGCGCGGCGAGCGCGTCGATGCTCTGCGGGCCCCTCCCGTGCAGGTTCACCGCGACGGAGGGCGGCGGTCCCCGCCAGGCCGGCGGGCGCAGCCCGGCGGTCGGCAACAGCTCGTCTACGGCCGCCGCCAGTGGCAGCAGCTCCCGCAGCTCGCCCGGTGCGGCGAGCACCAGGCGGTGCCGCGGGTAACGGCCAGCCAGGGCGCGCAGCGCCGGCACCGCGGTCAGCAGGTCGCCCAGTCCGAGCGCGCGGAGCGCGAACAGCGTCGGCCGGGTCTCGACGGTCTGGTCTACGGCCACGAGGACTCCTCGTCCGGGCAGACGACGAGCTCGCGCACCTCGCATCCCGGCGCCTGACGCAGCGCGAACACGACAGCCGCCGCCACGTCCTCCGGCTGGTTGAGTCGGGCGTCCGGGGGCGGCTTGTACTGCTCGTCCCGGCCGTCGAAGAACGCGGTACGCATTCCGCCGGGGACGAGGAGGGTGACGCCGACGCGGCCGGCGGTCTCCACGGCGAGCGCGCGGGTGAACCCGACCACGCCGAACTTGGCGGCGCAATAAGCCGTCGCGTCGGCGACCGCCCGCAGGCCGAGTGTGGAGGCGCAGGTCACCACCCGCCCGCCGGATCGCTCCAGGTACGGCAGCGCGGCGCGGACGACGGCGGCGGTGCCGAGCAGGTTCACCCGCACGACCCGTTCCCAGTCGTCGGCGGGAACACCGTCCAGCGGGCCGCAGGAGTCGATTCCCGCGGCGGTGAAGACGCCGTCGAGGCCGCCGTAGCGCTCGGCGAGTTCGTCCACCGCCTTCTCGACGGCCGGACGATCGGCGACGTCGATCTCGATATGGTCCCCGTCGAAGTCGGGTACGTCGCGGTCCAGAATGAGTGGCCGACCGCCGTCCTGCGCGACGGCCTTCGCGGCGGCGGCGCCGAGACCGGACGCTCCCCCGGTCACCAGGACCGTTCCCATCGATCGCATGACTCATCCAATCTCTCGTGCCGCGGAGACCAACCGGCTGGTCGACCGGCCGGAGAGGTAGGGAAGCAGCACCACCTGGCCGCCCAACCGCCCGACGACCTCGGCCTCCGGTAGGTCGGACCCGGCGTAGTCGCCGCCCTTCACCCAAAGATCCGGCCGAAGGCGCCGGAGCAGATGGACCGGCGTGTCCTGATCGAAGACGGTGACCGCGTCGACAGGCTCCAGCGCCTGGAGCACCCGGGCGCGGTCCGCGGCCGGGACGATGGGCCGTCCCGGTCCCTTCAGCCGACGGACCGAGGCGTCGGAATTGAGGCAGACCACCAGACAGTCGCCGAGGCTGCGGGCGCGCTGAAGGAGACCGACGTGCCCCGCATGGAGCAGGTCGAAGCAGCCTCCGGTGGCGACCACCGTGCCGCCCGAGGCGCGGACGGCGTCGACCATCCCCCAACCGGAGCTGTCAACGCGCCCGGCCGCGTACCCGTCCCGATGCCCCGGGTCTCGATGCGCCACGTGTCGGTGCAGAGACGCGGGCCCCCCGTCGGCGACGAACTGCGTGGCCGCATCCACCGCGGTGCCCACCGCCTCCCGCAGCAGCCCGCCCTGCCGGAGGGCCGCGGCGGCGGTCGCCGCGAAGCAATCACCCGCGCCACAGCTGTCGACGCGCCGAGCGTCCGGGATCCTGTTCGCCGGCGCCAGGAACGGGGTGTCCTCCCCGACCGACAGCAGGGCGCCCAACTCACCGAGGGTGACGGAGACCCCGGCGGCGCGCCAGCCGCGTACCAGGTGATGGGCCCGGCGTGCGGCAGCGGTCAGGCCGTCCGGCCCGTCGGGCTCCCCGGCCAGAGCCGCGGCCTCCCGCTCGTTCGGCGTCACCAGCCGCGCCCCGTGCACCGGGAGCGCGCCCTTGCGGTGGGGATCCCACAGCACCGGAGCCCGGCTGTCCTGTACGGCACGGCGCAGCTCGGGATGGTCCGCGACGCCGCGTCCGTAGTCGGAAACCAGGATCGTGCCGGCGCCGCGCAGCACGGCGCGGATCCGCTCGCCGAGGGGCGCCTCGCGTGCCCGGCCGCCCCCCATGTCGAGCCGGACGATCGACTGGTCGTCCGACCGTACCCGGATCTTGCGCGGGGTGGCACCGTCGGCCGGAAGGGTCAGCACCTCCACGTGACCATCGAGGAGACGGCGCACCCACGTGCCCGCGTCGTCGTCGCAGAGCGCGGTCAGCAACACCACCTCCTGCTGGTTACGGGCGGCCAGCATCGCCGCGAGTCCGGCGCCGCCGGGCCTCGGCCGCTCCCGCGAGCAGTCGACGACCGGCACCGGCGCGTCGGGACTGAGCCGGTGGCTGTCGCCTTCGAGGTCGACGTCGAGTAAGGAGTCGCCGACGACCACCAGTGGTCCTTGGCTCACGGCGACGCCACCTCCCTCACTGCGACCGCGTTCACGGTGGCCGTGCTTACGGCCTCCTCGAAGGCCGCGCAGAGCATGTGGATCGCCGCCAGGTGGACCTCCTGAATGGTGGCCGTTTCCGCGGCGTCCACGGCCAGAACGTCGTCGCACGCCGAGGCGAGCGGGTTGGGCGCGGGGCCGGTGAGCCCCCACGAGGTGACACCGAGGGCGCGCGCCGCCCGTGCGGCCGCGACGACGTTGGCGCTCGTCCCGCTCGTGGACAGGCAAACGAGAACGTCGCAGGGCCTCGCGTGCGCCCACACGCCCCGGGCGAAGACCTCCCTCGGCCCGTAGTCGTTGCCGATCGCCGTTGTGGACGAGGTGTCGGCGTGCAGCGGAATGGCCGCGTAGGGCCGGCGATCGTCCCGGTAGCGGCCGACGAGTTCGGCGGTCAGATGCTGAGCTTCGGCCGCGCTCCCGCCGTTGCCGCAGGCCAGGAGACGGCCGCCGGACCCCAGCACCGCCGCGAGGTGCCGGCCCCACGCCTCGATCCTCGGCGCCTGGCACCGGAACCGTCCCAGCGCGCCGATCAGCACCTCGAGATGACGTGATCGGTCGGCCGTCATCAGGCCGCCCCGCCCGCCGCCGCGACCTTCCCCCGTTTCTCGGGCTGGACGCGCTCGTACACGGAAAGGGTCTCGCCGACGACCCGGTCCCAGGAGTAACGACACCCCGCCCGGTCCGCCCCGGCCACACCGAAGGCGGCCCGCCGCAGAGGGTCGGCCAGCAGGGAGCGGATCCGGCGGGCGAGGACCATCGGGTCACGGGGCGGCACGAGAACGCCTGTGGTGTTGTCGACGATCGTGTCGAGATGACCGCCCACCGCGGACGCCACGACTGGGGTTCCGCATGCCATCGCCTCCACCACGACCAGGCCGAACGGCTCGTACCACGGCACGCTGACCGCGACGTCGGCGGAGCGCAGCAGGCTCGCCACCGTGCCCCGGCCCACCCCGCCGACGAACTCCACCCGGTCCGCGACGCCGACCTCCCGCGCCACCGCGCGCAGCCGGCGTATCTCCGCGCTGGCTTCCAGCTCGCCGGGCGGCGGTCCACCGACCACCAGCAGCTCCGCGTCAGGGACCCGGCGCAACGCGCGCACCACCGTGTCGACACCCTTGCGCTCCACGGGTCGACCGACGCAGATCAGCCGCGGCCGGTCGGCGCGGGGATGCGTCGGGCCCTCCGGACGGAACCGCTCCAGGTCCGTACCGCAGGGAACCACGCTGATCGAGTGGCGGGACACGCCGAGCCGGCCCAACTCCGCCACCTCGTCCGAGGCCGTTGCGATGACCGCGGCGGCGGCCCTGCCGAGCGCGGCCTCCATCCGGATACGCCCGGACGGGCTTGGGTCCTCGCTACCGAGATAGCGCCGCTTCACCGAGCCGAGAGCGTGGAACGTCTGCACCACCGGCAAACCCACGCCGCGGGCGGCGACGTGCGCGGCGATGCCGCTCATCCAGTAATGGGCATGCACGACGTCGGGAGGATCGGCGGCCCACCGTCGTTCCAGGTAGCCACCGAACTGCCCCATGTAGGGCAGGAGGCGATCCCTGCCCACGGGCCGCGCCGGGCCGGCCGGTACGTGCTCGACGGTCACTCCCGGCGCCATGCCAACCCGGCTGGGCTGCTCGTCCGAGTCGTGCCGCGTGTAGACGGTCACCTCGTGTCCTCGCTCGGCGAGCGCACGGGCAAGCCCCGCGACGTGTACGTTCTGCCCGCCAGCGTCCACACCGCCGAGCGTGGCGAGCGGGCTGGCGTGTTCCGAAACGAGGGCGATCTTCATCGACATACCTCCTGAAGGACGCAATCCCAGTCCCGCTGAAAACGCGGAAGGGAGTACCGCTCGAGCGCGGCGGCGCGCGCGGCCTTGCCCGCCTGACGCGCCCAGATCGGATCGGAAACAAAGCTCTTGATGGCGTCGACGAGCCGGTCGACGCGGGTGGTCGCGACCCCGGCCTCCGGCGGCAGGGCCTCGACGGCCTCGGTGGTCGCCAACGCGACGACGGGAAGGCCGAGGTGCATGGCCTCGATCAGCGAAAGGCCGAGCGACGTCCAGCGGATCGGGTGCACGTAGACCCGCCTCCGGGCCAGCTCGGCATGCATGCGCGCCTGTGGCAGGTCCTCGTGAACCCACATCAGGGCCGGGTCGACGCCGAGCCGTCGCGGCAGATCCGTCACTCGCATCCCGTAGACGTCCAGCGGCGCGGCCCTGGTCAGAGCGGGAAGCAGGTCGGTGCCGGTCGTCCGCCAGCGACGCAGCGGCTCGTTGACGACCACGCCAGCGCGCGGCCACTCGCCGGTGAACCGGTAGCCGGGGTCGACGACTCCGTGCTCGACCACGACGGTCGGTGCTCTGCCGTTCTCCCAGAACAGGCGGTTGAAGTTGGTGACGTGGACGAGTGGGATATCGCCGCGACGGGCGACCGGGTGGACGGTGTCCGGCACCCCGCCCTTGGGTGCGTTGTGCTCCACGTACACCGCCGGGAGATCCCGGCCCGGTCGGCGTCCCAGCCACCGCTCGGCAAGGTCGACCTCCTCTGGCCGCTGCAGGACCACGACATCCACCTGCTCGTCGCGCAGCCGGTCGCAGGCGACCTCCCGGACACTCGTCGGCCAGCTGTAGGTGGCCGCCCGGCCACGGCCGTCCGCGTCGCGGGCAGGCGTGACCGGCACCAGGTACTCGTGCCGGCCGTGCACGAACGCGGTAGTCCAGCTGCCGTGGATATGCCACAGCAGGATGCGAAGCCGTCTCACCGCGGTTCTCCTCGAAGCGCCCGATCGACGGCGTCGGCGAGGTCGCGGGCGACCTCGGGCGCCTGCCGCAGCTCGTCCCGGCGGGTGTCCGGCGTCGGCACGAGGATGGCCCGGGCACCCACGGCCCCTGCCGCCGCCATGTCCCCACCGATGTCGCCGATCACCACGCAGTCCTGGGTACGAACCCCGAGCGCGGCCGCCGCCTCACCGATCAGGCCGGGTGACGGTTTACGGCAGCCGCAGCCGTCGCTTTCGTGGTGCGGGCAGACGGCCCATACGTCGAACGCACCGAGCAGCTCCTCCACCCGGCCGTGCACGCGATCGAGGTCCTCCCGCCGGACCAGCCCGCGGGCCAGGCCGGACTGGTTGGTCACCACGCCGACCGGGATACCGAGCGCACGCAGCCGATCCAGCCCCGCCCGGGCGCCCGGCATCGGCTCGACCCGCGCCGGTTCGCCGTTGTACGGGATGTCACGGATCAACGTGCCGTCCCTGTCGAACAGGACCGCACCGGGTCGGCCACGAGGCGGACCCTGCCGCCCCTGCCGCGCGACGTTCCGGTGGGCCAGCTCGCCACGCAGACGGTGCCAGCAGGCGACCGGAGGAATGACCACGCTGGTGAGCGCCATGCGGGCGACCTCGCCTGCGGTGCGGGGGCCGAGTGCGATCCGGGCGTACGCGAACTCGGCGGTCAGCGCCGCCCAGCCGAGCAACGCGCACGCCGCGGCCCGGCGTCGCGGCGCCCGCCTCGGGTACAGCGCCGCCAGCACGGCCGTCCCGCCCGCCGCCGTCGTCAGGACGTGGCGCCGGAGCCGGCCGGGCCGCTCGCCGACGCGGTCCCGCCACCGGGGACCGTGGCGGCGGCGCATGAGGGCGTCGTCGGCGTTGCCCGCCTGCGCGCGCACGCTCGCCCAGCTCCCGCCCGGCCGGACGGGATGGTCGACCCTCCGCGCCCCGCGCACCAGCCGGTAGCCGGCCTCCTCCACCCGCAGCGCGAGGTCGGTGTCCTCGCGGTAGGCATGGCGGAACCGCTCGTCGAAGCCTCGTACCTCGGCGAGGGCGGAGCGGCGGTAGGCCATGTCGGCGGTGATCCATGCCGCGTCGGCGAGGTGGGCGGTGCCGCGCTCGCCGTCGGTGGGCCTGCGGTGCGTGGGCAGCGGGACGTGTACGTTCCCCTGCGAGCCCGCTACGTCTCCGGGCAGGGAGGCCAGGTCGGCCGCCAGCCTCGCCGGCCACTCGGGTACGGGCAGCACGTCGTCGTCCAGGAAGACCACCCACTCGGTGCCGGCGGCACGCCAGCCCAGGTTGCGGGCGGCGGCGGGCCCGGAACCCAAGGACCGCAGCCACCGCAACCGATGAATGGGCCATTCACCCGGACCTAGCGGCTGAATGGCCCATTCATCGGCTAGGTCCGGTCGGTCGTCGACCAGCACGATCTCCTCCGGCGGCGGCCCGTCCCCGGTCGCCAGCGCCACGAGCAGGTCCGTCAGGCTCGGCCGCCGCACGGTCGGCACGACGATCGTGTAGGAAGTCTCGGGGGTCATCGAACGGCCTCCCCTCGACGTACCAGGTACGGCCCGATGGCCAGCACGTCGATGGGCGCGGAGCCGAAGCACTCCAGCGCGTCGCGCGGATCACCCACCATCGGCCGGCCCGCCGTGTTCAGGCTCGTGTTCACCACGGCGGGCAGCCCGGTGCGCGCCTCGAACCGCTCGAGCATCCGGGCCAGTAACGGCTCGCGGCCCGCCTCGACCGTCTGGATCCGGGCGGTGCCGTCGACGTGCGTGATCGCCGGCAGCCGCCCGTGCCAGCGCTGTCGTACGTCGTGCACGAAGAGCATGTACGGGCTCGGCAGCGGCCCGCGGGCGAAGACGTCGCCGGCGCGGTCGGCCCGGACCATCGGGGCGATCGGCCGGAACTGTTCCCGGCCCTTGACCGCGTTGAGCCGTTCCAGGTTCTCCGCCCGCCCGGGATGGGCGAGCAGCGAACGATGGCCCAGCGCCCGTGGGCCGAACTCCTCGCGCCCCTGGAACCAGGCCACGATCTGGTCCTCCGCCAGCGCCCGAGCCACCGCGTCGGCCAGGTCGCGCGGCCGCTCGTGGGGCATCCCGGCGCTGGTCAGCCAGCGTTCGATCTCCGTGTCGGTCCAGCCCCGGCCGAGGTCCACGCCGGGCATCGGCTCGGTCTCGTCACCGGCGTCCCGGGCGAGGTGCAGGGCGCCGCCGAGCGCGGTCCCCGCGTCGCTCGCCGCCGGCTGCACCCACACGTCCGTGAAAGGTCCCTCGCCCGCGATCCGGGAGTTCGCGACGCAGTTCAGCGCGACGCCTCCGGCCAGCGCGAGCCGAGGGGCGCCGGTCCGCTCGTACAGCCAGCGCACCAGGTCGAGCAGCACCTCCTCGAGGCGTACCTGGACGCTGGCGGCGAGATCGGCGTGCTCCTCGCTCCAGCCGGCCCCGGGCTCCCGGCGCTTCGCCAACCCGGACCACTCGACGGGCTCGATCACGAATCCGCCGTCCTCCGAGACCCGGATCCGGTCCCGCAGCTCGTCGAGGAAGCGGGGCTTTCCGTACGACGCGAGCGCCATCACCTTGTACTCGTCGGAAGATCGGGCGAAGCCCAGATGGGCTGTGACGTCCTCGTACATCAGGCCGAGCGAGTGCGGCAGCTCCTGGGCGGCGAGGATGCTCAGCGCGCCGTTCCGGTACCAGCCGGCGAGATGGGAGGCGGACTCACCACGGCCGTCCAGGACGAGGACCGCGCAGTCGCGGTCGCCCCTGGCATCCGGCGGCATCGCCAGCCCGGCCGAGGCGGCGTGCGCCACGTGGTGGGGTACGTGCCGGAGGATGCCCGGGTCGAGGCCGGGCAGCGCGGTCTGCAGGAACGCGGATGCCCGCCGCGCATAGGTGGTGCGCAGGTCCTCCCAGCGTTCGTCGAGACCTTCCTGTCCAGGCCGGACGAGATCGGGATCGTAGGAGTACGCGACGGCGTCGAGGTCCTCGGGTCCCAGCCCCGCGTGCTCCATGCACCACCGGGCGGACTGCTCGGGCAGCTCCCACGCGGAGAACGGGACCGGCCGTTTCCCGTGCTTGCGCCGAGTGAACCGTTCCTCCTCGGCCGCGGCCACGACCTGGCCGTCGACCACCAGCGCGGCAGCGGGGTCGTGGAAGATCGCGTTGATACCGAGAACGCGCACAGGCATACCTCCAGCCGTCGTAGGCGGGGGGTGGAGGCGCCTGGCTGCTTAAGCGCCGGCTACTCACGCTTGGGTACCTACAGACGCCGCTTTCAAACACACACGGGTCATTTGCCGCGCGGTGTCCTAGGTCACAAGCGACTAGGAGACATGTTTGGGGCCCGCTGTCAGGGAAGGTCAATCCCAGGAGCGGAACAAGCGATCTAGGGACAGGCCCCTAGCTTGCGATGCTTCGATCTTCCGCCCGAGAGGAGTATCCACAATGCCGGGCAGAGAGGACATGCCGTCAACCATCCGCCGTTCGCCGAAGGAAGCCCAGCGGACCTGGGCGAAAACGCACGACTCGGCGGTGGAGCAGTACGGCGAGGGCCGACGGGCGCACCAAACCGCGTTCGCGGCGCTCAAACACAAGTTCGAGAAGGTAGGCGACCGCTGGGCGCCGAAGAAGTCGAAGGGACCGTCCGATCCGCAGGCGGAGCGAGGTGCCGGCCAGCGCCCCACCCAGACCGGTGGCGGGGTCGACGTGCATGCGTCCAAGCAGCACCTGTACGACCGCGCCCAAGATCTCGGCATCAAGGGCCGCTCGAAGATGAGCAAACAGCAGCTCGTGGACGCCATCCAGAAGGAGAACCGGCAGCGGACCCGGCAGGCCCGGTCCCGATGACGCCCACTGAACGACTCGATGAATGAAAGAAGGTGGCAACGATGGCACAGAAGGTACGTGACGTGATGACGTCCCCGCCCGTCACGGTGAGCGCGGACACCACGCTGCGCGAGGTCGCGCAAACGATGAGGGACACCGACATCGGCACGGTAGTGGTCACCCGGAACGGAGACGTGCTCGGTGTGGTCACCGACCGCGACATGGTGGTTCGTGCCTTCGCCGAGGACGGCGCCGCCGGTTCCCAGCGGGTAGAAGACATCTGCAGCAGTGAGCTGGTAACCGTCACCCCCGACACCGACGCCGACGACGCCGTGCAGCTGATGCGCCGGCACGCCGTCCGCCGGCTTCCCGTCGTCGATGGCAACCGACCCGTCGGGGTCGTCTCGATCGGAGACCTCGCGGTCGACCGGGATCGGAAGTCCGCGCTTGCCGACATCAGCGCGGCGCCTCCGAACACCTGATACGGGGCGGCCTGGGCCGGGAAATTCCTGGCCCAGGCCGCCCCGCGCCGCCCCGCCCCGCCCCGCTTGGCCGTGATCTTGCAGAAATTTGAACCGACCGGAGTTGAATTTCTGCAAGATCACGGCCGTGGCGGGCTGTCCGCGGCCCATGCTCTGGTCAGCAGGGGCTCGACCAGCCACGCCCACAAGGCGAGCGCGGCGATGACCGCGCCGGTCACCACGGCCAGCCGGGCGTCGAACAGGACGTCGACCACGAGGGCCGCCGCCGCGGTCATGGAGGTACCGAGGGACAGCGACCCGGCCACCCCGAACCGGTTGCTGCGGCGCAGGAGAGCCTCCTTGTTCCCGGTCCGGAACAGGATGCGGTGCTGGGCGGCCGGCGCGATGTAGGCCACCGAGGCGACGGCCGCGCCGAGCAGGGCCACGTAGAACAGCCAACCGTGGGCACCGGTGACCCGGCCCGCCCCACTGGCGAACGGCACTGTGAGCAGAAAGGCAAACAGCACCTGCACCCCGGTGACCGCTACCCGCAGGCCCTGAAGGAGCTCGCCCAGCTCACGGTCGACACGTTCCTTGGGTGTCTCGTCGTCGCTCAACGTCGGCCTCCGATCAGCGGGACGAAGCTGGCGGGGCTGACCATTCCGAGTTCGACCAGCCGGCCCCGACGCTTGCCGAACAGGGTGACCCGTTCGTCTCCCCCGGCGCCGACCGGCTGCACCAGCCGTCCGCCCTCGGCCAGCTGGTCGGCGAGCGGGTCGGGGACGCTGGGGGCGGCGGCCGAGACGACGATGCCCTGGTACGGGGCGTGCTCGGGAAGGCCCTGGGTTCCGTCGCCGACCAGGACCGTCACGTTGTCGACCCCGGCCGCCGCCAGGTTGTCCCGCGCCTCGTCGGCGAGGTCCGCATGCCGCTCGATCGACCACACATGCCGCGCGAGCCTGGCGAGCAGCGCCGTCTGGAAGCCGAACCCGGTGCCGACCTCCAGGACCCGCTCGTCCTCGCCGGGACGCGCAGCGGCGACCATCTGGGCGATGAGCGACGGCTGCGAGGTGACCTGGTCGCTGCCTATCGGGATCGGGGCGTCCACGTAGGCCAAGGACGCGTATTCGGCGGGGACGAACCCCTCCCGCGGGGTCGAGCGAACGGCGTCGAGCACCCGCCGATCGGTGACCCCGGCCGCCTCGACGGTATGCACCAGCGTGGAGGGGCTGGCCCCGCCCTCGAACCTTGATGGCTTACCCATGAGCTTGTCGTACCGGATCGATCGCATCCCAAACGGGCTGGCGCCGTCCGTCATGTTCCGGGCCGATTCGGGAAAGCCTCTACGAGACAGGGAAGGAGGATCATGCCTACCCGGCTGCACGACAGGCGCGACGTACGGCGACTGATGGAGTACGACGCTCAGCTGGCCGAGGTGCTGCCCCGCCAGCAGTACGAGCACGAGCACCTTCCCGGTGCCGTCCACGTCCCACTGACCCAGCTCGACCGCATGGCCGCGGAGCGGCTCGACCGGGCCCGGGCGGTCGTCGTCTACTGCAGCAACTCTCTTTGAGACCTGAGCCCACGAGCCGCGGGTCGGCTCGAACAGCTCGGCTTCACCGATGTCTACGACTACGTGCCCGGTAAGGCGGACTGGACCGCGGCGGGGCTACCCTGGGAGGGAGAGTCGGGCGACATCCCGTACGCGGGTGACATCGCCACCCGGGAGATTCCGTTGTGCGGTCCCGACTACCCCGCCGCCGAGGCCCTCGATCGGATGCGCCGGCACGAGCAGGGTTCCTGCGTCGTGATCGACGAGAACGACCTCGTGCTCGGGATGGTCGGCGCCGACGAGGCCCAGTCCGGGGCCGGGGCGACGTCCGGGTCCGGGGCGACGTCCGGGTCCGAGGCGACCGCCGGGCAGGTGATGAGCGAGGGACCTACCACGGTCCGGGCCAACGAGGAGGTCCAGCCCTTGGTCGAGCGGATGCGGAAGGCCGACGTCGACGCCGTTCTCGTCACCGACCCCGAGGGGCGGCTGCTCGGCATGCTGCACCGCTCGCATGCCGAACGGCTCCTTCACGTGGCGGAGGGAAGAAGGTGACACCCGTGCCGCCGCCCATCCGGCCGGCGTTCGGGGTGCACAGCCTGCACCCGGACGCTCCGGCGGGCGCGGTCGCGCTCACCGTCGACGATGGTCCCCACCCGCGGTGGACGCCGAAGGTTCTCGACCTGCTGGCCGAGTACCAGGTCAGGGCCACGTTCTTCGTGATCGGCAAAAAGGTTCGGCAGTTTCCGGACTTGACCCAACGGATCACCGCCGCCGGGCACGCGATCGGCAACCACACCATGCACCACCCGCAGCCGTTCGCGGCGCTGGACGAGGAGCGGATAACCCGCGAGGTCGTCCAGGCTCAGCGGCACATCGAGGACGCGACTCGGGTGGCACCACGGCTGTTTCGCGCGCCGGCCGGTGAGTGGTCGGCGCAGGTGCTGGCCGCGGCGACCGAGGCCGGGCTGATCCCCGTTGACTGGAGCGTCGACCCGAAGGACTGGTCGCACCCCGGCACCGCGCACATCGCCCGGACCCTACGGCGTTCGAACGGCGGCGACATCCTGATCTGCCACGACGGCGGCAGGGACGCCACGCCGACCATCGACGCCCTGGCCGCGGTGATCCCCGAGTTGAAGCAACGCTGCCTGCAGTTCGTCGCCCTATGAGGATTGACCCGTCATGGCCCAGCACGACCGCAGTGTCATCCAGTTGTTGATCGACGACCATCGCGAGGTCGAGCAGATATTCGCCCAGCTCGAATCGATCTCGGCGTCCAGCCACGACGAACGCCGCCGGCTCACCGACCAGGCGATCATCGAACTGGTCAGGCACTCCGTTGCCGAGGAGGAATATCTCTACCCGGCCGCGCGGCAATACATCCCGAACGGCGAGGAGATAGTCGAGAGCGAATTGTCGGATCACCGGCGGGCGGAGCGGGTTATGAAGAAGCTCGAGCACACCGACCCCGGTGAACCACGGTTCGGTGACCTGCTGGACCGGCTGTTGCGTGACGTCCGGAAACACGTACACGACGAGGAGAACGAACTGTTCCCGCGGCTGACGCGGCACACCGACGAGAAGGCTCTGGTGGAGCTGGGCCGGAGGGTCGCCGAGGCGAAGGCCTCCGCCCCTACACGGCCCCATCCGTCCGCGCCTACCGAGCGTCCGGGGTTGCTCAAGAAGCTGGCCCCCGGGGTCGGCCTCGTCGACCAGGTCCGTGACGTTATATCTGGGCGCGGAACATAGCCCCAGCGGCAGCGGGTACATCTTATTGCGTCCGAAAGGAGGCGACCGTGGGCATTGGAGTGGGACTGTTCCTGATTGCCATCGGGGCCATCCTGGCGTTTGCCCTTAACGTCGACATCGCCGGGTTCAGCCTGGACGCCGTGGGCTGGATCCTCATGCTTACCGGCGTGACTGGCCTCATCCTCACCTTCACCCTCTGGAAACCCCACCAGGCGCGTATGGTCACCAGACGCCAACGCCTCGAGGAGGAGGAGCCCGTCGAGGAGGTCCTACCGCCATCCCGTGAAGAGCGCGGCAGACACCGCGAAGAGCGCTGGGTGTACGACGAGGAGCCGCCGCCCGTCTGACCAACCATCGGGCTCGGGCGCGCGGCGAGCTGCCGGGGTAGGGGGTGGGGAGGACGCGGTGCTGGTTATCACCAATCGGCAGGCCGGGGGCGCCGAGGACGGTGCGCTCGAGGCCGCCGCAGCGGTGCTGCGCCGGGACGGCAAGGTAAGCGTCGTTTCCTGCCGCAGCCCGCAGGACGTGGACGCCGTCCTCGAGGGGTACCCGGACGAGGGGACGCTCGTCGTGGCGGGTGGCGACGGTTCGCTGCATGCTGTCGTCGCCGCGCTGCACCGCAGAGGCGAACTCGCGCGCCGTCGGCTCGGCCTGATCCCGCTGGGCACCGGCAACGACTTCGCCCGCGCCCTCGGCCTTCCGCTCGACGTGGCCGCGGCCGCGCACGTGGTCCGGGACGGACAGGTACGTGAGCTGGACCTGCTCGCCGACGACGCCGGCGGCGTGGCCGTCAACGCCGTGCACGCGGGCGCCGGAGCACGGGCGGCGCTGGCCGCGGCACCGTGGAAGCGATGGCTCGGCCCAGCGGCCTTCCCGTTGGGTGGCGTGCTCGCAGGCGTGACCGCGCGCGGGTGGCGGCTTCGGGTCGAGGCCGACGGGGCCGTCCTCGCCGACGGGAGCGACAGGATCCTCATGGTTGGTGTGGCGAACACACCCAGCATCGCCGGCGGCACGGCGGTCCTCGCCGCCCACGCAGCGCCCGACGACGGGCTCGCCGATGTGGTGATCTCCTATGCCACCGGGCCCCTGACCCGTCTCGGGTATGCACTTCGACTACGCCACGGCCAACACACCGATCACCCCGACGTCAGCGCGGCGCAGGCGACGACAGTGACCATCTCCGGCGAAGACTTTCCGATCAACACAGACGGTGAGGTCGGCGGCCCCGTCGGCCGGCGTACCTGGACCGTGCTGCCCCGAGCCTGGCGCGTGCTGGCACCGGACCGCCCCCCGTTGCGGCCGCCGGAGCGGCCCCCGTAGCGCCCACGCTGGCCGGTGCGTTGCTCACTTGCCCACCAGGGTCAGCGCGATGTCGGGGAAGTAGGTTACGAGCCCGAGCGCGATCAGCAGCACGCAGGCCCAGGGAATCGCGGCACGCGCGACGCGAAGGGCTGACATGCGCGAGATCCCGCTGGCCACGAAGAGGTTGATCCCGAGCGGCGGGGTAATGGCGCCGATCTCGAAGTTCATGACAATGATGATCCCGAAGTGGACGGGGTTGACTCCCAGCTTCATGGCTATCGGGTAGAGGATCGGCGCGAGGATCAGGATGGCGCCGATGGAGTCCATGAACACGCCCACTATGAGGAACAGCACGTTGACCATGAGGAGGAAGACCCAGGCCGAGAGGTCTAGGTCGGTAAGAAATTGAGCTATCTTGCCCGGGATCCGCTCGAGGGACAGGACGAAGGTGAAGAGGATGGCGTTCGCGATGATGAACATGACCATCGCCGACATCCGGGCCGAGCGCACGATGATCGCCGTGAGATCGCTGAAGTTTATCTCCCGGTACACGAACATGGAGACAAGGAAGGCGTAGCAGACAGCCATTGCCGCGGCCTCGGTCGGGGTAAAGACCCCTCCGTAGATCCCGCCGAGGACAAAGATCGGGAGAAGAATACCGAGAAAGGCGTCGCGCAGCGCCCTCAGCCGCTCCGACCTGCTCATCTGAAGCGTCTCGGCGCCCAGGTTGCGTCTCATGGCGAGGAAGACCACCAGCGCGATGAGCAGAATACCGGTGAGGAGGCCGGGCACTATCCCGGCCAGAAAGAGGTCGCCGATGCTCGTCTCGGTGACGACCCCGTACACAATCAGCGGGACAGACGGCGGGATCAGGATGCCGAGTCCGCCGGTGGTGGCGATGAGTCCGGTCGAGAACTCACGAGGATAGCCGGCTCTTATCATGCTCGGTATAAGCAGCGTGCCGACGGCCACCACCGTCGCGGCGCTGGAGCCGGAGATGGCGGCGAAGAAGACGCAGCTGGCGACCGCGGTTACGCCAAGACCGCCGGGAAAGCTACCCACCACCGCGTTCGCCGCCGCGACGAGCCTTCGCGAAATCCCCCCGTGTACCATTAGATTCGCCGCCAAGACGAAGAACGGTATCGCCATCAACGGGAACGAGTTGATCCCGTTGAACAGCGTATCGCTGATCTGCGTCATCGGCAGCGTGGTGTAGTAGAAAATGTAGAGGAGCGTGGTGAGCCCCAGGGCGATGGAAATAGGGACCGAGCTCAGGAGGAGGAGGAACAGGAGCACGAAGAGTGCGATCGAGGATACGTCCATCAGCGCGCGTCCTCTCCGTGCTCTTCTTTCTCGGACTCAGGGAAACCTCGCCCATACCGGACGACGCGATACACCATCTCCAATGCACGTAGGAACATCAGCGTGAGACCGATTGGCAACGCAAGCTGAACGACCCAGAGCGGCATCTTCATCGCCGGGGTCACCACGGTCCGCGCGGCGGGCTCGGTGATCATCACCCAGCCGAGCGCGCCGAACACCCCACAGTAGAGGGCCACCAGCAGGCCGCTCAACGCGGCCAGGACCCTCTTTCCACGCTCCCCGAGGAATACAGCGAGAATATTGACTCCCACGTGTTCGTTGTGCCGCAGCGCGATGACGGCTCCGACAAACGTGGAGAGGATGACGAGATAAATCACCGCCTCCTCGGACCAGAAGATTATTGTGTTGAACACGTACCGCAGTACGACCTGGACGATGGCCATGATGGCCGCGCCGCCGAGCGCCACTCCGGCGATGCCATTCTCGATCCACGTCAAGGCCCGATCAAAGCGGGACATGGCGCCTCCACTGCTTTGCGGAATCTGCGTCGGATGAAGTCCCAGTTACCGCGGCTAGCCATGCGACGAACCCCGTCTGGGACCTCGGGCGTGGGCTCGGTCCTGGCCGCCTGCCGCCGGCGTGCTCGCCGCCGCCTGTGCGGCCCGTGGCGGGGTCCTACGCGGCCCCGCCACGGTACACACCGCTCGTCGGGCTGGGCGAAGCCCTGCTAGCTCTTGCGGGCCAGCAGCTCGTCGATGATGTCCTGGCCTATGTCGTCGGCGAACTGGTTCCAGATGCTGGGAACTACCGCATCCTTGAATGCCTGGCGATCCTCGGACGACAGCTCGATGATCTCGCTGGTGCCGGCCTCCTCGATGACCTTCCTGGCCTCTTGGTTCACCGTGTCCGCTATCTCGCGGTTGTAGGCCGAAGCCTCGTCGACGGCCTCGACGACGGCCTGCTGAAGATCGTCAGGCAGCGAGTTGAAGAACTTGTTGTTCATGGCGAGCACATAGGTCAGATAACCATGGTCTGATATGGTGATATATTTCTGGACCTCGTAGAACCGCTGGGACTCGATGTTAGAATAGGTGTTGAATTCGCCGTCTACCACACCTTGCTGCAACGCGGTGAAGACCTCCGCGAAGGCCATGGGCGTGGTCTTGGCTCCCCATTTGTTCCAGTAGGCCTGTATGGCGTCGGAAGGCGTGATGCGTATGCGCTGTCCGCGCAGATCGTCCGGTTTGCGCACCGCCTTGTTGGAGGTGATCTGATACAGGCCGTTGTCCCAGAGACCCATGACCTTTATGTTGTTGTCGGCGAGGTCCTTGTTTGTGTAGATCCCCTTGCCAACCGTGGAGTCCCGGGAGATGAGGTCCGGCACCTCCGAGGTGTCGTCGACAATGAAAGGCAAGTCGAGCACCAGCAGCTGGCGCGCGATGTCGGTCAGCTTCGAGCTTGCCGGCGCAATCATTTCCACGCCGCCGCTCTGCACCGCCTGGATTTCGTCCTCGTCACCGTAGAGTTCCGAGTTGGGGTAGATCTCGACGGTTATGCGCCCCTCCGTACTCTTTTCCAGGACTTCCTTGAACTTCTGGGACGCCTTGCCTTTCGGGTCATCCGCGGTGACGACGTGGGACAGCCGAATGGTGAACTCGTCCCCGCCCCCGCCCCCGCCCCCGCCCTGGCCCGCGCCGCGAACGCCACATCCTGCCGCCCCAAGCAGCGCCGCCCCGGTCAGTCCGGCACCGAGCCTCAGGAATTCCCCCCGGGTCAGTGAGCTCCGGGGCACTACGGCTGGGTTCCTATTCATGCTTCCTCCCAAATAAGCCTGTACGTTAGCCTTAACGGCTTTCGCGCGCTAGGGGCCCCGAGCGCGTTTTTGTCCCCGTGCCGCGCGCCGGCACGGATCGATGTAGGCGGCCATGTGGCCCGCCTACGTGAACCCGGCCTCCACTCGTGCGGACGAAAGAGCGCCGAGCGCCGTCTTCACGAAGTTGATCTGCTGCCAGACCCCGAATGTAACCGGGCGTCTCAATCGCCGACCGGATGGAGCGCGGGGAAGCCGGTGAACGGCTTGCGCTCGTCGAAGGTCCACAGCTCCGCCAGGAGCGCGCCGGCGTCCCAGCCCGTACCGGAGAACTCGACGCAGTCCCGGAACTTGGTCTCCAGGTCGTCGCGGTTCAACGGGGAGCGCGTGTCGCCGTGTGGGACGTCGACGCGGCGCGTCAGCGTGCCGCGGTCGGTCTCCAGCCGGACGACCGCGTAGGCCTGCTCCCAATCCTCGAGGCCGACCGGGGGTATCGCGGCCTCCTCGAACTCCACCAGCCGGATCAGCTCCTGCGCCTCCGCTCGGCGGACGGCGTCGTCGGTGAAGCTGGTCGGCCCGACCTTTCCGTCCAGGAGCGCCGCGGCTATGACGTACTCCGCGCTGAACTTGCCCTGCAGGGCAGTGGTCGGCCGGTGATGGATGAGGGGGTCGAAGCCGCCCGGTTCGAGGGTGAGGTGGACGCCTCTGACCTCGGCGGCGCGGACCCCTTCGCTCTTCGCCAGGTCGAGCACCGCGTCGGCCGTCCGGTGCGTGCAGTAGCAGCAGGGGTACTTCTTCACGTTGAGGCCGTGTTGCGTCAGCGCCCACGGCCCCTCGAGCGCCTCGAGGACGCCGCGGACGTGATGGTGATCGCTGTACATCGGGAAGTAGCCCAGCGGCGATTCGAGCTGATCCGGGTCGGCGGTGAATCCGTTCGCCGCCAGGTTCGCCGCGAAGACCGCGTCGCGCGCCGCCAGGCCGGGGTGCAGGGGTTTGGTCATGGTGCCGAAGTTCTGCCTGCTCCCACTGGCCATAGAGGCCACGAGACCAAGGGTGCGTTGCGTCGCGTCGACGTCCAGCCGGAGCAGCCGGGCGACGCCCGCGGCGGCTCCGAGCACGCCGATGGTGGCCGTCGAGTGCCATCCACGGCCGTAGTGCTCGCGTACGTCCATGCCGGAGGCGATAGCGCACTGCACCTCGAAGCCGACAACGTAGGCCTCGAGCAGCTCACGGCCGGTCGCCCGGACGTCCTCGGCTGCCGCCAGCAGCGCCGGCCAGAGCACCACGCTGGGGTGCCCGTAGATGAGGTCAGTGACGTCGTCGTAGTCGAGGGCATGCCCCGCGGTCCCGTTGAGCAGGGCCGCCGTCATGGCGTTCGTCCGGGTACCGTCGACCAATATCGTGGCGTTGCCGTGCGGCAACTCGATCCCGAGCGTTCCGCGCAGGATCTGCACGGCGCTCTCCCCGCGGGCGGCGATCGCGACTCCGACGGTGTCGACCAGCGCCCTCCGCGCGAGTTCGGACACCTCGTCGGGCAGGCCGCTCAGATCCTTGGTGCTCGCGTACTCGGCCAGCGCTCGAGTCACCGGCACGGAGAACTCGATGTTCGTCATGGCTACCTCCAGATGATCGTCAGTTTGAAGGTCACGACTTGTCCTCTCCGCCGTCCGCTACCAACACGGCGCCGTTGACGAAGCTGGCACGGTCCGATGCCGCGAAGACGATGAGGTTCGCCAGCTCCTCGGGTGTGCCCCACTCGTGGTTCGGGCGGGCGATGAAGCGGCCCCATTCGCGGCGGGTCATCGCCGCCGCCTCCGAGTCGAGCTCCTCCTTCGCCATCTCGCGCTCCCACTTGGCGAAGCGCTCCTTGATGTTCACCAGACCGGGCACCACGCAGTTGACGCGGATGTTCTGCTCGCCGAGCTCGGACGCGAGCACCTTGCTGAACCGGATCTCCGCCGCCTTGGCCGGGCCGGTGCAGGACGAGCGGAACGGCGGGGCCGTGACGCGGATGCCGGTCTCGCCGGCCACGTTGATGACTACCCCGCCACCGTTGCGGATCATCATCGGGACGAGCCGTTGGGTGATCCGGAACTGCGCGAAGAAGTTGATGGCCATCCCGTAGACGAGCTCGTCGTCGGTGACGTCGAGGAAGGGCTTGTACGTACCGGTGCCGGCGTTGTTGACCAGGACGTCGACGCGGCCGAGGTCGTCGCCGACGACAGCCGCCAGGCGGTCGATGTCGCCGCGGTCCGTCACGTCGACGGACAGCGTCCTGACCTCACCGCCGGTCGACTCGGCGATGTCCGACGCGGCCTGGGCCAGCACCTCCTCGCGCCGGGCGCAGATCAACACCTGGGCGCCCTCCGCGGCGAACAGCCTGGCCGTCTCCAGACCGATGCCGCTGCTGCCGCCGGTGACGACCACCGCCTTGTCCTCGAGCCCGAGATCCATCTCCGTACGGGTCCTCTCCGATCCCTACCGAACCTGCAGCAGTTCCCGCGGGTTGGTGACGGTCATCCGGCGAAGATCGTTCTCTGGGACGCCTCTGAGCATCAGGTTGTCGGCGAGGACGCGGAGCGACTCGTGCGGGCTCGGCGTCTGGATGCCACCTCCGTCGGAGGCGAGCACGACGTGGTCGGCACCGACGCGGTCCACAACAGCCAGCACGTCGTCCAGCGACAGGTGGTTCCAGAAGCCGCCGACGGTGATCGCGCAGATCTCGACGAAGGCACCGGAGCGTACGAGGTCTTCGACGAAGCCGAGGTCGCACTTCGGCATGTAGAGAACGTGGTTGACGAGGGTCCGGACCCCGCGTTTGCGCGCCTCTTCGAGGACCGCGAGGATCTCCGGGGGCGAGAGGTGGCTCGTCGCGAGCAGCGCGGAACCCTCCGCGACCAGGGCGATGACCTCGCGGGCGTAGTCGGAGAGCTTCCCGTCCTCGGTCAGCACGGTGATGCCCTGGGCGCCCGGCGGGTTGTACAGCTGCATGAAGGAGTTGCCCCAGCCGCCGAGAGCCCCGGTCGTCTCCGCGTGGTAGCCGGAATGCCCCGAGGGCATCCAGACCACCCGTCCGCCGACGGCGAGGCAGGCCTGTACGGCGGCGGGGTTGATGCCGCCGACGCCGTAGTTCAGCGCCACCCCGCCGTACATCGTGAAGCCCTCGACCTGCCCGTTGACGTGGTACGCGCGGTTGGCGGTGCTCTCGTAGTGGGACTTGACGGCGATGCCGGCCATACCGGCCGCCGCGCACGCCTTCGCGGTGGAGACGTCGTCACCGATCCGCGGGAAGAGGTCCGGTGCGGTGTGGACGTGAAGGTCGATGACGTCGGTCATGTCGAACACGGGCCACCTCCAGGCTTACCGCTGGCGTTGGATTGGGGTTCTCGACTCACCGCGTCCCCCTCACCACGAGCGCGTCGAGAGCGACGGCGCCGCCGGAGCCCGGAGCCACCCGGACCGGGTTCAGGTCGACGGCGGCGACGTCGTCCCGTAGGCACTGGGCGGCAGCCGACAGCCTCAGCATCTGCTCGACGAGCGCCTCCCGGTCGTACGGCGGCGCGCCCCGGTAGCCCGCCAGCAACCGGTCCACCTTGGTGCGGGCGAGTAGTCGGCGCGCGTCGCATCCGTCCAGCGGGACGGGAGCGGTGGCCACGTCGGCGACCAGCTCCGTCAGGACGCCGCCGGTGCCGACCAGGACCATGGGCCCGAAGTCGGGATCGACGGTGACGCCCAGCATGACGTCGACGCCGTCCCCGACCAGCTCGCCGACGAGCACTCCCTCGAAGCCGGCCGGGTCGAGGCGGCGGGCGCGGCTTTCCACGTCGGTGTAGTGCCGGCGCAGGGACTCCGCGTCGGGTACGTCGAGGGCTACCAGGCCGTGTTCGCTCTTGTGGGCGATGGCGGAGCCGGCCGCCTTGACCACGACGGGGTAGCCGAGCTTCCGGGCCGCGGCGAACCCTTCGTCGAGGTCGCCGGTCAGAATCTCGCGGGGGAACGCGATGCCGTACCGAGCCAACAGCCGCTTGCTCTCCGGCTCGGAGAGCGTCCCGTGCCGAGGCGTCGACGCCGGCCCGGTCGTGTGCGGCTCCTGCTGGTATGCGGGGACGCCGGAGGCCAGCGACTCGACGACGGCCACCGCGTCGAGCAACGAGGGGAGGACGGGTATCCGCGCCTCGTGGTACGTCCGCTCCTCGACCTCGGCGAGAGGACCGGGGCTCACCACGAGAACCGGGAGCGTCGGCGCCTCCTCGGCGATCCGCGCGACGGCCTCCGCGAGAGCCTGCCGCCAGGACATGGTGGGCACGGGCGTGAGGTAGAGGATGAGTGTGCCGGCGCCGGGGTCGGCCGCCAGCGCGTGCAGGTTCGCGGCGACCGAGTCCACGCCCGCCGCGCCGATGTCGAAGGGGTTGAGCACCTGGGCGAATCCCGCCGTGGACCTCATCCGGTCGACGGTGGTCGGCGCCAGCCGGGGAGGCGTGCGGCCCGCCGCCGACAGGGTGTCCGCCAGGAGGATCCCGCCCGCGCCGGACGTGCTGGTGGCGACGACTCCCCGGCTCCGCGGTCTCCTCCCCTCGGCGAGCACCCCGCAGCAGGCGGCCAGGGTCTCCAACGTCGGCGCGCTGACGACGCCGTCCGCGTCGAAGACCGCCTCGTAGGCGGCACGCGACCCGGCGAGGCGGGACGAGTGGGCCTGGGTGGCAGTCACACCCCGCTGCGAGTTGCCGAGCTTGAGCGCCGCCACCGGCTTGCCGCGCTCCGCGGCACCGCGTACCAGCCGCCGGAAGGCCGGCCCGTCGGAGACGCCGTCCAGGATGAGCCCGATCACGTTGGTGTGCGGGTCGTCGACGAGGTATTCGACGAAGTCGAGCAGGTCGAGATCGACCTCGTTGCCGCACGAGACGAACGAGCTGATGCTCTGGCCGTAGCGCTCGAGCAACGGGACGAAGCCGCCGAGCATGGCGCCGCTGTGCGAGACCAGCCCCACCCGCCCCGGCGCGAGCCGCTGGGAGTGGGTGTAGTTGTACCCGAGCGGCAAGGGTCCCGTCGTGTTGTACACGCCGTTGCAGTTGGGGCCCACGATGCGGACCCTGCAGTCGCGGCCCGCCGCGGCCAGTTGCCGCTGCAGCGCGGCGCCCTCGGCGGTGCCGACCTCGGCGAAGCCGCTCACGGCCACGACCGCGACCGGTACGCCCGCGCGTCCCAGCTCCTCGACCGCGTGCACGGTCTGGGCGGCGGGGACCATGACGAGGCCGACGTCGACACCCGGGGGCAACTCGTCGATAGCGGTACGGGCCGGTACCCCGAGGATCGTCCCTCCCCTGCGGTTCACCACGTGGACGGCGCCCGGGTACCCGGCGTCGAGCAGGTTGCGGAGGGGCTGCCCGGAGAACTTCGACTCGTCGGCGCTGGCCCCGACGAGCGCCACCGACCGCGGGTTCAGCAGCGTCCGGACGGCGTCGGCCGTGGAGAGGGGGCGCTCTTCCCTCGCGGTCACTCCTCGCCACCCTCTCCTGCCCGGGTGTCGCGGCGTTCGGCCAGTTCGGCGAGGACCTCGGCGGTGTGCTCTCCCAGCCGCGGCGGCACCAGTCGGATCGGGGGATAGGCGCCGTCGCTCTGCATCGGCAGGTTGATGACGCGGAAGTTCTCGATGCGGGGGTGCGGGACCTCGGCGAAGCCCTCGATCGCCCGCACCTGGTCGTGCGCCACCACCTCGTCGAGGGCCTGGATGGGGCTCGCCGGAACGCCTACCTTCTCCAGCGCCGCGAGCCAGTGCGCGCTCTTCGCCGTTCGCAGGGTCCTCGCCAGCTCCTCGGCGAGGACGTCGCGGTGCGCGACGCGGTCGGGGTTCTGCGCGAAGCGCGGGTCGTCGAGCAGGTCCGGCCGCTCGACGACCTCACACAGCCGGATCCACAGGTTCTGGTTGCCGGCGCCGACGAGGATGTAGCCGTCCTCGGTCGGGAACGCGGCGTACGGGTAGATGCCCACGGCCCCGGAGCCGAGCCGCTTCGGTACGATCCCCTCCGCGAAATACCCGGTCGTCTGCGCCGGCAGCCACATCAGCGCGGTGTTGAGCAGCGAGGTGTGAAGGTGGGCTCCGTGGCCGGTCCCTTCCCGCGTCCGGAGGGCGTCGAGCACGGCGATGGCCGTCCACATGCCAGTCCCCTGGTCGAGGATGGACGCCGGCACCCGAACCGGCGGTCGCCCCTCCTCGCCGGTGAGGCTCATGATTCCGCCGAAGGCCTGCATGAGCGGGTCGTAGGCCGGGGAGTCGCGCAGCGCGCCGCCGAGACCGTACCCGGTCATGTCGCAGTAGATGATCTCCGGATTGAGCCGCCGGACGTCCTCGTACCCGAAGCCCAGCTTGGCGAGCGTTCCGGGGCGGAGGTTCTGCACCAGGACGTCAGCGGTGGCAAGGAGCTCGCGGAACCGCTCGGCGTCCTCCTTCTCCTTGAGGTCGAGGACGACGCTGCGCTTGTTGCGGTTCAGCGCGACGAACGTGCAGCTCTCGTCGTTCCAGAACGGTGGGCCCCAGCGTCTGGTGTCGTCACCCACCTCCGGGCGCTCGACCTTGATGACGTCCGCGCCGAGATCGCCCAGGATCTGCGTGGCGAACGGGCCCGCGACGCTAGTGGTGACGTCCACTACCCGGATGCCGGACAGCGAGCCGACCATCTGCCGAACACCCCTTTCTCGCAACCGCCTCGTCGTGGCCCGGGATGACACCCCCTAGTAGGACTTGGGCATGCCGAGCACCTGGTGGCCGATGTAGGCGAGGATCAGGTTGTTGTTCACCGGCGCGATGAGAGGAAGCCGCGCCTCGCGGAACTTCCGCTCGATGTCGAACTCCTCCGCCACCCCGTAGCCGCCGAAGGTGTCCATCGCCGCGTTCGCCGCGGCCCAGGTCGCCTGGGAGGCGAGTAGCTTGGCCGAGTTGGCCTCGAATCCCGGCTGCTTCCCGGAGTCGAAGAGCGCCGCCGCCTGCCAGCGCACCAGGCTCGCCGCGTGCAGCTGCGCGTACGCCTGGGCGAGAGGGAACTGCACACCCTGGTTCATGCCGATCGGTCGGCCGAAGACCACCCGCTCCCGGGCGTAGGCCGAGGCCCTGTCCACGAACCAGAAGCCGTCGCCCAGCACCTCGGAGGCCACCAGGATCCGCTCCACGTTCATGCCGGAGAGGATGTAGCGGAAGCCCTTGCCCTCCTCGCCGATCCGGTTGGACACGGGTACCCGTACGTCCTCGAAGAAGAGCTCGTTCGTCTCGTGGCTGGTCATCGTCCGGATCTGCCGGAACTTGATGGAGTCACCGGCCTCCCGGAGATCGACGAGCAGGACCGACAGGCCGTCCGTCTTCTTCTCCACGTCCTCGTACCGGGTGGTGCGACACAGCAGGAGCATGTAGTCGGAGTGCTGGAACCTCGACGTCCAGATCTTCGACCCGTTGACCACGTACTCGTCCCCGTCGCGGGCGGCGAAGGTACGGATCCGGGTCGTGTCGGAGCCGGCGTCGGGCTCGGTGACGCCGAACGCCTGCAGCCGGATGTCGTTCGAGGCGATGCGCGGCAGCAGCCGTTGCTTCTGCTCCTCGCTGCCGTGCCGGAGGACCGTACCCATCGTGTACATCTGCGCGTGGGCCGGGACGCCCGAGCCGCCCGACCGGTTGATGGCCTCGAGGATGATCGACGCGTCGGCGACGGTTCCGCCGCCGCCGCCGTACTCCTCCGGAATGAGCACCGACAGCCATCCGGCCTCGGCTAGAGCGTCCACGAACTCCTGCGGGTACTCCAGCTTGGCGTCACGCTCGCGCCAGTACTCATCCGGGAAGTCGGCGCAGAGTTCCGCCACGGCCTCCTTGATGGCCACTTGCTCGGGCGTCAGTTCGGCGTGCATCTCCATGATCTTGTCCCCCTCGACATCCCTAACGGCCCCTCCACACGGGCCGTCGCTTCTCGACGAACGCCCGGATCCCTTCCTCCCGGTCCTCGGAGAGATAGGGGTTGGGCCCAACGTTGAGGCGGAGGGCCGACTGTACGGGCAGCTCCCAGCCCTTGGTTGTCATCTCCTTGTACCTGCGCAGGGACAGCGGGGCGTTGGCCACGATGGAGCGGACCAGGGCCTCGGCTTCCTTCTGCAGGTCAGCGGAGGGTACGACGCGGTTGTACAGTCCCCAGCGGAGCGCCTCGTCAGCGGAGAAAGGATCTCCGGTGTAGAGCATCTGCAAGGCGATGCCGCGCGGCAGCAGGCGGGGCAGCATCGCCGTCGCGAAGTTCGCACCCATCCCCCGCTTGGCCTCCGGCATCCCCAGGATCGCGTGGTCCGCCGCTATCCGCAGGTCACAGGCGAGGGCGAGCTCGCAGCCGCCGGCGAGCGCGGGGCCGTTCACCGCGGCGACGGTGGGCTTGTACGTCTCGAGGACTACCTCGAAGATGTTGCGCTCCGGGCCGTGCATGGGCACGGGTATCTGACGGCCCTGGCGGGCCATCTCGTCGAACTCCTTGAGATCGGCTCCCGCGCAGAACGCCTTGTCCCCGGCCCCGGTGAGCAGGACCGCCCAGACGTCCGGGTCCTCTTGCGCCTCGTCGAACACGCGGATGAGGCGGCGTATCACCGACTGGCTGAGTGCGTTGCGCCGTTGCGGGCGGTTGATCGTGACGTACGCGACGTGGTCCTCGACGGTGGCGAGGACCTCTTCTACCTCTTCGGCATCGGTCATGGTGCGACTTCCTCCGCGGTGTAACGGGCGCGGAACGCTTCAGTCCTCGCGGGGAAGCGAGGCAGCCCACCTGTTTCACGAGCGGCGGCGGGAAACGTCCCCGGGTACGCCGTCGACCCCGGTCGGGCGAGCACACCCTGACCGTCGCCGAGCGTGGCGTCGGTATCGACCCGGGGGCTGGTGTCGCTCATGCAGTCCTTGTTCGATATTTCGAACCTCTGGCGACATTTTGTAAGATGTCGGCCACGTTAGATCGCGGGCTGATGCCAGTCAACCCCAAGATCATGATGCCGCAGTTGGCCGCCGCCGGGCCGTGCCGCGATAGCCTTCCGGCGGACCGTACATTGATCGGTATTTCGAACAAGCGAGGGATCATGGCCCGCGCTGTACCCGCCGTCGTCCGCGCCATGGACCTACTCGAGCTCTTCCTCGACGGGAAGCCGGAGCTGTCAGCGCGTGAGATCACCGAGATACTCGGCCTTCCCCGCACCACCGTGCACGAGCTGCTCAACACCCTCGTCGGCCGCGGCTACCTCAGCAACAGCGGCACCAGCCGTGGGTCGTTCCGCCTTGGAGTGCGTGTCTTTCAGCTGGGCAGCGCCTACGCGGAGAGGCTCGACCTCGCCCGCGAGGGCCGGCACGTTGCCGAGGCAGTGAGCGCTCGCTGTGACGAGACTGTCAACGTGGCGGTCCTGGACGGAGCCGACGTCATTTACATCGTCAAGGTGGACAGCAGTCACTCGGTGCGCATGGTGTCGGCCGTGGGCCGCCGGCTGCCCGCGCACTGCTCGGCCTTGGGCAAGATGCTGCTTTCCGGGCTCACCCCCGACGAGCTACGCGCCCGGATGCCCTCGGACGGCGAGCTGCCGGCACTGACACCCAAGAGCATCAGGTCGGTAGGAAAGCTCTTGCCGGCACTCGAGCGGGCGCGCAGCCAGGGGGTCGCGTTCGACCAGAACGAGGCCGACCCCGACGTCGCCTGTGTCGCGGCACCCGTCTACGACCAGGCCGGCCGGATGGTTGCCGCGATGAGCATCTCCGTACCGACGATCCGCTGGAGGAGGCGTACCCAGGCGGAGTGGGCTCGGCTCGCCGCCGAGGGCGCGGCCGAGCTGTCCTACCAACTGGGGTACGCCCGCGGGGGAAGCTATCTGGCACCCGCCGCCACGACCACGAACACCGCGGGGGGCGCCTGAGGAAAGGCGCCCATACCCCCTTGACACAGGAAGCCGACGCGTACAAGGTCTTAGGCAGATTTACATACTGCATACAAGGTGCGGCCCGGAATCCGGGGTTCCGCAGCTAATCGGGGTGCTGGGCCGCGATCGAGGGTGAAGATGCAGGTCGGCGGGCTGGCAGCTGGTGGGAATCGCTGTTCGGCCTAGATACACGCTTGTTCGCTGTTTTCCGTATCTGCCTGGGCTTA
>WHSR01000070.1 GCA_009379995.1 Streptosporangiales bacterium
CGCGTTGCTCACGCCCTGCGCAATCAACCTGACGAACCTGTCCTGCTTCTCCGTCAAACCGCGACTCGATCGCCGACGCCGACCCTGTCCCATCACAACCTCCGCACACGCTCGGCGTTGCGACGATGAGTGGAATCCGCCTCACTAATCCTGGCCCCGGTCGCATGCGGGCCTGCTGGCGGGGCGCTGACCGTGACGGGAGTCCGATGCCGCGCCGGGGAATCACCCGTCGCTCCGAGCAGGCAATGGGCGACGATCATTGTCGGTCGAGGCAGCCAAGGTCGGAGGTCGGCCGGATGAGCATTCCAGGACGGTTTGGAGTTCCAGCGGCGGTGTGCGGCCTGCCAGATGGCGGTTCCGCAGATCCAGATACGCCTGGCCAGCAAGCGTCTGGCGGGTCGGCCGCCTCATCCCGCACTGGCCACATCGAGAGCGAGCCGGACGGGCCCGTACACATCGAGCGTGGCCGCAAGCCGCAGCACCTGCGCAGGCTGTGCGCCGCGACGGCGCAGGTAACGGTGCAGCGCCGCGTGCGCGAGCGGCTCACCCAACCTGTGGCGCAGCCGCATCAGATCGACAACCGTGCGCGCCGGGTCATAGATCCGCACCCGCTCGCCCGGTGCTGCCTCGATGCTCGACAGTCCGAACTCGAACGTGTCGGCGTCGAAACGGAACACCTCCGTCGGCGGATAAGAGATCCGCGGTGGACGATCCTGGGTCGGCACAGCGATCTGCACCGCCGCCGGCAGTTCGTCGGTCAGATCATGAACAGCGGCGGCGGACACGCAGCACACGATCGCGCGTGGAGCCCGGTAGGCGACCGCCAGCAAGTCCGGATAGCTCGCTGGTGGCGCGTCGGCACGACGGAACACCCCGCGCGACAACTCGACGATCTCTGCCCCGTCCCGCCACTTGTAGAGATCGCGCGGATGCACCCCACGCGCTCGCGCGGTACGCGTGGTGAAGGTGTCCGGCAAGCTCTGCCACGCAGCGATCACGGATAGAACCGTCTCACGGAAGATCTGTCCGTGCAACATTCTTATCCACAACCCGACCACTCCACGCACGGCGAGAATCGGATCCCGTTACCGGCGCCAAGCGGACCTCCCGCCAGGCCTGAAACGCGAGACCCGTCCGATCTGATCGATCGGACGGGTCTCGTCACCGATCCCGGGCGAACTCAAGAACGGCCCAACTCGTGGGGCCGGTGAGACTCGAACTCACACTGGCACGGACCTAAACCGTGTGCCTCTGCCGTTGGGCTACGGCCCCCAGGGAAGCCTAGTGGCTGAGCTTTGCCGCGGGCCTCGTCGGTTCGCCGCGCCAGTTGTTCGGCAAACCCTAGATGCCGAGGTCCTTGCGGAGCTTGGCGACGTGGCCGGTGGCCTTGATGTTGTAGTAGGCCGCCTCGATCCGCCCGTCCTCGGTCAGTACGAACGTCGAGCGGATCACGCCCACGGTGGTCCTGCCGTACAGGGACTTCTCGCCGTACGCGCCGTACCCGGCCAGGGCCGCACGGTCGGGGTCGGACAGCAGGACGAAGTTCAGGTTCTCCTCGTCGCGGAACTTCCGCAGCGTCTCCGGCTCGTCCGGGGAAACGCCCACCACCAGGTAGCCGGCGTCGGTGAGGTCGGCGAGGTTGTCCCGGAAGTCGCCGGCCTCCTTGGTGCAGCCCGGGGTGAGGGCGGCCGGATAGAAGTAGAGGATCACCCGCCGGCCACGGAAAGAGGAGAGGGCCACTGGCTTACCGTCCGCGTCTGTCAGGGTGAAGTCCGGTGCGACGTCGCCCGGCTTGAGCCTGAAGCTGGCTTCGGTCACGGTGCTCTCCTTCGGTCGGTCCCGAACTCACAGTATCCGGCCCGCCGCGGATGCCATGCTCGTGGTCGGGTAATGCTCGAGGTAGTGCTCCAGCACTCCTGTGGACGGAGGTGGCGGGCTGTGCGTGCGGCGACGGTAGTCCCTGGCCGGCCGGACTCGGCGGCGGTGACGGAGATCCCCGAGCCCTCGCCGGCCGACGGGGCCGTCCTCGTCGAGGGGATGCTGATCGGCATCTGCGGAACCGACGTGGAGATCGTCCGGCAGCGGTTCGGCCAGCCGCCCCCCGGGGAGGAGCGGCTGGTCCTCGGCCACGAGTCCGTGGGTCGGGTGCTCGAGGCGCCGGCCGGGTCGGACCTGGCACCGGGCGACCTGGTGGTGGGGGTCGTACGCCGTCCGGACCCCGAGCCCTGCTCCTGCTGCGCCCGCGACCAGTGGGATTTCTGTCGCAACGGCCGCTTCACCGAGCGCGGCATCAAGGGACGCCACGGGTACGGCGCGGGGCGGTGGCGAATCGAGGAGAAGTTCGCCGTCAAGATCGACTCCACGCTCGGCGACCTCGGCGTGCTGCTGGAACCCACCAGCGTCGTCGCCAAGGCCTGGGAGCAGATCGAGCGCATCGGCGCGCGGGCATGCTTCGACGCACGGCGCGTCCTGATCACCGGGGCGGGACCGATCGGGTTGCTCGCGGGGTTGCTCGGCGTGCAGCGCGGCTTCGACGTGCACGTGCTCGACCTGGTCACCACCGGTCCCAAGCCGAAGCTGGTCGCCGAGCTCGGCGCCACGTACCACCACGGAGGCGTCGGCGAGCTCGGCTTCGAGCCGGACATCGTCGTCGAGTGCACGGGGGTGGGTGAGCTCGTCCTCGACATCGCCGGCTCGTGCGCCCCGGGTGCCATCATCTGTCTGGCCGGCATCTCCTCGGGTCAGCGGCGGCTGCCGGTCAATCTGGACCGCATCAACGCCGAGCTTGTCATGGAGAACACCGTGCTGTTCGGCACCGTCAACGCGGCGCGGCGGCACTACGAGCAGGCCGCCTCCGCGCTGCTTCGGGCCGACCAGGGGTGGTTGTCCGGCGTGATCAGCCGGCGGGTGCCGCTGCGGAGTTGGCCCGACGCCCTGAGCAAACGCCCCGACGACGTCAAAGTGGTTGTCGACCTGCGAGACTGAGAGGATCGCGCTGCACGGCAGAGCGGACTGCGGGGCGCAGAAGCGAACGAAAGGACATCGTCATGGCCGATACCGCGCGTGACCCGGATGCCCTGCAGCGGGACATCGAGCGGACGCGCGACGAGCTGGCGCACGCGATCGGTGAGATCGCGGACCGGATGAACCCGAAGCGGGCCGCCCGTCGCCGCGCCGAGCTCTTCCGGGAGGGCACTCAGCAGTTCCGGGAGACGGTCGGCGCCAAAGTGGGTGTCGACGGTACGCGGGGGATACGGGGTGCCGGGACCGGGAGCGGACTTAGGGAGGTGTCCCGGGCGGAGGAGTCGTCGGCGCCGGACGACGAGCTCGCCGCCGGTCGCGAGGGGCACCTGGGCACGGCGACGTACGCGGTGCGCCGCGCGAAAGTTCCGCTGATCGTCGGGGCGGGTACTCTGCTCGCGGTGACCGCGGCAGTGGTCGTCTGGCGGCTGCGCCGTCGCTGAGCTGCGCAACCCCCATCGCCCGTGATCTTGCAGAAATTTCAAGACCTGTCTTGAAATTTCTGCAAGATCACGGGCTAGGTGGGTGTCGGGGGTCCGTACCGAACGGTGGGCTCGGCGCGGGTGACCGTATCGGTCGGGGCTTCCGGGATGTACGGGACGACGAACCCGTACTCGGCGAGGACATCAGCCGGGAGTTCGCTCTCCTGACCGAACGAGGCGATCTCTCCCCAGCAGGGCGCGCCGAGGGACCCGCTGTGGTGGCGGACCGACAGGCCGGCGCAGAGGTTCGCGAAGCGCAGCCGCTCCGGCAGCGACAAACCGGCGAGCGAACCGAATACGAAGGCAGCGGCGAAGACGTCACCGGCTCCGGTCGGATCGAGCGGCCTGATCGGCAGCGCGTCGGCCCTTGCGTACTCGCCGGTGGTGGCGTCGATCGCGATCGCGCCGGCCTCGCCCATCTTGACGGCGACGACCGGGACGTGCCCGGCGAGCGCCTCCAGCGCCGCGTGCGGGCTGTCGGTGCGGGTGTAGGCCATCGCCTCGACCGCGTTGGGCAGGAAGACGTCCACCAGTGCGAGCCGGTCCAACAGGTCGGACGACCACGCCTCGGTCGGGTCCCATCCCACGTCGGCGAACACGGTGGTCCCGGCGGCCCGCATCCGAATCGCCCACTCGGGCACCTGCCGGTCGATGTGCACGACGCAGGTCTTGGCCCGCGGTGGGCACTCCGCGAGCTGTTCGGGCGGGTACGGAAGGGGCTGGTGGTAGGTGACCATGCTGCGGTCGGCATCGTACGAGAACGAGACGGTGACCGGAGTCGGCCAGCCGCCGAGCCGCCGGGACCAGTCCAGGTCCACCCCCTCCTGCTCGGCGAGCGTCCGCCACAGGTACGCCCCAAAGATGTCGTCGCCGAAGGCCGCGGCGAGGCCCACGCTCAGCCCGAGCCGGCTCATCGCCACCGCGAGGTTGGCGATGCCGCCCGGTGCGGTGCCGAGTCCCTCGGACAGCAGCTCAGTGCCGGGTGGAGGCAGCCGACGCAGGCCGGTGAAGATCATGTCGATGAAGACGGTGCCCGCCATGAAGACGTCGACATCGGGCCCGTCGGTCGTTTCGCGCAACCGCGCACCGACCACCGTGCGCTCGGCGCACGGGTCCTCCATCGCCGGGTCGGGCGGACGCCCCTCGTCTCCGACGAAGGCCACACTCATCGGGCGGCTATCGCCCGGCAATCCGGACAACGGCCCCAGAACGTGACCTCCGCCTCGTCGATGTCGAAGCCCGAGGTCGACGACGGCTCGAGGCACGGCGCCACGCCCACCGCGCAGTCGACATCGTCAACGGCACCGCAATACCGGCAGACGACGTGGTGGTGGTTGTCGCCGATCCGGGTCTCGTACAGCGCGGGCCGGCCGGCGGGCTCGATGCGGCGCACCAGCCCGGTGCGGGTGAAGGCGTGCAGGATGTCGTAGACGGCCTGGGTGGAAAGGCTGCCCAGGCGCGCACGGGCCGCGGCGGCCACCGTGTCGACATCGACATGACGCGTGTTCCGAAGTGCCTCGAGTACAGCGAGCCGCGGTGCGGTCACCCGCAACCCGGCCAGGCGAAGCTGGTCGGCGAGGTCCTCGCTCATCTCGGGCTCCACTCGCTGGCCGACTTCATTATCAACAACCATAGCGAGGCAGCTCCAGAACAGCCTATGAGTGGACGGGCGGGGGAAAGTCCAAGCTTACCCGAGTGCGTCAGGGCTTCTCGGCCAACGCGGCACAGCCACGCAGGGACGTCCATTCGGCGCGCGCGGCCTTGGCCTCCGCCCGCTCGAGCGCGAGCGGAATGCCGCCGGAGAGCACCGCCGGCTTCCACTTCGCCCGGGTGACCTTGCCGCCGGCCACGGTGAGCGTCAGCACGCCGGACTGTGCCGTTTCCCCGCTGCCGGAGTAGAAGACGAAGTTGCCCAGCCCGTAGTGGACGTAACGGCCCCGGAGGAAGCCGCCGGCCTGCAGCACGTGGGCGTGACCGCCCACGATGACGTCCGCGCCGGCCTCGATGAGCCTGTCGGCGAGTGAGCGCTGCCTGGGCAGCGGACACGACTGGAGCTCCTGGCCCCAGTGCAGGAACACCACCACCGTGTCCGCCTTGGACCCGGCGGCGCGGACGGCCTTGACGAGCCGGGGCACCTTCTTCGCGGAGGCGAGCCCGGGCTTGTCCTCGCCCGCGGTCCATGCGGTGATGAGATGGTCGTCCAGCACCTGGGTCGCGCCGACTATCGCGATGCGTTGGTTGTTGACGGTGACCAGGTGCGGGGCGTACGCCTGCTGGGCGTTCTCGCCGATCCCGACGACCGGGAAGTCCTGTCTCTTGGCGGCGGTCAGCGAGTCGGTCAGCCCCTGTTCGCCGAAGTCCATCCCGTGGTTGTTGGCCATGGACGCCACGTCCACGCCGGCGCCCTTGAGCGCCCGAAAGGCGCTGGACGGCGCCTGGAACGTGAAGTCCTTGGGTGCGGGATCGCCCCGGGTGCCGACGGCGGTCTCCAGGTTGACCATGGCCAGGTCGGCGCGGCGGAGCGCCGAGGCGATCGGCCCCATCGCGGTGCGGGGGTTCGCGGCGAGCCGGTTCGCGAGCTGGCCCTCGAAGTGCACGTCGCCGCCGAAGGCGATGGTGACCGGACGTGGTGTCGGAGTGGGGGTCGGCGACGACGCGGCGGCCTTGCTCGGTCTCTGCTCCCCGCCGTCCGCTGGCCCCCCGGTGGAGCTGCACGCCGCGGCGAACAGCACAAAGCCGAGGAGGAGCGCCGCGCCAGCGGCCGGCCGTCGGGTCATGGTCGGCAGCCTAGCGACGACACAGCTGTCTTTTTGTGGCTTCTGCGGTCCGGTCTGCCCGATCGTCGGATCCCGGGGCGCCGGAGGATCTTCACCTCGGCACCCCCACGAGCCGTAGGCTTCCCTGCATGAAGTTGGATACCGGGTTGGACGCCGGGGCGGTCCGCCGCTACGTCGAGGAGCATGCCGGCGAGTTCTTCGACGCGCTCAAGGAGTGGCTGACGATTCCGTCGATCTCCGGCGATCCCGCACACGCCGACGACGTACGCCGGTCGGCGGAGTGGCTCGCCGGCCGGTTGCGCCGGATCGGGTTCCCGACGGCCGAGGTGTGGGAGACCGGAGGGCTGCCGGCCGTGTTCGCCGAGTGGCCGGCCGATGACCCGAACGCACCGGCGGTTCTCGTGTACGGGCACCACGACGTCCAACCGGTCGACCCGCGGGAGTTGTGGAATACCGATCCGTTCGGCCCGGTCGAGCGCGACGGCCGGCTGGTGGCCCGGGGCGCCTCCGACGACAAGGGCCAGGTCTTCTTCCACACGTTGGGCGTGCGGGCGAACCTCGCCGCGTCGGGCCGCGGCGCACCTCCGGTAACCCTCAAGCTGCTGATCGAGGGTGAGGAGGAGTCCGGCTCCACCCACCTGTCCGCCCTGCTGCGGGCCTGCCGCGAGCGGCTGCGCTGCGACACCGTGGTGGTCAGCGACACCGGCCTGTGGAGCGCCGACACCCCGTCGATCGTTACCGGCATGCGTGGGGCCGTGAGCGCCCAGATCGATCTGTCCGGGCTCTCTCGAGACCTGCACTCCGGCCAGTTCGGCGGTGCGGTACCCAACCCGTTGCATGTCCTGGCGGACCTGCTCGCGGGTCTACACGACGACGAAGGCCGAGTGACCCTTCCGGGGTTCTACGATCGGGTCGCCGAGATCACCGACGAGGAGCGGGGGCTGCTCGCCCGGCTGCCGTTCGACGAGGCGCGGTGGCTGGCCACGGCGGGCAGCCGCGCGACGTACGGGGAGGAGGGGTTCACCACCCTGGAGCGGTTGTGGACCCGCCCGACGGCCGAGGTCAACGGCATGTGGGGCGGCTACACCGGGCCCGGCGGTAAGACGATCATCCCGGCCGAGGCGCACGCCAAGGTGTCGTTCCGGCTGGTTCCCGACCAGTACCCGGCCGAGGTGACCGCGGCGCTGCGGGCCTACGTCCAGGAACGGGTGCCGCCGGGGATCGAGGTTCGGGTAGGCGAGCTGGGCCCCGGCGTACGGCCCTGCGTCACGCCGCTGGATACGCCCGCGCTGCAGTCGGTGAAACGGGCCATGGAGCGGGCCTTCGGCACGGAGGTCCTGTTCACCCGGGAGGGTGGAAGCGGCCCGGAGGCCGACCTCGCGGAGATCCTCGGCGCACCGCTCGTCTACCTCGGCGTGATCCTGCCCGACGATCGCATCCATGCCCCGAACGAGAAGGTGGAGATGTCGTTGTTGCTCAAGGCGGCAGAATCCGCGGCGTACCTATGGGACGACCTCGCGTCGGCACCATGAGCGGTGGGCGAGGGCCGGCGGCGAGTGGCGGGCGCGGTGGGCGCCCGCCGAGCGGGCGGAGTGGCGAACGAAGGTACACCGTGAGCGAGATAGCAAAGCCTGCCTTGTCCCGGAGCACCGTCGACCGCGCGGCGATCCGCCGGTTGGACGATGCCTGGCTGGCCGACACCTGGGCGGACCCCCGTACCCGGGTACTCCTGGTGGAGGACGGGCGCACCCTCGTCGACGCAGGGGACGTGGCGGCGCGTCTGGTGTTCTTCTCCCCGGACGAGGCGCCCGAGGGGGAGCGGTACCTACTCGGCGTGGACGACGCGACGGGCGCGGCGTACTTCGCGGTGTCCGCGGAGCTGCCGGACATCGAGGGCGGAGCGCGGCCGTCCGGCCTGCGCGGCATCGGCGCTCTCCTGAACGACCGCGATGCCGGGCTCATGGTGCACGCCGCCGCGCTGCAGCTCTGGCACGCCCGGCATACGCACTGCCCGCGGTGCGGCACGCCCACCAGGGTGACGGCCGCCGGGCACGTGCGGGTATGTCCGCGCGACGGCAGCGAACACTTCCCGCGGGTCGACCCGGCGGTCATCATGCTGGTTCACGACGGAAACGAGCGCTGCCTGCTGGGGCGTCAGCCGAGCTGGCCGCAGGGCCGGTTCTCGACGCTCGCGGGCTTCGTCGAGCCGGGCGAGTCGCTGGAGCAGGCGGTCGCTCGCGAGGTCGCGGAGGAGGTCGGCATCCCGATCGTGGGCACCCGGTACATGGGCAGTCAGCCGTGGCCGTTCCCGTCGAACCTGATGCTCGGGTTTTTCGCCGAGGCCGGGAACGACCAGATCGCCGTTGACGCCGAGGAGATCGCCGAGGCGCGCTGGTTCACCCGCGACGAGCTGCGCAGCGCCACCGAGGCGGGGTCGGTGGGTCTGCCGGGCGTGGTGTCGATAGCCCGGCGGCTTATCGAGGGCTGGTACAGCGATAGCCTGCCCGGCTCCTGGTAGCCACTTGCCTCACCCTTGCCCGTGATCTTGCAGAAATTCAAACCGGCCCGGTTTGAATTTCTGCAAGATCACGGGCAACGGGGAGGGGTCAGCTGACCGCGTCGAGGTGATCCTTGACCTGCGCGAGGCTCGGGTTGGTCAGCGCGGTACCGTCCGGAAACACCACTGTCGGAACGGTCTGGTTGCCGCCGTTGACGCTCATCACGTAATCCGCCGCCGCGGGATCCTGCTCGATGTCGACCTCGGCGAAGTCGATGTCGTCACGGGCCAGCAGCCGCTTGAGCTGCCGGCAGTACCCGCACCACGGCGTGGTGTACATCGTGAGCTGTGCCGTCGCCGCCGTCACGGTGGTTGTCTCCTCGGGGAATTGGTTGAAAGCTACACAACCCTGCAACATCCGTCGAACGGCGCAACTTCCCGCCCTTCCCAAGGAGGGTCTCGGCTGGGCTCAGCGGGGCCGGTAAAGGTCCGCCAGGTCGACGAGGAGCACGTCGTCGCGGCGGGCGGCCTGGCGGGCGAGCTCGGGCTCGAATCCGGACCGGCCGAACAGCACCAGCCGTCCTCGTTCGGCCCGCGTGCCCCGCGCGACCAGCAGACCTCGGATGTGTTCCAGCCGGCGCAGGTCGGTGACGGTACGGGGCCGGTCGGCCCACTTCGCCTCGCCCAGCAGCGCGACCCGCGCGTGTTTGTGGCGCGGTACCTCGCCGGGAGCCAGGGCGACGACGTCGAGTTCGTGCTGGCTCCGGCCGGCTGGATCGTTCACGACGCTCGGCCCGATCTCGCCGAGGGGCCCTCCCAGCGCCTCGGTCGGAGCGTGGGTCGCGGTCCAGTCGCGGGCCAGCTCCTCGAAGTGTGGGCCGAGGATCTGGCTGGAGAACGTGGCCTCGGCCGCCCGCCACGCCTCCAGGGTGCGGCGTTCCTCGAAGTCGGTTAGTCGTGGCCGAGTGATCAGCAGCTGGAAGCGCACGATCGGGTCGGTGACGGTGAACCTCGCCCGCCGCTGCAGCAGCACGTCCTCGGTCCGGCGCACGAACCCGGCCGTTTCCAGGACGGCGAGCGGGTGCGCCAGCGACCGTTCCGGGCGCCCCACTGCCTGGGCGATTCTGCTCGGCGTGGATGCGCCGGCGCTGATGGCGGTGAGGACGGAGTGGTAGAGCGCACGATCGGTGACGCGTGGATCCTCGCGGAGCAGGTAATCCGTCTCGGTGAACAGTGCATGCGAGGGGTTGAGGGCATGGCCCGCGAGCCACCGGCCGAGGTCCTCGCGACGTCGCGGAGGCCCGGCCTCGATGAGATCCCGGTACCCGGGTGTTCCGCCAAGCACCGCGTGGACGTGGAAGGCGACCTCCGGGTCGTCGATCTTCCACAGCCTCGCCGCGGCTCGGTAGCCGAACGGCTTTACGCAGAGATCGACCACCGCCCGGCCCCGCAGCGCCCGGGTGCCGGACAGCAACTCGTTCATCACCGAGATCGCGGACCCGCACAGGATGAGCCGCGGGGCGGAGGGGTCCTCCCGCCGCTGGTCGTACAGGCTCTGGACCACCGACGACAGCTCCGGGCTGTGTGGCAGCAGGTATGGGAACTCGTCGATCACGACCAGCCGGGAGTCGAGGGCGAACGTCAACGCCCGATCCCACTCGGCGAACCGCAGGGTGCTCGATCCCAGGCCCCGGTGGACCCCGACGGCGTCCGCGAACCGATCGAGGGCGGGCTGCCGCTCCTGTTCCAGCGCCATCGTGTAGAGGGCGGTGTCGCCCACTGCCGCACAGAGCCGACGCAACAGGAAGCTCTTGCCCTGGCGGCGGCGGCCGTACACGATGCCGATGCGCAGCCCCCGGGAGCGCGAGGAGACGAAGTCGCGGAGATCTCCCCACTCGACGTCCCGGTCGATTACCTGCGATGGCTTTGCCGACATGAAGCTAGACTAACTCGACTTAGTCTAACTTGAACAAGGATTATCTCTCGGCGGTCGGTCTGCTGAGAGCGATCTTGGTCTGCTGAGAGGATGTGGCACGTGGGTACGCCGGAGGTCGTCCTCGAAGCGCTCGACCCGGAGCAGCGTGCGGCGGCGACCGCCGTGCGCGGGCCGGTCTGCATTCTCGCCGGCGCCGGCACCGGCAAGACCCGCGCCATCACCCACCGCATCGCCTACGCGGTGCTGTCCGGCGCGGTGCCTCCCGGGCAGGTGCTGGCCGTCACCTTCACGGCCCGGGCGGCCGGCGAGATGCGCTCGCGGCTGCGTGAGCTGGGCGTATCCGGGGTCCAGGCACGCACGTTCCATGCGGCGGCGCTGCGGCAGCTTTCCTACTTCTGGCCGCGCACGGTGGGCGGCCCTCCACCCAAGGTCATCGAGAGCAAGCTCAGCCTGATCGCCGAGGCCGCACGTTCCTCCGGCGCGGCGCAGATGTCCCTCGGCTCGTCGGATCTACGGGACGTGGCGAGCGAGATCGAATGGGCCAAGGTGACCCAGGTCCGCCCCAGGAACTACCCGGAGGCCGCCGCCCGGGCTGGCCGCAAACCCCCGGTACCCGCGTCCGACCTCGCCACCCTGTACGACGCCTACGAGCAGCTGCGACGCGAGCGCCACCTCCTCGACTTCGAGGCGATGCTCGAGCTGACCGCGGCGATCCTGGGCGAGCATCCGGAGGCCGCGGCGGAGGTACGCGAGCGGTACCGCTACTTCGTCGTGGACGAGTACCAGGACGTCAACCCGATCCAGAAGTTGCTGCTCGACATGTGGCTCGGCGGGCGCCGCGACGTGTGCGTGGTCGGCGACCCCAACCAGACCATCTACTCGTTCACCGGCGCGACCTCGGAGTACCTGCTGACCTTCGGCAAGGAGCATCCGGACGCCACGATGATCCGGCTGGTGCGCGACTACCGGTCGACGCCGCAGGTGGTGCGGCTCGCCGGCGACATACTCAGGTGGGCCGACGGCGCGGCCGCCCGTAGCGGAGTCGAGCTCGTCGCACAGCGCCCGGACGGCCCCGAGCCCCTGTTCGCCGAGCACGAGGACGAGGCCGCCGAGGCCGCGGACGTGGCCCGGCAGGTGCGGGGGCTCATCGACGCGGGTGTGCCGGCGCGGGAGATCGCCGTGCTGTTTCGCATCAACGCCCAGTCGCAGTCCTACGAGCAGGCGTTCGCCGAGGCGGGGGTCCCGTACATGGTCCGCGGCGCGGAGCGCTTCTTCGACCGGCCCGAGGTGCGCCAGGCCATGGTGCTGCTGCGGGGCGCGGTCCGCGGCGGGGCGGAGGCCGGGGACCTCGTCACCTCCGTACGGCACGCGCTTTCGGCCGCCGGGCTCACCGACGAACCGCCGGCCGGCTCCGGAACGGCCCGGGAGCGGTGGGAGTCGCTGTCCGCCCTGGTGCAGCTCGCCGAGGACCTCCGGGCCAGCCACCCTGACGTGGACCTGGCGGGATACGTCGCCGAGCTCGAGGCGCGTGCGGCGAGCCAGCACGCTCCGACGCTGGACGGGACGACGCTCGCCTCCCTGCACGCCGCCAAGGGGCTGGAGTGGGATGCCGTCTTCCTGGTCGGCCTGGTGGAGGGCGTGCTCCCGATCATCTACGCCGAGACCCCGGAACAGGTCGAGGAGGAGCGCCGGCTGTTGTACGTGGGCGCGACCCGCGCCCGGACGCGGCTCGCCTTGTCCTGGGCGCTGGCGCGAAGCGAGGACGGGCGGCAGAACCGGCGCCCGAGCCGCTTCGTGGAGGGGCTGTGGCCCGGCGCGACGCGGCGGGGACGCCGCGGGGTACCTGGGAGCCGCGCCGGTGCGGCGCGCAGGCCCACCGTGGTGCCGTGCCGGGTGTGCGGGCGACCGCTCGCCTCGCCGGCGGAGCACAAGCTCGGCCGGTGCGCCGGCTGTCCCGCCGACGTCGACGAGCTGCTGCTGGACCGGCTCCGGGAGTGGCGGTTGGAGGTTTCCCGGGAACAGCGGGTCCCCGCCTACGTGATCTTCACCGATGCGACCCTGCAGGCGATAGCGGAGCGACGGCCGGCGGACGAACTGGGACTGCTCGCGATCCCCGGCGTGGGCCGGGTGAAGTTGGAGAGGTACGGTGCGGCGGTGCTGGAGCTGTGCGGGTCCGACGGGTCCGACAGGTCCGATGGGGCCGACGGCTCCAACCGCGCTGCGGCGGCGGGCGGCGAGGTGAGCGATGAACCGTGAGGTCGCGTTGACGGTGGCGGCCGGGGTGATGAACGCCGTCGTGACCATCCGGGTGATGCCGATCCGGTTGGTCCTGCTGATCGGCGGGCTGCTCGTCGGGGTGCTAGCCGCGGTGCTCGGCATCGCGTTGGACGCGCCGGCCTGGGCAGCGGTGGTGACCGCCGTCGCCGGGGCCCTCGCGGTGATCGCCGGGCTCGGCGTGTGGCTCTTCGAACGGGTGCTGCGTGGGCTGATCCGGCTCATCGCGCCGCCGCGGGCCGTACCCACGGAGATGGGGGAGGCGCTGCAGCGGGCCGGCATCCCGGCCGGTCCGGTCGCGTTGTTCCGTTTCCTGCGGCGGGCGCGGCGCAATCCGGAGGGGATGCGCGGCGAGGTTCTCGCGACCATGGAACGTGTCCGTGATCTGCCGCAACTGATCGATGACGTGGCACCCGCCGAGCAGCGCGCGGAGCAGCGAGCCGAGGAGTGAGCGCCGAGCCGAGGAGCGAGATGAGCGAGGCCCTCCAGGAGCTGCTGTACCTGCTCGACCTGGAGCCCATCGAGTTGGACATCTTCCGCGGCCGCAGTCCCGCCGAGCCCAGCCAGCGGGTCTTCGGCGGGCAGGTGGCGGGCCAGGCCTTGGTGGCCGCCGTGCGTACGGTCCCGCCCGACCGGCCCGTGCACTCCCTGCACGCGTACTTCATCCGGCCGGGAGACCCGGCCGTACCCATCGTCTACACGGTCGACCGGGCGCGCGACGGGCGGTCGTTCACCACCCGGCGGGTGGTCGCCGTGCAGCACGGCAGGGCCATCTTCACCATGTCGGCGTCGTTCCACAAACCGGAGCCGGGCCCCGAGCACCAGTTCCCGATGCCCGAGGTGCCCCGTCCGGAGACGCTGCCGACGTTCCATGAGCGCGTCGCCGCCCTGGATCTCGACCTCGGCTCGTACCTCGAACGTCGCCGCCCCATCGACGTCCGGTACGTCGGGCCGCTGCCCTGGGAGGCGCGCCATGACCCGAAGTCGCGGGGCGCGCGCAACCAGGTGTGGCTGCGGGTGGACGGCGAGCTGCCCGACGACCCGCTGCTCCACGTGTGCCTGATGGCCTACGCCTCCGATCTGACGCTGCTGGACTCGGTGCTCATCGCGCACGGGGTCGCCTGGGGCGACGGCCGGACCAGCGGGGCGAGCCTCGACCACGCCATGTGGTTTCACCGGCCGTTCCGCGCCGACCGCTGGCTGCTCTACGACCAGGAGGCCCCGGTCACGGCGGGCGCCCGTGGCCTGGCCCGCGGGCAGGTGTTCACCGAGTCCGGCGAGCTGGTGATCTCGGTGGTGCAGGAAGGGCTGATCCGGGTAGCGGACTGAGATCCGCGAAGCCGCGAAAAAATGCGTTGCCCCTTCCGGAGACCCCGCCTAAGCTTCCAATGGCGCCGGATGTGCCGGTGCCGGCGCCTTGGGCTGGGAAGCCCACGCGATGAGCGGGAAAGGAGGTGGCTACCTGTGACGAACGCGCTGAACAGCGTCGCTTGCCTGGCCATCTCCGTCCTGTCCGCCGAGCGTCAGCGGGGCGGGCCGTGGGGGCGGCATGTCCTGACGTGCTCGCTCGAGCTCGGCCTTCGCGCGGCGAACACCGCGCGAAAGTGCGTGTACATCGATGACACGCCGGCCATGGCCGCTGCCACGTTCGATGGCATGTCGGGTCTTCGTGTCTGGAGTCCACCGGTCTAGATCCCATCCGACCGGCGCCTCCAGGCCGCGGAACCCGACACCGGGATCCGCGGCCTTTTCGTTTCCGCCGTCGAAGCGAGCACCCAACAACGAGCCCACACAAGGAGGTGAGGACCGATGCAGGGGGCCACGTTAGAGGCGCTCGGGAGAAGCGATCTTGATCTCCCCTGTCAGAGCGATCCGGACCTGTTCTTCGCCGAGTCGCCCGAGGACGTGGAATGCGCGAAGTCCCTCTGCGGGGGCTGCCCGATCCGGAGCGCCTGCCTGGCCGGCGCCCTGCAAAGGCGAGAGCCATGGGGAGTCTGGGGCGGGGAGCTGTTCGCGCAAGGGGTCGTCGTACCGCGCAAGCGCCCGCGGGGACGTCCTCGCAAGACCGAAATCGCGGCCTGACCTTCGGGCCGCCGCCATAGGGAGACGACTCACGAAACGAGGATCGAGTGTTCTACCTGATGCACGAAGAGTTCATGCGAGAACGGAGTCAAGCGTTACTGAAGGAGGCCGAGGAGGCCAGGCGGGCCGCTCGCCACGTCGAGCTGCGCCGGGCGCAGCGGCGGGTGAGGCAGGCGCTGGGTCGGCTCGATCGAGCCCTGACCCAGCTGAACTCCGATCCGGGCGGTCCCGTTTCGGGTCCGTTCACGGGGGGAGTGAAGCGTCGGGTCAACGGGCGGGTCACTCCAGGAAACCCGGCAGCCAGCGTTCCAGCTCGGCCCGGAACGGTCCCTCGGCGCCGAGCTGGCAGAGCACTCCGGTGCCGCCAAGCGTCACCCGGTGGATGAGGAGGTAGGAGGGGGGAAGGTTGAGGTGTCGGCCGACCTCGTAGGCGGGCGAACGCGGGTTGGTGATGCGGGCGGCCTCCTGGCGAAGCCACCCCCTACTGAACCGGAACGTCTCCTCGGTGATCGGCTCGACGGCGGGGAGCAGATAGTCGAGCAGTTCCTGGGCGTCGATGTGGACATCCGGCCTGATGAACCCCTCCTCGCGCAGGCCGCGCTCCACCGCTTCCGCGTCGCCGAGCAGCCCGAGCCGCAGCATCCGGCCGATCGGCTCGGGCAGGCCGTCCGGCAGCCGGTTCACCGCGCCGAAGTCGAAGACACCGAGGCGCCCGTCGTCCATGAGCCGGAAGTTTCCTGGATGGGGATCAGCGTGCAGCAGGCCGGCCAGCGCGGGCCCGGAGAACAGGAAGCGCACCAGCAGCAGGCCGGCGCGGTCGCGCTGCTCCTGGGTGCCGCCGGAGATGATGGACGACAGCGGGGTGCCGTCGATCCATTCGGTGACGAGGACGTGGCGGCTCCCGTCGACAGCGTCGGGAACGAGGATGTCCGGGTCGTCCAGGTAGGCCTTGGCGTACGTGCGTTGCGCCTCCGCCTCGAGCTCGTAGTCCAGCTCCTCGGTCACCCGATCCTTCAGCTCGGCGATGAGCGGATTGACATCCAGGCCCGGCACCAGCACCCGGAAAAGGCGGGCGAACCTGCCGAGCTGCGACAGATCGCCCAGCAAGGCGTCCCCCGCCCCGGGGTACTGCACCTTGACCGCGACCGGACGCCCGTCGTGCCAAACGCCGCGGTGCACCTGGCCGATGGAGGCGGCGGCCGCGGGTTTGTCGTCGAACTCGGCGAAGGACTCGCGCCAGTCGTCTCCCAGTCCCTCCGCCAGTACCCGATGCACGGTTCGGGCGGGCATCGGCGGCGCGGACTCTTGGAGGCGGGTGAGCGTCGCGCGGTACGGACCGGCGAGCTCCGGCGGCAGGGCGGCCTCGAAGATCGACATGGCCTGCCCGAACTTCATTGCCCCGCCCTTGAGCTCGCCGAGCACCCGGAAGATCTGCTCGGCCGTCCGCTGCTGGACCTCCGTCGCGACGATTTCGGCCGGGCGGCCGCCGATGCGCTTGCCGATCCCGACGGCAGTACGTCCCGCGAAGCCGATGGGCAGGGACGCAAGTTTGGCGGACCGGGTTACCGCCCAGCGGGGCAGATCGCTCACATGGGTCATTATCGATCAGACCGTGTTATCCCATCCACAGCCACATCCGGGATGCCGCGGCCAGCTACGGCGTCGCCACCGCCAATCCGGTAGGGCCATTTCCAGGGTGCCGTCGACCGTCGGCGGCGTTCCGCTCCGATCCTCGAGGTAGGTGAGGGCCTGGAGCGCCCCGTGCGCCGCCACCGCGGTGGCGAGCACGATGTCGCAGGCCTCCACCGCCCGGTGTGGGCTGCAGAGCTGGGCGAGGATCCGCGGCCACGCCGGATCCCGGTCCCGTCGATGCAGCTCCTGGCAGCGCAGACAGGACGACCGGCCGGGAAGTACCAGCGGCCCCACCACGCCGACGGTCTCCCGTACCCCGACGAACAGGTGAGCGATCCCGTCGCGGACGAGGTTGCCGGTCAAGGCCGGGTCGGCGGGGCCCGGGGGAGCGAGGACGGCGAGGTCCGGCACCCGATCTCCGGGTGAGGTCGCCGTCCTGGGCGCTGTGCGGCGCAGCACCCCCGGTGCCGCCTCCTCCCGGCGCTCACCGACATCGGCCTCCGTGTAGCCGGCCGGCGCGAGGTCCGCGCCGCGTACCCAGCCAGGGTCGTTGACCTGCACCCGCCCGACGCCGGCGGCGGCGAGGAGGGAGGCGAGGCTGGCTCCGACCCTTCCGGCCCCGTACACACGGACGTAGGCGGACCGGCGGCGGGCCAGGATCTGCATGCCGGCCTTGGTATCGGCGCAGTCAAGGCAGATCGAGGCCAAATCCGGCCGCAGCCGTTCGAGCTCCTCGGAGTCGAGGGATTTCGGCGGACGGGCGCCGGTCGTCGCGTCGTCGAGAACGCCCGCCCGGGAGAGGAGGTCGAGGAGATGCCGGGCCGTCGCCTCCGGCACGCCCCGCGCCCGGGCGGCGGCTATCACGGCCGTGCTGTCCCTGGTGCCGTCGAGGATGTCGAGCACCTTCACGGTGTCGCCGCCGAGGCCGGTGAGCATGACCGCGCGACGGGGATCGACACCGAGCTGCAGGGTCGACGCGTCGCGCCATAGACACCGCAGTGCCGGTTTCAGTACGGGTCTCATGGTGGGAGCGTGCCAGGGCCGGCGTTCCGGCGGCGGGCGTTGTCCACAGGGCCGGATCCTGTGGACAACGCCGAGCGCACTGCCGGGCGGTATCCCGGACGGGACACGGGCCGCTGTCGTCGCTACCCTCCGGGCATGGCCCGAGATCTGTTGGTCGAGCACCGGGAGGCCGGCGTCGTCGTGGTCACCCTGGACCGGCCGGATCGGCGCAATGCCATGACTACCGAGATGACCGCATCGTTCGGGCAGGCCATGGACGAGCTGCGCAGCGACCCGTCGGTACGCTGCGTCGTGATCACCGGTGCCGGCGGCGCGTTCTGCTCCGGCGGCGAGGTGTCGTTTCTGGAGAATGGCCGCGGGGCCGGCTTTCCGGAACTGCGGTACCGGATGGTGTCCTTCTACCGCACCTGGCTCCAGGTACGCGACCTCGAGGTCCCCACCATTGCGGCGATCAACGGGCAGGCGATCGGTGCGGGGTTGTGCCTGGCGCTCGCGTGCGACCTGCGGTACGCCGCCGAGGACGCCACGCTCGCCGCGCCCTTCACCTCGCTCGGCCTGCATCCCGGCATGGCGGCAACCTGGCTGCTGCCGGAGGTCGCCAGCCTTGCCGTGGCACGGGAGATGTTGCTCGCCGGGCGTACCGTCAAGGGGTCCGGGGCGGTACAGCTGGGAATCGTCAACCGCGCGTTCCGGCGGGAGGAGGTGCTGGCCGAGGCGCTGCGGGTGGCATCGGGGATCGCCGCGAAGGCGCCGGTCGCGACCAGACTGACGAAGGTCGCGCTGGCCGGAGGCGGCCACGCGAGCATGGAGGCGGCGCTGTTGTGGGAGTCGGCCGCGCAGCCGGCCACCATGACCATCGAGGACCTTCTGGAGGGGCTGGCCGCCGAGCGGGAGAGACGTTCGCCTCGTTTCCGCGGCCGCTGAACGCACAAGGCAAGGGAAGCCCTCGGCGCCCGGGCTGGCCGCCCCCCTTCCCCTTACGAGCGACTGTCGAGCAACCGAGGGCTTCTTGAGGATCGACGCTAGGAGGGTACGTCGGGGTCGTCAAACCACCTATGTGGACAATGCTGTGGAGAAGGTGGGGACGATGCGGAGTGTTGCTGTGGACAGAACGCGGACAGCCCTGTGGACAATGCTGGGGATGACCGGAAAATCGCCCATTGAGCTGCGGAAATGTTATGCACCACCTGTGGAAAAGAAAAAGTCGTCTAACTGAGGGGTGAGCGCTGTGCGGTACGTCGCCGTCCTCGCCATGGGGACGAACGCGAAGGGCGCCTCCCCAACCGCCCCGCCGGGCGTCGACGCCGACCAGTTCCGGCTCGCGCTGTTGGAGGACACCTATGAGGTGATCGCCACCCTGGAGCTGGTGACCGCGGCGCTGGCCCTGTGCCCACCCGACCAGCCGGACGCCGAGGAGGTCACCTGGCCGGACTCGCCGGTCATCCGGATGCCCGTGATGTCGTCGGCGTCGATCGCCGCGGCCACGCTGACCAGGCTGCACGAGCTGGGTGCCGAGCAGGCGGCCGTCGTCGTGGGCGATGCTCCTGACCTGCCGCAGCTGCTGCTCGGGAAACTCTTCCGCGGCCTGGCGCGGGCGGACGCCGCCGCCTGTGCAGCGGAGGGTGGTGGGCTGGTCGCCCTCGCCGCCCGACTGCCGGTCGCGGCGTGGCTTGCCGCCGCGGATGTGGACCTCGACGCCGACGACGCCCTCGACCGCCTGCATGCGGCCACGCCCTCCAAACGGGCGCTCTCGATAGGACCGGGATGGCACCGGATCCGCCGTCCGGAAGACATCGGGCGGCTCGACCCCGGGCTGGAGGGATGGGACGTCACCCGCGCCCTCCTGTCCGGCCACCCTTGGTGACCCCCTTTGGTCGTGATCTTGCAGAAATTTCAAGACCTATCTTGAAATTTCTGCAAGATCACGACCAAAGGGGGGAGGTCGCGCTAGCCGGAGCTGGCGACGATCTCGTCGATGCGGCGGGCGAGCTGGAGATCCAGGTCGGTCACGCCTCCGGCCGAGTGCGTCCAGTTGACGAACGTCACCGCCTCGCCCTCGGTCTCGACCTGCGGATGATGGTTCATCTGGTCCGCGGCGTGCATGACCTCGTCGACCAGGTCCTTCTGGCGATCGGCGGCGACCCGTACGGTGCGGGAGATGCGGTCGGTGCCGCCGGACCATCCGGCCAGCCCCTGCAGGGCGTCGCTGACTTGCTCGGCGCTGAGAAGTTCGGGCATACCCCGAACGTTGGTACGCACGACGACCGGACGTCAACTCGCCGCTCCGGAGGCTGGCAGGGGGTTACCGGGCGGGGATCTCGAGCTCGTCGAGCAGGTGACGTACTCGCCGTTCGATCTCGTCCCTGATCGGCCGCACCGCCTCGACGTCGAGACCTTTGGGGTCGTCCAGCGTCCATTCCTCGTAGCGCTTGCCGGGAAAGACCGGGCAGGCGTCGCCGCATCCCATGCTGACCACCACGTCAGCGGCGCGGACGACCTCGTCGGTCCACGGCTTGGGGAACTCCTCGGAGATGTCGATGCCAAGCTCGCGCATCGCCTCCACAGCGGCGGGATTCATCAGCTCCGCGGGTTCGGACCCGCCGGACCAGGCAATGGCCCGGTCGCCGGCCAGGTGCTGGAAGAAGCCCATCGCCATCTGACTGCGCCCGGCGTTGTGCACGCACAGGAAGAGCACTATCGGCTTGCCGTCGTGGTGCCCGCCCTCGATGCGGGCCAGCGCGCGCAGCCGCTGCCGGGCGAATCGCTCCGCGATCAGCGGGAGGTAGTCCACGATCGTCGCCGCGCCGGCGAACTGGTCGTAGCTGGAGTACAGGAACCGCTCGATGGTCGGTCGGCCGAAGACGCCGGAGAACTCGTCGGCGAGGTTGCGGGCGGCGGTCAGCAGCGCGTGCTGCTGGTCGACGCTGAGATCCGGCGGCCGGTACGTCTCGGTCATGGAGTCCTCCCGGTGTGATGTCCCTCGTCGACGGCTGTGACGAGCCGGTCGACGAGCGCCTCGATGTCATTGAAGGCCCGCTCGAAGGCCTGCTCGGTGTCGACCCGGGCAGGATCGGGCACCGACCAGTGCAGGTGGCCGGCGTCCCGGCGCCCTTCGCGCCGGCGCAGCTCCTCGTGGGCGTTGTCGCAGACGGCAACCACGAGGTCGTCGGCCCGCAGAACCTCGCGGACGTGCGCGGTGCGGGCCGCGCCGAGAGACAGGCCGTGCCGCCGGGCCGTCGCGACCGCGCGGCGGTGAACCCGAGGGCTCGGGTGGGTGCCCGCGGAGGCCGCCGGCACCCGGCTGCGCCGCGCCCACAGCGCGGCGGCCAGCTGTGACCGTGCCGAGTTGTGCGTGCACACGAACACCACGCGAGGCGTCCGTAGCGCCGTCGCCGGTATCAGGGTCGCGGGTGTGGCGGGGATCAGCCGCAAGTAGCTGCGCCGGCCGTCCGCCTCGGACCGGGAACGCGTGACCACGCCGGCGGTCTCCAGCACGCGCAGGTGGTGGGCGAGCAGGTTGGACGGCAGCCCGAGCGCTTCGCCCAGCTCGCCCGGGGACGCGTCGCCCAGGAGCAGCGCATCCACCACGGCGAGGCGAGCCGGCTCGGCCAGCGCCGCATGAATCGCGGCCCGGCGGCGCAGCTCAGTTGACTCAACGTACATTGACTCAATAATCGTTGAGCTAAGGCCCGTCCGTCAAGGAGGGAGGAGTCGGCTTCGCCTCCCTCCTCACCCTCGTCGTCGGAGGCACATGACACAGTGGCATTCCGTGGCCGATGTAGTGGTGGTGGGTGCCGCGCTCATCGAGGGCGGCCGGCTGCTCGCGGCGCAGCGGGACGGTCCGCCGCAGCTCGCCGGGCGCTGGGAGCTGCCCGGCGGCAAGGTCGAATCCGGCGAATCCGACACCGACGCCCTGGTCCGGGAGTGCCGGGAGGAGCTCGGTGCGGAGGTACGGCTCGGCGAGCGTCTCGGCGGGGACTGGCCGCTGGGCAACGGGGTGGTGATGCGGGTGTGGTTCGCCGAGATCGCTCACGGCCCGGTACGGCCGCTGGAACACCGGTCCCTGCGCTGGCTGGCGCGCGACGAACTGTTCTCCGTCGACTGGCTGCCGGCCGACGTACCCATCGTCGAGGCGCTCCGTACCCACCTCGACGGCGGCTAGATTCCCCCGGTGCGAGCCGCCCGATCCCGGCCCGGCTCGTTCGTCCCGGCCGTGCGCACCGCGGGGGCTTCACGCTTGGAGAACAGGTCCCGGCGTAGGCGGTCCGGATCCTCTCCGGAAGAGTTCTCCGCCTGACGTCCCGATGTCACCGCGCGGCGGCGCCGGGGTCTTGGCCGATGCGCGTGAGCAGCCGCTCGCTGAATACGACGTCGTGTCGCAGCTGCCTCAGCTCTTGGGCATCGACGGTCACGCCGTACCCCCGGAGAATCCGGGCGAGGTAGTTCCAGTGATCTGCCTCCATTTCCTCCCGCGTGCGGCCCTCGGGCGGCTCGTCCGGTCCGACCACCACGCGCGTCGTCTCCTCGACTTCCTGGGCCGATACCGTGGCCCAGGACCGTGTCTCACCCCAACCTCGGTCGTCCAGGAGCAGAAGCCGACGGCCGTCGGTGAGGACGGCTTCATGACGCGCATCCACCGACACGTGACGATCGTCCGCAACCTCATCCGCGACATCCACCACGGTCACGAGCCGTTCTACAGCAGCCATGCCACCCGCCGACGCTAGTGGGCCCGCTCGACGACCTCGTCGTCCCTGTCCAGGCCCGCGGCAGAGAGTGCGGACTCGAGATCGTCACATCGTTCGATCTGAATAACGCGGCCGTCCCGTACCCGGAAGCGCGAGCCCACTCGCTGCCTACCCAGCACGTCCCCGGATTCCAGCGATCGCCATTGCGCGTCTTGTTCGACCACGACGCGACCGTCCGCGCCACAGAACCAACGCAGCGGCGTCGTGGCCAAGCCGGCACGATCGAGCCAAGCGGTCAACAGGCCATGGCCGCGCCCGGTACCGCGGGGCCCGATGATCTCGATGTCTTCCGCCGACAAGGCGGTCAACCGCTCCTTGTCGCGAGCATTCGCCGCAGCCTGCCACGACTCCACCACAGAAAGATCCCCAAGCGCCATGGATCAACCATACGCGGGGGAGAAGAGGTCACTCGCCGCGGCGGAAGATCTTGCTGCCGAGCCAGACCAGCGGGTCGTACTTGCGGTCGGCCACCCGCTCCTTCATCGGGATGATCCCGTTGTCGGTGATCTTGATGCCCTCGGGACACACCTCGGTGCAGCACTTGGTGATGTTGCACAGCCCGATGCCGGCCTGCTTGTCGGTGAGCGTGCGCCGGTCGTTGGTGTCCAGCGGGTGCATGTCGAGCTCGGCGTAGCGGATGAAGTACCGCGGACCGGCGAACGCCGGCTTGTTCTCCTCGTGGTCACGGATGACGTGGCAGGTGTTCTGGCACAGCCAGCACTCGATGCACTTGCGGAACTCCTGGCCGCGCTCCACGTCCTCCTGCATCATCCGGTACGTGCCGTCCGGGTCCTTCGGCCGGGGTGCGAACGCGGGCACCTCCTTGGCCTTCTCGTAGTTGAAGGACACGTCCGTGACCAGGTCCTTGATGACCGGGAACGTACGCAGCGGGCTGACGCTGATCGTCTCGGCCCGGTCGAAGTCGGACAGCCGGGTCATGCACGACAGGCGCGGGTGTCCGTTGACCTCCATGCTGCACGACCCGCACTTACCGGCCTTGCAGTTCCACCGCACCGCGAGGTCGCCGGCCTGGGTCGCCTGGAGTCTGTGGAGCACGTCGAGGACTACCTCGCCCTCCTCGGCTTCGACGGTGAAGTCGATGAAGTCGCCCTTGGCGGCGTCGCCGCGCCACACGCGCAGTTGCAGGTCGTAGCCCATGTATCTACTTCTCCTCGAACAACGCCTTGAGCTCCTCGGGCATCTCCGGGAGCGGCTGCGTGCTGATCTCGATGCCGCCGTCCGCCTCGCGACAGATCACGTTGAGCTGGCCCCATTCGGGGTCGGCGGTCGGGTAGTCGTCGCGGGTGTGTCCCCCCCTGCTCTCCTGGCGCTCCAGCGCGGCCTTGGCGATCGACTCCGAGACGAGCAGCATGTTGTGCAGGTCCAGAGCGAGGTGCCAACCGGGGTTGTACTGGCGTCCGCCCTCCACGGTCACCCGGCGCACCCGCTCCTTCATCTCGTCGAGCTGCTTGGTCGCCTGCTTGAGCTCCTCGCCGGTGCGGATGATGCCGACGAGGCCCTGCATCAGGTCCTGCAGATCCTTGTGCAGCGCGTACGGGTTCTCGTCGCCCTCCTCGGAGAACGGCGCGAGGGCGGTCCGCTCGAAGCCGGCCAGCTCCTCCTCGCTCGCCCGCGGCCGGTCGCCGCCCAGCGAGGCCGCGTACTCCGCGGCGTACGTCCCGGCGCGCCGGCCGAAGACCAGCAGGTCCGACAGCGAGTTGCCGCCGAGCCGATTGGACCCGTGCATCCCGCCCGCGACCTCGCCGGCCGCGTACAGACCGGACACCGTGGACGCCTGGCTGTCCGGGTCCACCTCGACGCCGCCCATCACGTAGTGGCAGGTCGGTCCAACCTCCATCGCCTCGGCGGTGATGTCGACGTCCGCCAGCTCCTTGAACTGGTGGTACATGGACGGGAGCCGCTTGCGGATGTAGTCCGCGCTGCGACGGGAGGCGATGTCCAGGAAGACGCCGCCGTGCGGCGACCCGCGGCCCGCCTTCACCTCGGCGTTGATCGCGCGGGCCACCTCGTCGCGCGGCAGCAGCTCGGGTGGGCGCCGGTTGTTCCTCTTGTCCTCGTACCAGCGGTCCGCCTCCTCCTCGGAGTCGGCGGTCTCCGCCTTGAAGTACTCGGTGATGTAGTTGAACATGAACCGCTCGCCCTCGCTGTTGCGCAGGACGCCCCCGTCACCCCGGACCGACTCGGTGACGAGGATGCCGCGCACGGACGGCGGCCAGACCATACCGGTGGGGTGGAACTGGACGAACTCCATGTTGATGAGGGTTCCCCCGGCGCGCACCGCCAGCGCGTGCCCGTCGCCTGTGTACTCCCAGGAGTTCGAGGTGACCTTGTACGACTTACCGACCCCGCCGGTGGCCAGGATCACCGCGGGCGCCTCGAAGCACAGGAACTGCCCGGACTCTCGCCGGTAGCCGAAGGCCCCGGCGATCCGCCCGTTCCCGGCGAGGAGTTGGGTGATCGTGCACTCCATGAAGACGTCGATGCCCAGCTGGACCGCCCGCTGCTGCAGCGTACGGATCATCTCCAGGCCGGTCCGGTCACCCACGTGGGCGAGCCGGGCGTAGCGGTGGCCGCCGAAGTCGCGCTGGGAGATGAGTCCGTCGCCCGTGCGGTCGAACAGGGCCCCCCACTCCTCCAGCTCCAGCACCCGGTCGGGTGCCTCCTGGGCGTGCAGCTGGGCCATCCGCCAGTGGTTGAGCATCTTGCCGCCGCGCATGGTGTCGCGGAAGTGCACCTGCCAGTTGTCTTCGGGCCACAGGTTGCCCAGCGACGCGGCGATCCCGCCCTCCGCCATCACCGTGTGGGCCTTGCCGAGCAGCGACTTGCACACGATCGCTGTCTTCGCGCCCTGCTGGTGCGCCTCGATCGCGGCGCTCAGCCCCGCGCCACCGGCTCCGATCACGACGACGTCGTAGGCGTGGCGCTCAATATCCGTCATTGGAGGACACCTCGGTCAAAAGAACGTGATATCGGTAATCGTCCCATTCGCGACGAGCCGGATGTACAGGTCGGCCAGCGCGACGACGACGAGCGACGCCCATGCCCACTCCATGTGCCGGCCGTTCAGCTTGGACACCTGCGTCCACAGCCAGTACCGGACCGGGTGCCTGGAGAAGTGGTTGAGCCGGCCGCCGGTGATGTGCCGGCAGGAGTGGCAGGACAGCGTGTACACGGTCAGCAGTACGGCGTTGGCGACCAGGAAGAGCGTGCCGACGCCCATGTGCCCCCACTCGCCCTCGTGGTTGCGGAAGGCAAGGATCGCGTGCTCGATGTTGATGGCCGCGAAGATCAGGGCGAAGTAGAAGAAGTATCGGTGGACGTTCTGCAGGATGAGCGGAAACCGCGTCTCGCCGGTGTACCGCTTGTGCGGCTCGCCCACCGCGCACGCCGGCGGCGAGCCCCAGAACGCCCGGTAGTACGCCTTCCGGTAGTAGTAGCAGGTGAGCCGGAAGCCGAGCGGGAACGGCAGGATGAACAGGGCGGGGGTCAGGATCCACCAGTCCGCGAGGAACCTCGGCTCGAGGAGTTGCTCCGGACAGCTCGAGGTCAGACAGGGCGCGTAGAGCGGCGACAGGTACGGCTCGGCGTAGTAGTTCGCGTTCACCAAGGCCGCCCACGTCCCGTAGACGACGAACCCACCCAGCACCACGGCGGTCACCAGCGGCCCGATCCACCAGCGATCCTTCCGCATGGTTCGGGCAGTGATGCGTGCCCGGCCCGGAGTCGGAGCCTGCACGGTCGTCTGCGCGCTCATTCGGACGTCTCCACCTCCAGCGGGTCCACCCGTCACGCCCCCCGATGTCGAGGGTGCCGTGTCGCGAGGTGCGGGTTGTCGGTGGTCGCCAACTTGTTACCGGCCATGCCACCGACACCGCCAAACACGGCATGACAGTGTTGTCAATATCTAGCTTGTCAAGACGTGGGCATCGGGGTGGAGTCGCAGTGTGTGACAACTCCCACACCAAGTGTCGGCCGGACGATTCGGATGAAACGTGTCGAAGCGTGCATGGTTGGCCGTCGTGGTTTTCCACCGGTCGCCCCGGCGCCGCGGGTTGTCCCCAACCGGCCCGGCAGGGGCTCGGCCTGCCGTCGCCCCGGCCCTACGCTGCTGGCTGTGCGATGGATACGAGGGCGGAGACGTCGCGCGGCCGCGTTACTGACGGCCGCTTCGCTGGCCGCATCGGCGGTCGTGGCGTGCAGCTCCACCGGGGGTGGCTCCGACGGTGCCGACGGGCGGCCGGATGAGCTGACGGTCTACGCCGGGCGCGGGCCGCAGCTGCTGATCCCCGGCGCGGTCGGCGACGCGGCGGGCCTCCAGATGGTCTCCGCGCTGTTCACCGGGCTGGTGCGGTACGACCCGCTGACCGCTCGGCCGGTCAATGCCGTGGCCGCGTCGATCGCCTCCGAGGACCAGAAGACCTGGACCATCGAGCTGAAGCCGGGCTGGCGCTTCCACAACGGCGAGCCGGTGACCGCGCGTAGCTTCGCCGACGCGTGGAACGCGACAGCGTACGGTCCGAACGGCTGGGCAGGTAACAAGTTCTTCGCCGGATTCGCCGGCTACCGGGAGCTGAACCCGGGATCGGAGGATCCGGAGCCGGAGAACGCGGAACGGGACGAGAAGCCTGACCGCCGGACGCTTTCCGGCGTCGAGGTGGTCGACGAGACGACGCTGCGGGTGACGCTGCGGGCGCCGTTCAGCCAGTTCCCGCTCATCCTGGGCTATCCGGCGTTCTTTCCACTGCCCAGCGCCGCGATCGAGGATCCCGGGCGCTACGGCCGGGCGCCGGTCGGCAACGGTCCGTACCGCCTCGTCGGGACCCACGAGGCGGGCCGGGCACTCACCGTGACCCGCTTCGACGGGTACCCAGGGTCCAAACCGCCGGTGCGTACGGTCACCTTCACGGCGCACGCGTCGGCGGACGCGGCCTACCGGAGCCTGCTCGCTGGGCGGGTCGACCTCATGCCGCTGCCGCCGGAGCTCGTCGCCGACGCCAGGCGGCGGCTGGGCGGCGGCCGCGTGGTCGACCGACCGGGCTCGACCCTCCAGTACCTGGGGTTGCCGCTGTACGACAAGCGGTTCCGGGACCCTCGGCTGCGCCGCGCGCTGTCCATGGCAATCGACCGGGAGGGGATCGCCGGCGGGCTTCTCGCCGGCACGTACGCGCCGGCGCGTTCACTCGTCGCTCCCGTCACCATGGGCGCCCGACCGGACCCGTGCGGCGCGACGTGCACGTACGACCCGGCCGGCGCCCGGCGGCTGCTCGAGGAGGCCGGCGGCTGGGACGGGACGCTTTACCTATGGTTCAACCCAGGGAGCGGGCACGAGGCATGGATCCGCGCGGTGGCCGACCAACTCCGGCGGAACCTCGGGATCACCGACATCCAGGTGAAGGAGCCGGACTTCGACCTGTACAAGAGGCTGCTCGCCGCCCGCGAGGTCGACGGGCTGTGGCGGCAGGCATGGCTGATGGACTACCCGAGCGCACAGGACTACCTGCAACCCCTCTACGCGAGCGACGGGGCCTACAACTACTCCGGTTACGCCGACGACGAGGTTGACCGGCTCATCGCCGCTGGCAACGCCGCTGGCTCGCTGGAGGAGAGCCTCACCCACTACCGGCAGGCCGAGGACGCCCTCCTGGACGACCTGCCGGTCATCCCACTGTGGTTCGAGCGGCTCCAGTTCGCCAGCTCCGCCCGGGTGTCGTCGGTGGGCGTTGACGCGTTCGGGGTAATCCAGCTCGACCAGGTGGTGCCGGCGCCCGCGAACTAGGGGGTGCCCCGTGGGACACCCCCTAGGCTCGGGCCATGGAGCAGAGGCTGCTTTTCGTGCATGCCCACCCCGACGACGAGACCCTGGGGACCGGGGCGACGATGGCGAAGTACGCCGCCGAGGGCGCCCACGTCACGCTCGTCACCTGCACCCTGGGCGAGGAGGGTGAGATCGTGGTGCCCGAGCTCGCCCACCTCGCACCGGACCGGGAGGACCGGCTGGGCGAGCACCGGATCGGTGAGCTGGCCGCGGCCTGTGCTGCGCTCGGGGTACGCGACCACCGTTTCCTCGGCGGGCCCGGCCGGTACCGCGACTCTGGGATGATGGACACGCCGGCCAACGAGCTTCCGAACTGCTTCTGGCGGGCCGACCTGGACGAGGCCGTACGGCTGCTCGTCGAGATCATCTGGGAGGTCCGGCCGCAGGTCGTCGTCACCTACGACGAGAACGGTTTCTACGGCCACCCCGACCACATCCAGGCCTACCGGGTGGCGTGGCGGGCGTTCGAGAAATCGGCCGACCATGAGTATCTGCCGTCAGGTCCGCCCGGCGGCGAACCATGGCAGCCGGCGAAGTTCTACGCGACGGCGACGCCGAGGTCCGCCCTCCAAGAGCTGGTCGACGAGGTGCGGGCCGCGGGCTCCGATCACCCGTTCGGGACCGTGGAATCCGTGGACGAGCTGCCGTTCGGTGTACCGGACGAGCAGGTGACCACCGAGATCGACGCCCGCGCACACCTGGACGCGAAGATGGCGGCGATGCGCGCGCACCGCAGCCAGGTCAGCCTGGACGGCCCGTTCTTCGCGCTGTCGAACAACGTTGGGCAGCGGGCGTTCGGCCGGGAGTACTACACGCTGTTGGCCGGGCCGCGTGGGCCTGGGCGTGGCCCGAACGGACGGGAGACCGATCTGTTCGCCGGCCTGGCCTGAGTCCCCTCTGTTGAGTGTCGGCAGGGTGGCGGCGAGTGCTCAACAACCCTCCGCATGGGTGCGGCGCCGACCGCACCCGAGCCCTCGTCCGTGCCCGCGCCGGGGTGCTGTCCATGTCGGCGCACCACGTCGCGCCGCTGCCGGGCATGGGCTCGGTCGACGACCTGTTCATCGGCCACACGAAGTGGTGGTCACCGGGCTACCTCGGCCAGGTCGCGAGCCGCGTCGGCCAGGTCGCCGTCATGAGCTACGACACCGCCCTACCTACCCGGCCCCTGTACGGCGGGTACGTCCGCAGGCAGACCGACGTCGCCCTCGGCGCGGTACCGGGGCACACCGACCTGCTGATGGGGCTGCCCGCCTTCCACACCGACAACCTCGGGCACCACGAGTCCGCCGAGACGGTGGCCGCCGCGGTCCGGAGCGTTCGGCTGGCCCTCGGCGACAACCGGCGGCAACGGTTCGGGGTCGCCCTTTACGTCGACTTCGCCGCCACCGACGCCGACTGGCGCGCCTACCACCAACAATGGGCCGCGTCGAGCCAAACACCGCGACCCCGGAACCCCGGCGGCGGGAATTCTTGACGGTCGGCGTGTTCGTCACCGCGGGGCGGGTGGCGTGCCGAACATGCCGCCACTCGACGTCGTGGGCCGGGGCAGAACCATTTAGCCTTGCGGGCGTGCGCGCTACCGACGGGCAGTTCTCGGACCACGGCTTCGCGGTGCTGACCGGCGCCGCCCATGCGGCGCTCTTCCTCCTCGGAGCCCTGGTCGGGATGTTCGGTTGCTTCTACTTCGCCGAAACCGTGGTAGGGGTCCCGATCGGTACGGTCCTCGGCATCGGCGCCAACTTCGTCATGTGCTGGCTCGGCGGGCTCGGCATGCGCTCCAAGCTCGGTGCCGCGTTGCCGGCCGCCGGGTGGCTGGTGGTCGCGATGGCGTTCGCGGCCGGGCGGCCGGAGGGCGACATCGTGGTGACCAGTACGGGGCTCGGGCTGACCTTCCTGTTCGGGGGCACGGTGGCGGCCGGAGTAGGTATCGGCGCCGCGCCCTCGGCCTGGCTGCGGCAGCGCGGATTTCGCTAGCTCCAGCGCTGGCCCTCAGGGGTGTCGATCACCTTCACCCCCATGGCGGCAAGCTCGTCCCGCAACCGGTCCGAGGCCGGCCAGTCCCTGCGCGACCGCGCCGCGGCCCGCTCCTCGATAAGCCCGACCGCGTCCTCGGGCAGCGCAGGTGCCTCTCTTGGCTGGCCGATGTCACTGGCCAGATCGAGCCCGAGGATGCCGTCGAGGTAGACGAACGTCTCGAACTTCGCCCCGGCCGGTACCGCCGGCTCCTTCTCCAGTTCCCGCAGTACACGGAGCGCCGTCGGGGTGTCGAGGTCGTCGTCGACGGCCTCGTGTATCCGTTGGACGTGGTCGCTGCTCATCGGCCGGCTCGGTGACTCCGCCCAGTCGGCGACCCGTGCGCGCCAGCGCCGTACCGTCTTGTCGGCGGCGTGCAGATCGTTCCAGGTGAGGTTCATCTGCTGCCGGTAGCGGTGCTCCATGAGCGCGAGCCGCAGCGCGAGCGGATCCAGCCCCCGCGAGGCGAGGTCGGACAGCAGGACCACGTTCCCGGCCGACTTCGCCATCTTGCGGCCCTCGAAGAGCAGATGCTCGCCGTGCACCCAGTGCCGGACCACCTCACGGCCAACGGCGGTCTCGGACTGGGCGCGCTCGTCCTCGTGGTGCGGGAAGCGCAGGTCGATGCCGCCGGTGTGTACGTCGATGGGGGTGCCCAGGAAGTGCAGCGACATCGCGGAGCACTCGATGTGCCAGCCTGGGTAGCCGACGGCCCACGGGGACTCCCACGTCATCTGCCGCTTGGTCCCGGCGGCCTTCCACAGTGCCCAGTCGGCATGGAACCGCTTCTTCTCGTCGATCGAGTCCTCGTGGCGGTGGCCCGGCCGCAGGTCGTCCAGCCGGTTGCCGGAGATGGCGCCGTAACTGGGGAACGAGCGGGAGTCGAAGAACACCGAGCCGTCCGGTGCCACGTACGCGTGCCCCGACTCGATCAGCCGACCGATCAAATCGATCATCAGGTCGATGCTCTCGCTCGCCCGAGGGGAGTGCTCCGGCGGCCGGATGTTCAGGGCCTGGGTGTCGCACCAGAACGCGTCCTCGTAGCGGCGAGCGAGCTCGAACGCGTCCACGCCCTCGGTGCGGGCCTGGGCGAGGATCTTGTCCTCGCCGTGCGGATCGATGTCGGTGTCGTCTTCCAGGTGGCCGACGTCGGTGATGTTCTGGCATGCCGTAACCCGCAGCCGGTGCCGCTCGGCGGCCCGCCGGATGAGATCCGCGAACAGGTACGAGCGAAAGTTGCCGACGTGCGCGTACCGGTAGACAGTCGGCCCACAGACGTACATGCGCAGCTCGCCGCGCCGAGCGGGGACGATTTCCTCGACTCGGCGGGTCCGGCTGTCGTACAGCCGCAGCATGCTTCCCACCCTAGGCTTCCGGGTGGAGACTGTCTTTCATGAGTCTGCTACGACGTTTGCTCGCCGCGCTGCTGCGCAGGCGGGTGCCTGCGGGGCCGGGACGGCCGGACGGCCTGGGTCCGCCGGGCGCCGGCGTGCGCGAGCCGCGGCGGCCGTCGCC
>WHSR01000097.1 GCA_009379995.1 Streptosporangiales bacterium
CAGCTCAGCCCAGCGAGCCACTGACCAAAGCGAACCCCAACCCCTAGATACACGCCGTCACAACAGCCAACGGCACGTTCCCGCACGTCAACCCGCGAACTCGCGGACTATCCCACTACATCAGCTGCGGAACCCCGGCCCGACGATCTGGACGAACGACTACGTGAGCAGTTCACCTTTCTCGTAGAGATAGATCGGCTGAAGGCGGTCATGCGTGAATCTCCGCTGGCCGCCGTACAGCGGCGGGAGAACGACGCCGAGCACTCCTGGCACCTGGCCATGATGGTAGTGATCTTGGCCGAGTACTCCGACGAGCCCATCGACGTGGGTCACACTGTCGAACTCGTACTCGTGCACGACCTCGTGGAGATATACGCCGGCGACACCCCGCTGTACGACAGCGCCGCCGGGGTGGATCAGCGAGAACGGGAAGTGATCGCGGCCGGCGAACTCTTCGCCCTCTTGCCCAATGATCAGGCCCGGCGTTTGCGCGCCCTGTGGGACGAATTCGAGGAACGCATAACACCCGAGGCCCGTTTCGCCAAAGCCATGGACCGCCTTCAGCCGCTGTTGCTCAACTGGATGGCACGCGGCGGAACCTGGCGGACCCCAGGCGTCACGGCTGACGACGTGCGTACCCGCAAGGCGGTCATCGGGGACGCCTCCAACGTGTTGTGGGAGACCGGGCGGTGTCTCATCGACGAGGGTGAGACCCGCGGATGGTCCAGAGCCAGCAGCTCACAGCCGTGAGGCTCGTCGATCTCTTGGCTGCTCAACTCGCAGGACCAGCGGCCGGGGGCCGGTCAGCCGGACAGGGCGAGGGCGGCTACCTCTCCGCGGTAGACGCCGCCGGCCGAAGGAAGGCGGGTAAACCACACGAGCCAGTACCGCGCCTTCGTGCCAGGCGGTGGATGCAGCGTGACACCGTAGGACGCGTTGTTAGCCGTCCCGACGGTGGACAGACCGGACAGCGAGACAGTGTTCCCGGCCCGGAGTTGCAGTGAGGCGCCGCCTCCCGTACCGAACAGCACGTCGACCCGACTCACCGCGCGTGGCCGACCGAGGTCGACGAGCAGACCAACACCGCGCTTGAGCCGGCCGAGGTCGGCGGTGGTGTAGCGCTCGGTACGCCAGGCCGTCTCCGGGTCGTCGTCGACGGTCAACGAGGCTTCCCCGCTGTTCTCCCCTCCATCACCGAGCGGATCGTACGCTCGCACATCGACTATCGAAAGGGGTGTCGGCGCGCGGGTGCGCCGCGGTCCGGGCGAGGTCGTCGTATCGACGGAAGCCGTTGGCGCAACGCTTCGGGTCGCAGCGGGCGAGGGCGTCCCGCCACCCTGCGGGGGCGCGGGGCTACGGTCGTCGGTCGGCAGGATCTTGGCGATCCCAAACCCGATGCCGCCAGCGACAATCGCGGCCAGGGCGGCCAAGACCACCACCGTGACGAGGGCCCGCGACGCCGATCGCACGCGTGATTCTGTGCCCCGGACCAACTTGGACAAAACACAACGAAGAAGGATCGTCCTACCTCGGGCGACGCCACCGCTGCGCGATAGCGAATCGATCTCTCGAGACCGATCAGGAGGCGGTGGAGGCCGTAAGCAGGAGGCGGAGCTGACCGACCTCGGCGGCGTTCTTCATCAACTCGGCGTTAACCCAGCCGGCCATGTGCGCGAACGTACGGTCCTGTCTGTTCTCCCAGGGAAACGATGCCGGGGCACCAAGGTCGTCCTCGGTGAGCCGATCGAGAACTTCGATCCAGTCGGCCCGCAGGGCGCCCAGCCAGCGGGCCGCGGCGGCAGCGTTGCCCGGCCAGGCGACCTCACCCGGCGCCTTCGGTGTGGTGCCCCCGGCGGCGGCCAACGCAGCGGTCCACCACCAGCCGATGTGCCAGGTAAGCCAGCCGATTGTGGCGGGTGGCGCTGGGTCCGGTTCCGGCTCCTCCCAGTCAGCCAGCCAGGTCCCATCGCCGCTCTCGCGTACCGTCCAACAGCCGGCTGCCGGCTCCCACAGGTAATCCTCGTCGGTGAGCGCACCCAGGTGAAAATCGAACAGCGACCAGGTCAGATCGAACTGCCAGCGCAGCAAAGAAATCAACGGCATCGGCACGCGGCTATCGTGTGCCGCTCGCTTCACCGTCGCAACCGGTTAAGAAACCCACGCGGTGCGCCCATACGAAATCCTGGGTGTCCTGTGACACGGTCGCGGTAGGCGCGGAGTGCGAGTTGGCCGTCGCGGATCTCGATGACGCGCCGGTAGAGGCGGAACCCGATGTCCCGGCGGGTCCGTGGCGTTGGGCCGAGCGCGACCTCTGGGGTGGCCTCACACAGGGCAGCCCAGAGCGGACGCAGCTGGCGGTGGGTGAGTCGCTGGCGTGTGCGCCGCATCCGCATTTCCACCGCCCGCTGATTCCCGGACGATCGACACACGCAGCGGAGGACGCGCCGGCCACCGCAGCCGCCGCGAAGCGCTGACGGCCCATAGCCCAAACCATGAGCGGTGCCTTCCGGGGGATGCGATGACCGACGACCCTCGGTCTTGGCGCCTGCGGCATTTCGGCTGGCCTTCCTCCTGCTGGCCGTCGGCTCCTCCAGGTCGGCTGGGCCCGCGAGATAGACGCCGTCCAGCGGGGATAGAAGGATGGCCGCGCCATCCGGCGGGCCCGCCGTCCGGTGCTGGCGGCACCGGTGGTGGTGTGGCCGCCCGGTGGCGCAGGTGGTCACCCCGCGCCGGCGCGTTTGTGCCGTGGCCGATGCCTGGCCGCTGATCGGGTGGCGATGTGTGACAGTCGGCGTGGCCATGGCGCCTCCCGGGCACAATGGCGGTGGTTCTGTCGGAGCGCGTCTTCCAGCGAATGATGATCGGGTACGTCGACCGAATGGACGGCTGGAGGAGGCCGGCCTGGATGCTTACCGCGATTGCACCAGTGGTGCTGCGCAAGGACCGCTCCTACGACCATTAGCTTTCGGGTCGACCGGGTGAGCAAGAATGTCTGATTTGTAGTACCTTCGTTGTCTGTGGGCCAAATCTCCTCTCGAAGAGCGCATAAATATGCTCCGCGACAGAGGCTCAACCCGACAAAGAAAATATATCTCCGTCACCGACCTGGCAGCGCATTGCGCTGAGATTGGCCGAGTCAGAAACTGGGGTAAGACGAGTTCTGGCGCCCGGTTCGGGGCAAGAGTTAGGCGATGGAGCTTGGTGCGGTGCGGATCGGATTGACCGTCACGATGGTCCTCGCCGCTGTGGTGTTCGCGGCGCCGGGGGCGGGCGCCCACGAGGTGGCGGACCTCCGGGTAACCCTCGACGGTCCTACCGGCGTACGGGCGGGTGAGAAGTTCGGCTACGTCTTAGCGATCCACAACGACGGTCCGGGCGACGCGCGTGATGCGGTGTTGACGCACACGCCGGACGCCCGATCGAGGTTCGCCGGCACCGACCAGCCGCCGGACGTTTGCCAGTTCGATGGTCGCGAGCTGACCTGTCGGCTGGGCACGCTGACGCCCGACGCGACTCGGATCATCCGGGTGACGGTCGAGACGGCGCAGACGCTGGCCGACGGGACCCGGCTGGACAGTCACGCGAAGGTGGACTCCACGACGTACGACGACAACCTCGGGAACAACGGATCAAGCCATCCGGTCATGGTCGAGGGTGGCGTTGACCTCGCCGTGACGATGGACGGACCGGCGGAGTTCGTTCCGGGCAAGAGCGCCGCGTACGCGATCACGGTCGTCAACACCGGCGGCACCGAGGCCGTCCGGCTGCGGCTTCGGATCGCGGTCGACCCGGTGCTGACCGCGGGTTCGGTGCCCGCCGGCTGCACGGCCGAGCTGGTCTGCGTGCGCAAGACGCTGGCCCCGGGTGAGCGGTGGTCGTTCGTGCTGCCGGTCGAGGTCAATCCGTCCGCGCAACCCGGCGATGTCGTCTGGACCACAGCGACGGTGACCTCGGCCTCCGAGGACGTCGACCACTCCGACGACGACGCCGAGGCCGTCGGTGAGGTCGGCCAGGCGCTGGCCGACCTCGGGGTTACGGTGAGCGGACCACGGGAGCTGGTGCCCGGCCGGGCGTACGAGTACCGGGCGGTGGTACGGAACCACGGCCCGGCGTCGGCTAGGTCGGCCGAGCTGGCGGCCGAGCTCGCCGAGCTCGTCGTGCCGGAGGGGTACCCGGACACCTGCACGGCCGAGGGACGGAGACTGCGCTGCGAGCTGGGCAGGCTCCGTCCGGGACGCGCGGTTCGGATGGTCTTCGGCGTACGAGCAACACCCGATGCCGTGGCCGGCGCCGATGTGGTCACCCGGCTCGAGGTCGGCTCGCTGACCGATGACCCCGATCCGTCGAACGATGCGGCCTCGACGTCCGGCACCGTCCCGAACGCGCGGCTCGTCCTGCGCGCCGCCGTCGACGACACCGAGCCGCGGGTCGGCGCGGTGCTGACCTTCGCGGTGAGCCTGCGCAACCGGCCGGACTCCGGGACCGCGACCGGGGTAGTGGTGACCGATCGGCTGCCCGAGGGTACGAGCCCGCTGTCCGCCGAATCGGATCTGGGCACCGTGCGGCCATCGCCGCCGCGTTCCCGCACGATGCGGTGGACGATCGGCGAGCTGCGCACCGGACGTTCGGCCATGCTCGTGCTGAGGGCCCGGGTGCGGCCAGACGCGCCACCTGGCGTGCCGTTGGTCAACCGGGTACGGGTGTCACATGGACCCGCGACGAGCGTCGAGGTCGAAGGCGAGCGCTGCGGGGGCGGCGCGGCCTGTGCGAGCACTGCGCCGGTCATCGCGGGTTCACCGCCGTCCGCGGCGTCACCTCGGCGCCCACCGCCGCCCGAGCCCGAGCCGGCGCCTCCACCATCGGCGCCGACACCACGCCCGGAGCCGGCCGAGACCGCCGAGATGGTCACCCAACCGCCGTCGAGTCCGCTTCCCGCGCCTGGCGGTGTGTCGACGTTCGTGTTCGGGGTGAGCGTGGTGTCAATGCTCGTCGCGGTAAGGCTGTTGGTGCGCTGATGACCGACCGACCTGCGTTCGGGCCGATGGCCGACGAGCCGATGGCTGGTCGACCCGTGGCGGCCGGCGAACAGACCGTCGGCGAGGGCGAGACCGTCGACGAGCGGCGTTCGCCGTCGGTGCTCGGCTTCGGGGTACTGCTCGTACTGATGGCCGCAACGTTCGGCGTGGTCATGAACCTTCGGGAGACGTATGAGCTCGCGACATGGGTGGAGGCGGCGTTCCTCATCGCGATCGGTGTCGGCGTGGCCCACCTCGGACTGTCGGTGGTGTGGTGGATCTACCCTCCGGACAAAGAGGACAACGACGCGGTGGAGGCGGCGTTCGCCACGGTCGCGGCCATCTTCGCGCTGCTCTTCGGATTCGTCATCGTCGTCGTGTGGGAGGGGTACTCGGAGACCCAGACCGCCGTGTCGCGGGAGGCGGACGCGATCGCGGAACTGACCCAGATGTCACACGGTTTCGGTGCGGACACGAGGAACCGGGTCGAGGCCGGGGCCGCCACGTACCTCGAGCGCGTGGTCGAGGAGGAGTGGCCCAAGCTCGACAGCGGCGACAAGAGCGCCAAGGCCGAACGCGCGCTCACCGAGCTGTGGAGCGTCTACACCGAGATGTCGGTCAAGGATCGGGCCAACCCCTTGTACGGTCAGTCGGTCTCCAGGCTGAACGAGCTCGGCGACGCCCGGCGTGCCCGGCTGGACGCCGCCGCCGGGTCAGATGTGCCTGCGTTGCTGTGGGTCATGTTGTGCGTTGGCGCGGCACTGACCGTGTTCGTCGCGTACCTGTACCGGGTGAGCAGCATGATCTTGCAACGGATCCTGATCACGCTGATGGCCGGCGTAATGGTGTTCGCCCTGTTCCTGATCGCCGCGCTGGACCGGCCGTTCGACGAGAGGCTGCAGATCGGCCCGGAGAACCTCCAGACGGTCCAGCGCGCGCTCAGGTAGCGGCCGGTTCACGATCGCTGGCCGCGGCTCCGCTCGGTCCGCCTTCCAGATGCCCGGAAAAGGGCTGGGTTCGATTCCGCGTGCTCTCAGGCCCAGCGAGCGCTCTCACGTGGTCTGTGCCGACGGCTGGTCGGTCGCGACTGTGTGTTCCGCGAGCAGCTGGCTGTCCCAATTGCAGCCGCCCAGCCTCCGAAGCGGACAGCGGCTGCCCGGGTCTTCTGCCATGCAGTCCGTGGTGCGCCCGTACATCTCCTAGATCGACGAATGAAGGGGACAGATCATGGCAGAGTACGCGGGCGACCTGGCGGTGGAGATGTCGGGGCTGGTCAAGTCGTTCGGCACCACCCGCGCACTGGACGGCGTCGATCTGGCCGTGCCCACCGGCACGGTGTACGGGGTGCTCGGCCCCAACGGCGCCGGCCAGGCGTGGGTGTTCGGCCACGATGTGGTGCGCGAACCGGACGCCGTGCGCAGCCGAGTGAGCATGACCCGGCAGTACTCGTCGGTGGACGACGACCTGGGGCACCGCGCTCATCGTGGTCTTCGGCTCGCTGGCGATGCGGCTGTACGCGCGGAAATGAGACAAACCGGGATCACCTGGCGCCTCGGGCGTCCTACAGGCAGCAGGGGCGAGGCGGGGTAATGCGCGAGGTTCGCGCAGTTTCACAGTCGACCCCTACCGATCGGAAGACCCTTGCAACGGCAAACATGTACGTCAGAGCCGTAAAGGGTTTCGATGACACATGCGATTGAATAGCTGTCGGTGCGGGTCGCTATCGTCGCCGGTATGGCGTTTCACGGATGGCCGGCCGAGGCGCTGGAGTTCTACGAAGGACTGGCCGCGGACAACACCAAGGCGTACTGGACCGCGCACAGGGCGGTCTACGAGCAGCAGGTACGCGCGCCCATGGCGGCGCTCCTCGCCGAGCTGGAGCCGGAGTTCGGGGCGGGGAAGATCTTCCGGCCATTCCGCGACGTCCGGTTCAGCGCGGACAAGTCGCCGTACAAGACCGCCATCGCGGCCACGCTCGCCAGGGGCGGTTACGTGCAGCTGTCTGCCGACGGGCTGGCTGCCGGCAGCGGGATGTACGTGATGGCGCCCGATCAACTGGCCCGCTACCGGGAGGCCGTGGCCGACGACCGTACCGGTGAGGAGCTGCAGGCCGTGGTCGCCGGGCTCACCCGGCGCGGCCTCGAGATCGTCGGCCACGACCGGCTGAAGACCGCGCCGAAGGGCTACCCGAAGGATCATCCGCGTATCGGGCTGCTCCGGCTCAAAGGGCTGGTGGCCTGGCGGCAGTGGCCGGTCGCGCCGTGGCTGGGCACCGCCGCGGCGAAGCGCAGGATCGTGGAGTTCCTGCGTATGGCCCGGTCGCTCGACGAGTGGCTGGAGACGTACGTCGGCCCGTCGGAGCTGCCGCCCGACCGCTGAGAGACCCTCGGCGCGGCTGTCACATCCTGGACGGCTCGCGCGGCCCTCTGAACGCGCCCGGAGGCCGCTCCCGGGCATCGACGGCTACCGCAAGGCCGCGCAACCGTCGAGCCGCTGCGGTTGCGGCGAGCAGGCACGCCGTCACCTACCGCGGCGCGCCCGTGCCTGCGTCATACCGCTTCGTTCGACGGTCAAATGATCTTCAGCCTGGCGACCCAGTCGCGGATCAAGCCCGTGACCTGCGTCTTCTGGTGGACCAGCGGGGAGCCTACTACAACACGAAGGAGCAGGTCAGGTGGCTAGGGGACCTGCTTCGGAAGCTGCCGAGCCTCGATGCACCAGTCCCGCAGCCTACTAAGCGGCCAAAGCCCAGCCGAGCGAAGCGGTTGGACGAGGAACAGGTGCAGCAGCTCGTCGAGGGCTACCAGGCCGGAGCCACCGTCTACGAGCTAGGTGACCAGTTCGGGATCAGCCGGCAGACGGCTGCCGAGATCCTCAAGCGCCATGGTGTACAGGTGCGGCGGCAAGGGCTCACGTTGGAGCAGATCGATGAGGCGGTGCGGCTCTACGAGGCCGGGTGGTCACTGGCGGGGATCGGTGGGCGGATGAGCGTGGACCCGACGACGGTGCTGCACCGGCTGCGGGAGCGAGGGGTGCAGATACGGGATACGCATGGACGGGAGAGGTAGGGCTACCGGATTAGAGCGGTCGGTCATCCTGAGCGGCTAGGCGATCAGGCCTGCTTGCGCACACCGGCACCGCCCGACCCCTCCCCCCAAGTCGGATACGCATCCACACCGAAAGATACCCGCTCGACCGACAGACGCCACAATGACCGAGGTGCTATTGACAGTATAGAAAGCCCGGGAGAAGCTCCAAGTGAGATAGCCGGCGGGAGGAGCGCGATCATGTTCGCAGAACTCGTACGCGGGACGTTATGTCCATACTCCCGTGGTTCTCGGTGGGTCGAGCTGCCAAGGCAGCATTCCACGGAGTCGTGGGAAGCATACGCAGAGCGCGTCGGTTCCTGGTTGGAACATACATCTCTCGCCTGGCGTGCAGCTCGGCTGGACATGTTGGTGATAACAGTTGCGGACCCTGGGGCGCTGACTGATCTTTTCGCTTTCTCGCGGGCAGTACGTACGATGATATGGGCTATCCTTGGCAAGTCGCTTCCCTCACCGATAGAGTTACTCGATCCGCGCTGGCGGCTCAAGGTATGCGGGATCGCTTTCTTCGGTCTTACATTTGCCCCCTTCTACCCACCATGTCACCCACGCCACTCGCATGGCGTACACGGCTATATCGTGCTTCAGTATGAAGACTCCTTTACCCGACTCGGTATCAGAGGCGACCGGGCGGATAGACGCAAGCTATCCGAAGCGATACGAAGGCGTTTTGAGCGTCACGACCAGCCCTACTTCGAACATCTCACCCTCGGTAGTCCGAAGAGCCTACGTCTCATCAAACCGATACGAACGGAAGACCCGCCCGTCGAGTGGTGGAGGACTGATCCTTAATGCGCGCGCGGCAGCTCGCGGAAGTTGGACCGGCTCCAGCGCCACAGCGGACCATGCAGTTCGCAAGGGGCGATGTCGCTGCCAGTCAGCAGTTCGCGCCAACGTGCAGCCACCTGTTCTGGCGTAGAGTCTGTTCCAGCAGGAACCAGGCCAAGCCGTTCTGTTGCACGACAGACATGCAGGTCCGGAATGATCGAAATCTCTTCTCGCGACGAGAGCCTTGCATCAGTGAAAGAAAGCAGCATATACAGCCAGTAGTTCAGCAGCTTCGGCCCGCTAAGGTAAGGAAAATCCCTCTTGTGGGCCTGTATATAGCTCTTGACCTGGACGACGTCATGGTTCTGGCTGCGAAGCAAGGCACGAGGGTCCGATTCAAAACGTTCATGCAGCGTGCAACTAATGCGGTACCAGATCTCAGAATGCTTCTGCGGTTGCAGTGCCAGGCGATGCGTGACAAGCGCGCGCTTGAACGTCTCAAAGTCGGTCGCGACTGTCTTCTCGGGGAAGAAAACGAAACGCGTCTCGGTATCTTGGTAGGTAGCGAGCGCTGCTCGCCACAGACCCTCCGAGGAACGTTGGAAGTTCAGCGCCGGAGCGAGTGTGAAGTAGAGGTAGTTCTCTCGCGATCCGGCTGGAACGTCCGGATAGACCTCATGCACGGTCCCGCCGAAGTAGCCCGCAAGATAGGCGGCGCGGAGACACCGAAGCCATGCGATCAGGTTATCGCTATCGGTATACCGCCCAGATGTCGGCTGCGACTCGAGCTCGAGTTCGAGCTGGGCACCGGAATACTGCGAGTTCACATAATAAAGTTAACACGGATGATGATCGCTTGCCAGCAGATAGCACGAATCTACATCTGCCGGGAAACAGGCATACGGGACGTTTCGTGAAAACAGGGAGCATGTGGGGTAAACCGCCCTCCCGATATTATCGATACTTACGAAGGCTGCGCGAACGATTTGCACACTTGGATCAACCAAGACTGACAGTGGTGGGTTGCGCGGACGGGAAGTTCGTGCTTCCGGCCGCACGCCTCGGATTCGAGGTCGTCGCTATAGATGTCGATGAGGTCGCTTTGTTTGGTGGATACAAAAACGTGGTCCACATGCCAGGCCTTAGATGGCGAGTGAAAGCCGAAGGCCTACAAGACTATGTACGTATCCTGCATGGCGACTTCATGTCGCTCAAGGTTGATGAGCGGACGCACGGCGTTCTCACAAGCGGCGCTCTCCAGTACTCTAGAAACCTTAAATACGAGTTGGCGACAATGGTCGATCGCGTGCTCGCCCGCACTCTGGTGGGTGGCCTATTCTATATCGACTTCATGTTGCCGTTTGAGGAGAAATACCGGGGCCGACCGATCTGTCCAGAAGCGCAGTGGTGGAAGACTTACTTCCGTGCTCGTACCGATTGGCGCGTGCTCTATAACCGTGTGTTGAGACCGACACTTGACCGTGCACATATCGAATACCCTGTCGATCATTACCACCAGTGGGGACACCTGCTTGCTGAGCGCCTGAGGTGAGTAGAAGATGGTGGCTGCAATCCAATGTCCGGCCGGAGCCCTACTATTGACCGGTCCGCCCGGGGGTTGGCAAGACTACGGTCGCGCGTCGCCTGTGTAGACACAGTCCCGGACGCTTCTGTTTGCTGCGCTTCGGACCGCTGGTTTACCGGATGTCGTTGGCGCGTCTCGGCAAACACGTGAGTTATGAAGCTTTCCGATCCAACTCTGCTGACATGGTGGCGCGGCAGGACATCACGGCAGCTACTGATCGAGCCGCATCGTTCATCCGCCAGCAAACTTCCGCAGGTAAGGTAACGCTAGTCGACTCTCACGCCGTATCCAAGGAGCACTATGGATGGCGTGGAGTGCCGGATTCTGCCGACCTCTTGCACCGTTTTAGCTACTCGTGGATTGTCCAGCTCTATGTTTCCGCAGAACTGATTTTGGAGCGTACTAGGGAACATCGCGACGGTCGTCTGGCCGCAACTCCCGAGGAGGTTGCGGTGCTACAGCAACTTCAAATGACCGTCTCGGTCTACTACGCAGGCCAGCTCGGCTGCGCGCTTCACGTCGTCCGAAACGACGGCCTCATCGAGGAGACTATACAGGCGATACTGTCGCTTCTGGGCTAAATAGGCTCACCTACGAACACCGTCAAACAGGCGACTTTCGATATCGGGGGGCTCGAAGTGGGGTCCCTTCATGATCTTGCCATCCGCGCGGAAAGTTGGTCCGTCGGGACCGATCTTGGTCATGTTTGATCGATGCACCTCGGCGAACACGGCGTCGAAAGGGATACCGTAGGTGATGGCCGTGCCGCAGGCAACGTAGACGATATCGGCCAGCGCGTCTGCGATCCCGACCAGGTCCGCAGCGACGACCGCTTCACGCAGCTCTTGAACCTCTTCCTCCAAGATCTGTTGTCGTAGGTTACGTTGCGCAAGTGGCACGTTGCGCTGAGGAGTAGCTGGTACCTCCTCGCCGCTCGCGGCATGGAACTCACATACCAGGTCGTAGGAGGTAATAGCGCCCGAATGCGACGCTGCTATCGCCTTCCGACTCATGAGAAGGCCTGACTTGGGACTAGCTGACAAGATCACGACTTTGCCTCAAGCCGCCGAGCATAGCCGGTGCCATTGGTCCAGACTGGGCACCACCCGCTTCGGCGTGTCGGACACTCCTGGCCGCGATCGAGGGCGAGGGAGCGCCCGGTGATAACGCTGACCAGTGGGCAGCAGGCGTAGTTGGAGTGTGTCGATTCAGCGTTCGTCCTGGCAGCGCGCCGCCCGCCGCAATGGAACATCTTGGCATAGAGTCGGCCCGTGTGGACGGGCCGGGTCAGCGAGCCGAGCGAAGGCGAACCGCGGCGAAAGAGTTCCCCTCCACTGCGGCGGCTGCGGATCGAGGCCGACCATGATGCCGGGCAAACGCTCGATGTCCGACACGGCCCAATGGGCAACACGGAGCCTGTCCAAGCGAAACTCATCACCGAGATCCAGTACTGCGCATTCGAACGGTGCCCCATCTGCCTGGCACCAGGCCCGGACCGCCGGGAACACGTGCCCCACGGAGCCGTCGGGGGACACGTTCGGACGCTGACCTGCGCCCAGTGCAACAACATGCTGGGGACGAGGATCGAGGGTGAGCTCACGAACTGGTGCTTCGATGCCTTGGTCCATGTGCGCGCCGAAGGTCCCGGAGCGGATGGGTTGCGGCGAATCCCGAGGATCTACCTCCGTGGGACGGAAGACGGACAGTTTGTGCTGTTCCTGGACGGGCCAGTGGACCCCGCCGTCCAGACCATGCTCGCGAACAGGCAGATTTCGCTGCACATGACCGCTGCCTGACCGGAACCGGTACCGACTGGCCGCGCTCAAGCACGCCTACCTCGCGGCTTGCTGCAACCTGCGCTACATCCCCGACGACGCTCTCGCAACCACAATCCGGGCGGACCTGATGGGAGCCAGGAACGCCCGCACGAACGCCGGCGTACCGCACAGCACCGTCGCCGCCGGCTTGGGCCTGATGCGCTCCTACGACGGACCCACCGGACCACCGCTGGCCCTCGCGGCCGTTCCGAGTAGGAGCAACCCCAGCACTGGAGAGACTTGGATCTCCCTCGCCGGAAGCATGCTGGTCCAGTGGCCCCTACCGGACATCTCGCCGAACCTGGCCTGAACGACAAGCTCCACAAACGCTGCTACCACATTGACCAACCGCCCCCGGGACCGCCGCCGAAGATGGCTGGCCCAAAGGGACGCTCTGAGTCAAGGTCGAAAGTCGTCGCACCGAGACGCCAGACATCCGCGACAAGCTCAACCACTAGACAAGAGCACCGCCTCGACGCCGGTCGGGTGCCCTTATACACGGAGCAACCTTTGATCCAAGGTTGTAGTAAACCCTCCAAGGTGGAGCTGAGGGGATTTGAACCCCTGACCCCCTCGATGCGAACGAGGTGCGCTACCGGACTGCGCTACAGCCCCAAGGCCCGACCTAGGCTAGCAAATCCCGGCCGGTGGCATGGTCAGTCCCCGACCGCCCTGAGGCCTGCGTCGGTGTACTGGTCGTAGAGCTCGTCCTGCTCGGCGGTGGCGCTGAGCGGAATCACCTCCGCGTCCTCGTCATCCGCGGGCGCCGGAGTCCTGGCGCGCTGGGCGTGCATGCTGCGGCGCTCGGCGTCGATCTGCCGCGCCGCGCGCAGCAGGGCGAGGTAGCCGGCCAGCAGTACGACCGGCGGCGCGATCACCCACCACGGCGTGACACCCGTCGAGGCGAGCACCACCGTGGCGATCAAGAGCAGGCACACCCCGGAGAGCCTGCGTCGCCGCCGCGCGATGACCCGCGCACGACGACGGCCCGTGGGAGGACGGCCGAACGGAGGCTGTGCGCCTCCCCGGTTCGGCGTCCGGTCCATCCCGGTGGACGGCCCAGTGGACTGTCCAGTGGGCTGCTCGGTGGACGGCCCTGCGGACGGCTCGGCGGACGGCTCGGGAGCCACGGGGGCCCGCGGGCGCGCGGGCCTGGGCTGGCTCCCGTACGGTGTGGCCGGCCGGCCCGCCGGGTGGCCCGCCGTTCCACCGGACCTGCGGCGCCGGGAGAGCAGGCGCATGCCGCTTCGCTCGCCGGCGTCGGGACGGCGCAGCCACATGGGCACAAGCACCAACGCCCACACGCCAACGATGGCGACATAAAGAAGTCCGCTGCTCACCAGCCCTCCCCACGAGCGCGCCAGCACAGCGGACCGACCACGGGCGTGCTCACACAGATGCACGTTATGGCGGCGTGTCGGTGCTTGACGAGCACCGTCGCCGGTGTGTCGTAAGTTAGCTAGGTTGGCCCCGCGTGTCGCGGCCGAAGAGGTCACCCGTCACCCGTCCACATGGGCCGGGGCACCTCGGGAGGATGGGTGACTTTGGCCGAGCGGGGGACGGCCCTGTACGGCACCCCTCCGCTGGCCACCTCCGGTGAGACGGCCCAGTCCGGCGCATTCGCCACGGGGCTTCCGGCCGCGCGGCGCCAGCGGGCCATCAACCCCTCGGGCGCGTCCTCGACGGTCACCGCGTAGCAGAGGTGGTCCCGCCAGGCACCGTTGATGTGCAGGTGACGGCGGCGGATCCCTTCCTCACGGAACCCCAGCTTCTCCACCACCCGACGGCTTGCGACGTTCTCCGGCCGGATGTTGGCCTCGATACGGTGCAGCCCGACGACGAAGAAGCAGTAGTCGACGGCCAGCGCCAGGGCGGTCGGCGTGATGCCCCGACCGGCCAGCGCCTCGTCCACCCAGTAGCCCACCTGGCCGGCCCGGGCCGACCCCCAGACGATCGTGCCGACCGTCAACTGACCGGCGAACCGACCCTCGTACGTCACCACCCAGGGGAGCGCCGAACCGTGCCGGGCCTCGCGGCGGAGCGTGTTGGTCATGGCGAGGTACGGACCCAGCCCGGTGCGGAAGAGCGGGGCCTCCGGATTGGTGGGCTCCCACGGGCGCAGCCAGTCGGCGTTGCGGAGGCGTACCTCCCGCCACGCGACGGCGTCCCGTATCCGCAGCGGACGCAACCCCACCGGGCCAGCCGCCAACGAAGCGGGCCAACCCCGAATGTTCGGCACACCTCCATCATTCCCCCCGTCAGGCCTACCCACCACTCGATCCGTACGGCCATTCGCCAGGGGCGCCCGAAGCCGCCGAAACCCACGCAGTTGTTCTGTTGCGGGATTATTTGGCAGCGGATGTTTTGGGTACGCTGTCGCCATGAGCGGTACCGCGTCGACAGAGGTGACCCCCGACCTCATCCTCCTCTTGTCGCAGGCCAGCCACGTGCTGACCACCGAGATGACGGCCCAGCTCACCGAGCTCGGAATCTCACCTCGTGGCTACTGCGTGCTGTCCAAGGCCATGACCGGAGAGCTGACGCAGAGCCAGCTCGCCGAGCTGTGCGACCTGGACAAGACCACGATGGTCGTGACGCTCGACGGACTCGAGCGGGCCGGGTTCGCGGAGCGCCGTCCGCAGGCCACCGACCGCCGGGCTCGGATCGTCTCGGTCACCGAGGCGGGCGAGCGGATCGTCGCCGAGGCGCAGGAAATCGTCGCGGGTCTCTATGACGACGTGCTCGCGGCGCTCCCGCCGAGCGAGCGGGAGGCCTTCGTCGACGGACTCGAACGGCTGGTCCACGGTCGCCTCTCCACCCCTGTGCGCTGCCAGATACCGGTACGGCGCCGCGCCTCCCGGGCTTCCTAGAGCCGCAAATAGATCCGGAAGAGATCATCCGGAACAAAATTATCTAGTCCGGTCGTTCCTGGTGGCCATGACCCAGGAGACGACCACATTGCCCGATAACGTTCCATCGACCTCGACCGGCGACTCGCGCTGGCTGGCGCTCTTCGTGCTCTGCGCCGGGATGTTGATGATCATCCTCGACCAGACCATCGTGAACGTGGCACTGCCGTACATCCAGCGCGACCTCGGCTTCTCCCAGTCGAACCTGGCCTGGGTCGTCAACGCCTACCTGGTCGCCTTCGGCGGGTTGTTGCTGCTGGCCGGCCGGCTCGGGGACCTGATCGGCCGCAAGCGCGTCTTCATGGTCGGGCTGGTCGTCTTCACCGCTGCCTCGCTGTGGTGCGGCGTGTCCGGGAGCCAGGAGATGCTGATCGCCGCGCGATTCGTCCAGGGGGCCGGCGGCGCCATGGCCTCGGCCGTGATCCTCGGCATGGTGGTGACGATGTTCCCGGAACCTCGGGAGCGGGCGAAGGCGATAGGCGTCTACACCTTCGTCGCCTCCGGCGGCGCCTCGATCGGCCTCCTCGCCGGCGGCATCCTCACCCAGGCCCTCAACTGGCACTGGATCTTCTACGTCAACGTTCCGATCGGGATCGCTGCCGCGTTGCTCGCCGGCCGCCTCCTCGGTACCGACCACGGGATCGGGCTCCGCGAGGGAGCCGACGCCGCCGGCGCCGTACTCGTCACCGCCGCGCTGATGCTCGGCGTCTACACGATCGTCAAGTCGGCCGACTACGGCTGGGGCTCGGCGCACACGCTCGGCCTGGGCACCGTCGCGATCGCCCTGCTCGTCGCGTTCGTCGTGCGCCAGGCGCGGGCGGCCAAGCCGCTGCTGCCGCTGGGCATCTTCCGGTCGCGCAACGTCTCCGGGGCGAACCTCATCCAGATGCTGACGGTGGCCGGCGGGCTCGGGATGTTCTTCAGCGGCGCCCTGTACATGCAGCTCGTGCTCGGCTACAACGCGCTGCAGATCGGCCTCGCGTTCCTCCCGGTGGCGGTGGCGATCGGGACGCTCTCCCTCGGCTTCTCCGCGAGACTGATCACCCGCTTCGGCGCCCGTCCCGTGCTGCTGGTCGGCCTTACGCTCGTCCTGGCCGGGCTCTCGCTGTTCACCCGCGCGCCGGTGGACGCCGGCTACGTGGTGGACCTGCTGCCGACGATGCTGCTTCTCGGCATCGGCTTCGGCGCGGCGTTCCCGTCCCTGATGACGCTCGTCATGTCCGACGCAACGGACAGCGACGCCGGGCTTGCGTCCGGGCTGGCCAACACCACGATGCAGGTGGGCGGCGCGCTCGGTCTCGCCACCCTGGCCGCGCTCGCGACCTCGCGTACGGACCGCCTGATCGCCGAGGGCGTGAGCACCGCGTGGGCGCTGACCGGCGGCTACCACCTCGCGTTCGGCCTCGGCGTCGCCTTCGTGGCGGCCGCCATCGTGCTCGGCGTCACGGTGCTACGGCCGAGGGCCGAGGAACACCCGCAGGTCGAGCGGGCCGAGCAGCCCGAGGTCGCGAGCGAGTACCTGGGATAGCGCAGGCCCCTTGGTCCCCTTGATCGACGCCGGGATCAGTGGTCGTCGCCGCGTACGTGGTCGCCGCCGCCGACCTGGTCGACCGCGTGCGCGATCACCGGGGCGATCACGGCCATCCCGTCGCGTACCCCGCCGGTGGAACCGGGCAGGTTGACGATCAGGGTGGTCCCAGCCAGGCCGGCGATCCCGCGGGAGAGGATGGCCGCCGGGACCTTGTCCCGTCCGGTCAGGCGCACCGTCTCGGCGATGCCGGGGATCTCCCGGTCGATCACCCGGCGGGTCATCTCCGGGGTTCGGTCGGTGGGGGTGAGCCCGGTGCCGCCGCTGGTCACCACCACGTCGTACGCCTGCGCGACGGCATCGCGGAGGGCGAGCTCCACCGGATCCCCGTCCGGCACCACGACCGGCCCGTCCACCGTCTCGCATCCGGCCGCGCGCAGCAGCTCGACCAACACCGGCCCGGAGCGGTCCTCGTACACCCCGGCCGCGGCCCGGTTGGACACCGAGATCGCCAAGGCGCGCATTACTCCCGAGCCCACCTTCCGGTCTTGCCGCCGGCCTTCTCCTCCACCCGTACTCCGGTGATGACAGCGGCCGGGTCGATCGCCTTGACCATGTCGATCAGGGCGAGCCCGGCCACGCACACCGCTGTGAGCGCCTCCATCTCCACCCCGGTGCGGTCGGCGGTACGGACCTCTGCGACGAGGTCCGCGCCGGCGTCGGTGACCTCGACCTCGACGCGCACGCCGTGCAGCGCGATCGGATGGCAGAGCGGCACCAGGTCCGGGGTACGCTTCGCGCCCTGGATGCCGGCGATCCTCGCCACCGCGAGGGCGTCCCCCTTGGGCACGTCGCCGGCGCGCAGCGCCGCGACCGCTTCCGCGGACAGCAACACCCGGCCCGCCGCCCGCGCGGTACGCGCGGACACGTCCTTGCCGGACACGTCCACCATGCGCGCGGCGCCGGTCTCGTCGACGTGGGTGAGCCGGGACGACTCATCGGCCACCGGTGCTCACCACCCCCTGCGGCTCCTCCAGGACCATGACCTCGACGGTCTCTCCGGCACCGAGCTCGGTCACCTGCTCGGGCACGATGACGAAAGCGTTCGCCCAGGCCAGGTGGGCGAGTTGATGCGAGCCCTGGCCCTGCACCGGGGTGACGGCGAGCTCGCCCCCCTCCCGTGGCTCGACCCGAGCCCTGCCGTACGAGCGCTTCCCCTCCGGCGATCGCAGCGGCGCGGTCAGCGCGGCGCGCACCGGCGCCCGCGGCATCGGGTCCAGCCCCTGCATCTTGCGCAGCGCGGGTACGGCGAAGACCTGGAAGGACACGAAGGCGCTCACCGGGTTGCCGGGCAGAGTGAAGATCGGCGTCTCGTCGTCCCCGATCACACCGAACCCCTGCGGCATGCCGGGCTGCATGGCCACCCTCTCGAAACGCACGGTGCCGAGCTGGGAGAGCACCTCCTTCACGGCATCGTAGGCGCCCATGCTCACCCCGCCGCTGGTGATGATCATGTCGGAGCGCAGCAGCTGGTCCTCGATCGCCGACATGACCGCCTGCGGGTCGTCGGGAACGATCCCGTGCCGGTAGGCCGCGCAGCCGGCCTCGGCCGCCGCCGCGGTGAGCGTGTAGCTGTTCGAGTCGGCGATCTGCCCCGGGGCGATCTGCGTACCCGGCTCCACCAGCTCGTTGCCTGTGGAGATCACCGCGACCCTCGGCCGCGGCCGTACCGTGACGGTCCGCCGGCCGATGGCGGCGAGCAAACCGATCTGCGCGGCTCCGAGCCGGACCCCCGGACGCAGCACGACGTCGCCGGCATCGACGTCCTCGCCCCTTCTGCGGACGAACTGACCCCGGCTCGCGGAGCGACGCACCTCGACCCGGGCCACGCCCCCGTCGGTCCACTCCACCGGTACGACGGTGTCGGCGCCGGCGGGCAGCGGCGCTCCGGTCATGATGCGCGCAGACATCGCCTTGGGGATCGCGAAGACGCCGACCTCCCCCGCCGGGATGTCTCCGACGACCGGAAGCGTGACCGGCCGGTCGTCGGCGTCGACGATATCGGCGGCCCGAACCGCGTACCCGTCCATCGCCGAGTTGTCGAAGGCCGGCAGCGCCTCCGGGGCGGCCACGTGCTCCGCGAGCGGACATCCCCGAGCCTCGAGCAGGGCCAGTTCGAGGGCGTCGAGCGGACGCACCGTGCCGAGGATCTCGGCCAGGTACGCGTCGACCGGTTTCACCGGACGCCATCCTCTCTGTCCGCCAGGAACTCACGCAGCCAGGGCAGGAACTCCGGACCGAGGTCCTCACGGTCGCTGGCGAACTGCACAACCGTACGGAGGTAGTCGACCTTGTCCCCGGTGTCGTAGCGGCGGCCCCGGAAGAGCACGCCGTGCACCGGGCCGCCCTCGCCCGGCCCCCGCTCCGCGAGGACCTTGAGGGCGTCGGTGAGCTGGATCTCCCCGCCCCGACCCGGCGGCGTCTCCCGCAGGACGCCGAAGACGGCAGGGTCCACCACGTACCGGCCGATGATGATCCACCGGCTCGGTTCCTCGCCCCGCGGCGGCTTCTCCACCAGGTCGGTGACGCGCACCACGTCGCCGTCGTCGGTCGGCGTGATCGCGGCGCAGCCGTACCGCGACACCTCGTCCGGGCTGACCTCCATGAGCGCCAGCACGCTGCCGCCGTGCCGCTGGCGCACCTCGATCATGCGGTTGAGCAGCGGATCGCGGGGATCGATCATGTCGTCGCCGAGCAGTACAGCGCACGGCTCGTCGCCGACGTGCTGCGCGGCGCACAGCACGGCGTGCCCGAGCCCGCGCGGCTCGCCCTGCCGCACGTAGTGGACGTACGCGAGCTCGCTCGACTCCCGCACCAGCGCCAGCCGCTCCTTGTCGTCCTTGGCGGCGAGCGCCTCCTCCAGCTCGTACGCGCGATCGAAGTGATCCTCGATCGAACGCTTGCTCCGGCCGGTGATGATGAGCACGTCGTGCAGACCGGCGGCGACCGCCTCCTCGACGACGTACTGGATCGCCGGTTTGTCGACGACCGGCAGCATCTCTTTCGGGGTCGCTTTTGTGGCGGGCAGGAAGCGGGTGCCGAGACCCGCCGCCGGGACCACCGCCTTGATGATGTTCCGTCGCGCGAAGTCGGCCATGCACCGACATTAGCCACTCGCGCGGGTATCTCCGCCACCCGACCCACCGTGCCGGATCTCTGCCGGACACAGATCCGGGAGGATGGTGCCATGGTGCACGTCAGCGAGGACAAACGGGCGCTGCGCCGCCGGCTGGTCGCGGCCCGGCGGGCGCGGGACCCGGAGGCGCGCGCGGCGGCCGGACGGGCGCTACGCGAGGAGCTGATGAGCCTGGACCGGATGGGGATAGCCGGCACGGTGGCTGCCTACTACTCCGTCGACTGCGAACCGGAGACCCACGGCCTCGTGCTCGCCCTGTGGAAACATGGCGCCACGGTCCTGCTGCCGGTCCTGCTGGGCGACGATGATCTGGACTGGGGGGCGTACGAGGGGCCGGATTCGCTGGTGCCGGGGCCGCGGGGTACGTACCAGCCGGCCGGCGAGCGGCTCGGCGTGGACATGGTGCGCAGGTGCGACGTGGTGATCGCGCCCGCCCTCGCGGTGGACAGGCGCGGGACGCGCCTCGGACGCGGCGCGGGCTCGTACGACCGGGCGCTGTCCCGGGCCAGCTCCGCCGCCCTGACCGTGGCACTGCTCTACGACGACGAGGTGCTGGACGAGGTGCCGGCCGAGCCGCACGACCGCCGGGTGCGCGCCGCCGCCACCCCGTCGGGGGTCCGCTGGTTCGATTAGACGACGGGTGAGGGGGGAGCGAGCGCCGTGTCCCTGGAGCGGCTGCACCTTGCCTTCCTTGGCTCCCTGCCCTCGGAGCCCACGCCCGTGGTGCTGCTCCTCGGCGCCCTCGTCCTCCTCTGCGCCATCGCGGCGGTACGGCTCTCGCACCGGCTCGGCCTGCCCAGCCTTCTCGCCTACCTGGCGCTCGGACTGCTGATCGGTGAGTCGGGCCTCGGCGTCCGCTTCGACGACGCCCAGCTCGCCCAGGCCCTCGGGCTGGCGGCCCTGGCGCTCATCCTGGCCGAGGGTGGTCTCACCACCAGCTGGACAGCCATGCGGCCGGTCGCGGCCGAGGCGGTGGTGCTGGCGACGCTCGGCGTGGGCGTCAGCGTCCTCGTCACCGCTGCCGCCGCGCATTACCTGCTGGGGCTCGATCCCCGCCTCGCCGTGTTGGTCGCCGCGGCGCTCTCGCCGACCGACGCGGCGGCCGTGTTCTCGGTGCTGCGCCGGCTGCCGCTGCCGCCCCGGCTCGCCGGGACGCTCGAGGCCGAGTCGGGGTTCAACGACGCGCCGGTGGTCATTCTCGTCACGCTGCTCAGCGTGCAGGGCGGGCCGGCGAGCCCATGGGGGTTCGCCGCGATGATGTCCTACCAGCTCGCCGTGGGCGCGGCGGTCGGCGTCTCGGTCGGCTGGGCGGGCGGCGTCGCGCTGCGGCGGGTGGCCCTGCCCGCCTCCGGGCTGTATCCGCTCACCGTGCTCGGCCTCACGATGGGCTCCTACGCCGGCGCCGCCCTGCTCCACGCCAGCGGCTTCCTCGCGGTGTACCTCGCCGGGCTCGTCCTCGGCAACATACGGCTGCCGCATCGCGCGGCGACGCGAGGCTTCGCCGAAAGCGTCGCCTGGCTCGCCCAGATCGGTCTGTTCGTCATGCTCGGGCTGCTGGCGAGTCCGTCGGAGCTGCCCCGCGAGGTTCTGCCCTCGCTCCTGCTCGGGTTCGCGCTGTTGCTGGTGGCCCGTCCGGTCTCGGTGGTCGTCTCGATCCTTCCGTTCCGATTCACCCGAGGTAACCGTCTGGGCTGGCGGGACCAGGCGTTCCTCTCCTGGACCGGACTGCGGGGAGCGGTACCGATCGTGCTCGCGACCGTTCCGGTGGGTTCCGGCGTCGCCGGAGCGGAACGTCTCTTCGCCATGGTCTTCGTGATAGTTGTGGTGTTCACCCTGCTCCAGGGACCCACGCTGCCGTGGGCCGCGCGGAGGCTCGGGGTTTCGGCGCCGGCCGAGCCGGTGGAGATCGACGTCGAGTCCGCGCCGCTGGAAGACCTGGGCGCCGAGCTCCTGCAGGTCCGGATACCTCGGGCGTCCCGGCTGCACGGCGTCGAGATCTTCGAGCTGCGTCTCCCGGCCGGGGCCGCCATCACGCTGGTGGTCAGGGATCGCCGCAGCTTCGTACCGGATCCCACCACGGTGCTCCGCCGGGGTGACGAGCTGCTCGTCGTCACCACCGCGGAGGCACGGGAGACGACCGAACGCCGGCTTCGGGCGGTGAGCAGGCGCGGCAAGCTGGCCGGCTGGTTCGGCGAGCGGGGGGACTAGTCGACCCCGCCGAGATCCATGTTGTGGGGCACCAAACCGGACAAACCGACCCCCACAACATAGACCTCGACGAAAGTCGAACCCGCTTGACGCCGACAACCACGCTGTAAAGATGGAACAGGTGGCAGTGTGTTCCTCTCGACCGGAAGCGAGAACCTCGTGGTGCAGACGAGCGCCCCCAACGGCGTTTCGGTGAGGTTGGACGAGATCGACCTGTCGGACATGGCGTTCTGGGTACGTCCGCTGCCCGAGCGGGAAGCGGCGTTCTCGCTGCTGCGCCAGTACCGGCCGGTGCCGTTCTACCCCGAGCCGGATCTGGGCTGGCTGGAGCCCGGCCCCGGCTACTACGCGCTGACCCGGCATGAGGACATCGTCGAGGCCAGCCGACAGCCGGAGGTCTTCTCCTCGGCCAAAGGCGCCACCAGCGTGGCGGACACCCCCGAGGACTTCCTCGAGTTCTTCGGTTCGATGATCAACCTGGACGACCCACGGCACGCGCGGCTTCGGCGAATCGTCTCCCAGGGCTTCACCCCGCGAATGATCAAGAAGCTGGAAGACGACGTGCAGCGCGCCGCCGCGCTCCTGGTGGACGACGTCATCGACCGCGGAGAATGTGACTTCGTCACCGAGATCGCCGCCCGCCTCCCCCTCAAGATCATCTGCGACATGATGGGGGTCCCGGAACGGGACTACGACTTCGTCTTCGACCGGTCGAACGTCATCCTGGGCTCACAGGACCCCGAGTACATACCGGAGGGCGGCGACGTACCCACCGTGCTGCTCACCGCCGGCGCCGAGCTGTCCGAGATGGTGCAGGAGCTGGCCCGGCACCGCGTCGCCAACCCGACCGACGACCTGACCTCAGCGCTGGTCAACGCGAACATCGACGGAGAGCAGCTCACCACGCAGGAGCTGGGCTCGTTCTTCGTCCTGCTGGTGGTCGCCGGCAACGAGACCACCCGCAACGCGATCTCACACGGCCTGTGGCTGCTCACCCAACACCCCGACCAGCGGGATCTGTGGGCCTCCGACTTCGAGGCGTACGCACCCACCGCGGTTGAAGAGATCGTACGCGTTGCCTCCCCGGTGATCTGGATGCGGCGAACGCTCACCCGGGACCACGAGCTGAACGGCCACCGATTCGCCGAGGGCGACAAGGTCCTGTTGATGTACTGGTCGGCAAACCGCGACGAGACCATCTTCGACGACCCGTACACCTTCGACATCACCCGCAGCCCCAACCCACACGTGGGGTTCGGCGGCCCCGGTCCGCACTACTGCCTGGGCGCACACCTGGCCCGCCGGGAGATCACCGTGATGTTCCGCGAGCTGCTGCGCCGCGTGCCCGACATCCACGCCAGCGGTGAGCCGTCCCGGCTGCAGTCCACGTTCATCAACGGCATCAAGCACCTGCCCTGCACATTCACCGGGAAGCGATAGGCACCGAAGAGCGTTACCATTAGCAGCCGAACGGCGAGAGTGCTAGCCACAGGAGGGGCACGTGCCGACGTACCAGTACGCTTGCACCGGCTGCGACGAGCGGATCGAGGTCGTGCAGAAGTTCACCGACGACCCGCTGACCGAGTGCACCGAGTGCGGCGGCCGGCTGCGCAAGATCTTTTCTCCCGTCGGCGTCGTCTTCAAGGGGTCGGGCTTCTACCGCACGGACAGCCGCGCGTCCGCGAACGGCGCGGGCAAGGGCTCCGGGGACGGGCAGAAGAAGGACAAGGAGTCGACGACCTCGGGCGAGTCGTCGTCGGCGAGCGAGTCGAAGAGCTCCGGGGAGTCGAAGGGCGCGTCCGGCGACGGATCCGGGTCGTCCGGCGCGAAGAAGACGGAGAAGACGGAGAAGACGGAGAAGGTCGCCTGATTTCTCGGGCGCTCCCAGCACCTGTGGACAAGGCGCTCGCCGCATCCGCGCTTCCGGCTAAGGTCGCGCCATGCCCGAGATTGCTTGTTATGCCGGTGATCTTTCCCTCCGTTTCGACCAGCCTCTATGGCTATCTGTCGTTCGATCTGGAGGCGTCGAAATGTCCGTGGATCCGTGCCTGATCCGTTCGCGGAGGCCGTCCGGCGAGCTGGTGTTGCGG
>WHSR01000144.1 GCA_009379995.1 Streptosporangiales bacterium
AGCTCAGCCCAGCGAGCCACTGACCAAAGCGAACCCCAACCCCTAGATACACGCCGTCACAACAGCCAACGGCACGTTCCCGCACGTCAACCCGCGAACTCGCGGACTATCCCACTACATCAGCTGCGGAACCCCGGCTACGGGTTCCGTTTCCACGGAGGGATCAAGCGCTGATGCCCGGGATCGTGCTCCGGTCGCTGTCCAAGGTCTTCCCCGGCGGCATCCGTGCGGTCGACGAGCTGGATCTCGCCATCTCCGACGGCGAGTTCTTCGCGCTGCTCGGCCCGTCCGGGTGCGGCAAGACCACGCTGCTGCGCATGATCGCCGGACTGGAGCCGGCGACGGGCGGCACCATCCACATAGGGGAGCGGGACGTGACGGCGCTGCCGCCGGGCCGCCGCGACGTCGCGATGGTGTTCCAGGACTACGCGCTGTTCCCGAACATGACGGTGGCGGACAACGTCGCCTACCCGCTGCGGATCAAGAAGGTGCCCAAGGCGGAGCGGTACGCGGCTGCCGCCGAGACCGGGGAAAGCCTGGGCCTCGGCGAGCTGATGGAGCGCCGGCCCGGCCAGCTCTCCGGCGGGCAGCAGCAGCGGGTAGCGGTGGCGCGCGCTATCGCCGCTCGCCCGACGGTGTTTCTCTTTGACGAGCCGCTGTCCAACCTCGACGCCCGGCTGCGGTTGGAGGCCCGGACGTTCCTCAAGCGACTGCAGCGGGAGCTCGGTGTTACCACCGTGTTCGTCACCCACGACCAAGCCGAGGCGATAGCGCTCGCCGACCGGATGGCGGTGATGGAGCGCGGCCGGATCCGGCAGCTCGGCAGGCCGCGGGAGGTGTTCCTGCGGCCGGCGAACACGTTCGTCGCGAACTTCATCGGCTCCACCCCGATGAACCTGCTCCACGGCCGCTTCGACGGCTCGGCGGCCGAGGTGGTCGGGTTCCGGGTGCCGGTGCCGTCCTCCGCGGCCGCCCGGCTGCGCGCGGGCGAGGAGGTGATCTTCGGGATCCGTCCGGAGTACCTGCACTGGTCGACGGCTCCGGCCGCCGACGCCATCCGGGGCCGGGTCGCCGTCGTCGAGGGCCTCGGCGTCTCCGCGCTCGTCACCCTCGAGGCCGGAGGGGCGGACGGTACGGCGAGCGCCGCCGGGCCGATCGCGGTACGGGTCACCGTGCCCGAGGGCCGGGAGTTCGAGATCGGCAGCGAGCTGTGGGTCACCCCGCCCCCGGACCGCTCGCTGATCTACCGGGCCGACGACGGCGAGCTGGTTGGCGACACCACCCCGGCCCGCCGACCGTGACCGTCAGTACGCATCGCGGCAGCTGGGGGCCCGACGATCGGATCGCCTCGCGGTACCACTACCTCCCGGTGGACGTGCCGCCCGGCGCCGACGGGCTGCGGGTACGGCTGTCGTACGACCGGAGCCAGGGCATCCTCGATCTCGGCTGCCTGGGTCCCGACGGGTTCCGGGGCTGGTCAGGCGGCGCGAGGAACACCTTCGTCATCGCACCCGATGCCGCCACCCCCGGCTATCTTCCCGGTGAGCTGGAGCCGGGCCAGTGGTACGTGGTGCTCGGGCTGGTCCGGGTTCCGAACGCCGGGCTCGGCTACGAGCTGACCGCGGAGACCGGCAGCTTCTCCCCACCGCCACCGACCCCGGCGCCCCCGGTCCCGGAGCGTCCGCCCCGGCGCGCGCTGCCTGCCGGGTCGGACCGCCGCTGGCTCGCCGGCGACCTGCACAGCCACACCGTGCACTCCGACGGCGCGTACACCGTGGACGAGCTGGCCGGCCTGGCGGCTGGCCGCGGCCTCGACTTCCTGGCGGTCACCGACCACAACACGGTCAGCCACCACGCCGCGCTGCCGGCCGCCGGCGACCGGGCCGGCATCGTGCTGCTCCCCGGCCAGGAGCTGACCACGCCGCAGGGGCACGCGAACGCGTTCGGCGACATCGGGTGGATCGACTTCCGGGAACCGCCCGACCGTTGGCTCGAGGAGATCGAACGTCGCGGCGGGTTGCTGTCCATCAACCACCCGATCGCCGGGGAAATGAGCTGGCTGCACCCGATGCGCCGCCGCCCGCCGCTGGTCGAGGTGTGGCACTGGTCCTGGCTGGACCAGCGGTGGACGACGCCGCTGGCCTGGTGGTTCGCCTGGGATCCGACGGCGGTGCCGGTCGGCGGCAGCGACTGGCACCGGCCCGGCCCGGACAACGCGCCGCCCGGCTCACCCACCACCTGGGTGGAGTGCCCCGCAGACGCGGAGCCCACGGAGTCGGCGCCGGAGGTGCTGGAGGCGGTGGTGGACGGCCTGCGCGCCGGCCGGGTGGCGCTGTCGGCCCGGCGGGACGGGCCCGTGCTGCTGCGCCAGGGTGAGGAGTTGGTGGCGGTACGGGCCGCCGGCACCACCCTGGTCGGCCCGGACGGACCCCGGGCCAGGGTGCGCGACGACCGCGCACGTCTCCCCGCGGAGCCGGGGTGTCACCGTCTCGTCGACGACACCGGTGCCACGCTCGCCCTCACCCCCTGAGGGCCGTGGCCGCCGACCTTTCACACGTTGGGCGGGCCCTCGTCGTAGGCCTGCTGCTGCTCCCGCCGGGCCGACTCGCGGCGGCGGGGCAGGAAGACCAGGCTCAACACGAACATCGCCGCGCCGACGATCATCAGAATGACGCCCATGGCCTGGATGTTGACGCCGGACAGGTCGACCGTGATGGCGAACTTCAGGATCGCCCCGAGCGTGATCAGAAAAACACTGATCCCGATACCCATGAACCGAGACCTCCGGGACCGCTGACCGACGACGACTTGCTGAGAAACTTACCCCTCAGGCGTGCCCACACTACAGTACCGATGCCACCGTACTACCCGTTGTGTACGGGGTGTCCCATGGATCAGAACGCGTCCTCGGGGACTTCCATCAGATCACCTGTCGTCTCCTCGGCGATCTTCCGCTCGGCCGCCAGGCGCGGCAGCACGGTGGCGGCGAAGAACCGGGCAGCGGCGGCCTTGCCGGTGTAGAAGGCGCGGTCCGCGTCGCCGAGGCGGTCGTCGGCCGCGTCAAGCCGTCCCAGCGCGATCTCCGCCTGCCGGAGCAGCAGCCAGCCGATGACGAGGTCGCCGAGGGCGAGGAGGAGTCGGTTGGCGTTGAGGCCGGCCCGGTAGAGCTCTTCGGGGCGCTCTCCCGCGCCGAGCACGAAGCCGACCATGGCGTCGACGATGCCCTTGACGTCGTCGACGGCCGCGTCGAGCAGCGCCCGCTCCTCCTTGAGCCGGCCGTTCCCTGCCTCGCTCGCCGCGAACTCCTTGATCCGGCCCAGCAGCGCGGTCAGGGCCTGGCCGTTGTTCTTGACGATCTTGCGAAAGAACAGGTCGAGGGCCTGGATGCCGGTGGTGCCCTCGTACAAGGTGTCGATCTTGGCGTCCCGGATGTACTGCTCGATCGGGTAGTCCTGCAGGTAACCGGAGCCACCCAGGGTCTGCAGGGCCAACGTGAGCAGTTCGTACGAGCGCTCCGAACCGACACCCTTGACGACCGGCAGCAACAGGTCGTTGAGGGCCTCGGCCAGCTCGTCGGTGCCCCCCTCGTGCGTCGCCACCTGCACGGCGTCCTGCAGGGTGGCGGCGTAGAGCACGAGCGCCCGCATCCCCTCGACGTACGCCTTCTGCAGCATGAGCATCCGGCGCACGTCGGGGTGGTGGATGATCGTGACGCGTGGCGACGTCTTGTCGGTCATCCTGGTCAGGTCGGGTCCCTGCACCCGGTTCCTGGCGTAGTCGAGGGCGTTGAGGTAGCCGGTGGACAGGGTGGCGATCGCCTTGGTGCCGACCATCATCCGGGCCTGCTCGATGATCATGAACATCTGCTTGATGCCCTGGTGGACGTCGCCCACCAGATAGCCGACGGCCGGGCGCCTCTCACCGAAGCGCAGCTCGCAGGTCGTCGACGCCTTCAGGCCCATCTTGTGCTCGACGTTGGCCGCGTACACGCCGTTGCGCTCGCCGAGCGATCCGTTCTCGTTCACCAGGTACTTCGGCACGATGAACATGGAAAGGCCACGGGTCCCCGGGTCGGCGCCCTCGGGGCGGGCGAGCATGTAGTGCAGGATGTTCTCAGCCATGTCGTGCTCGGCGTCGGTGATGAACCGCTTCACGCCCTCGATGTGCCAGGCGCCGTCCGGCTGCCGGACGGCCTTGGTGCGCCCGGCGCCCACGTCGGAGCCGGCGTCGGGCTCGGTCAGCACCATCGTTGAACCCCAGTGGCGCTCGATCGCCAGCTGGGCCAGCCGCTGCTGCTCGGGCGTGCCGATCCGCCACAGCAACTGCGCGAAGCTCGGGCCGCTCGCGTACATCCAGATCGCCGGGTTTGCGCCGAGGATCAGCTCGGCCACCGTCCAGTGCAGGCTGCGCGGCGCGTTCATCCCCCCGAGCTCGGACGGTATCTCCAGCCGCCACCACTCCGCCTCGTTCATGTAGGCGGCGAACGACCGCTTGAAGCCCGGGGGCATCGTCACGCCGCCCGTCTGCGGGTCGAAGGCGGGCGGGTTGCGGTCGGCCTCCTCGAAGGAGTCGGCGAGCGGTCCCGTGGCGAGCCGGTTGATCTCGCTGAGGATGCTCCGGGTGGTCTCCTCGTCGATCTCGGCGTACGGTCCCGTGCCCAGAATCTCCTGCCGGTTGAACACCTCGAAGAGGTTGAACTCGAGGTCCCGCAGGTTGCTCTTGTAGTGCCCCATGTCCGGCTCCGAGCTCCCTGTTGGTTGGTGTCGGCCCAACGCTGTTTGTTACGTACCAGTAGGTAACAACACCATGTTACTCACAGGTAATCCAGGCGCAATGCGATGCCGGTCACCCGGTGAGTCGCATCCGATCGAGTGTGGGCGTGTTCGTCAGCCACACCCCGCACCGCGCCGAACTCGCCGACAATCGACACATGGTGCCGGCAGCCGAACTGGCGGAACGGTGGAGGCGCGACCTCGCCTCGTGGGCGATCCCGGAGGAGATCACCTCGGCCGTCGAGGAGTCCCCGTGGACCCTTCCCACGCGCTTCTTCGCCCGCCGAGCCGACCAGCAGCTCAAAGGGCCCGACGGCCCCTCGTACGACCGAGCGCTCGAGACGCTCCCGTCCGGCGGGACGGTCCTCGACGTCGGCTCGGGCGCGGGCGCGGCGAGCCTGCCTCTGGCGCGCTGGGCGAGCTCGATCACCGCGGTGGACACCAGCGCCGGCATGCTGGACGCGCTGGCCGAACGGGCCATTGACCTGGGGATCGACGTGCGCCGCACCGTCGGTCGATGGCCCGATGTCGCGGGCGACGTTCCGCCCGCCGACGTCGTCGTGTGTCACAACGTGCTCTACAACGTCCCGGACATCGAGCCGTTCGTGCTCGCCTTGACGTCACACGCCCGTCGCCGGGTGGTGGTGCAACTCACCGCCCGCCACCCACTGACCCCGCTCAACCCGCTCTGGCTGCGGCTGCACGGCCTGCGCCGGCCGGACCGCCCGGTCGCGGGCGATGCGGTAGCGGTGCTCATGGCCCTTGGGCTGCGCCCACAGGCGCGGACGTGGATGCGCTCCGAGCGGCCCGCCTTCGACAGCTTCGACGACCTGGTGGAAGTGACCCGGCGCCGACTCTGCCTCCCGCCCGCGCGGGCGGGAGAGCTCGCGGCGGCGCTGCGGGACCTCGGCGTCGACCCGCGTCACCCGCAGGACCCGGGCTCGGCGGCCCGCGAGACCGTCACCGTCTGGTGGGAGGGCTCGGTCGCGGAGCGTGCAGCACCCCTGGACGCTATGTGATCACAAGTCGGAAACGCATGTGATCTTCGCCGCGGCGCGGGGAACACCGCGGGGAACACCGCGGGTAGGACGCCGGTGAGGGCCCGGCAGAGACGGACTCGGTAGGGGGTCCTTGTGGTGACGGAGTCGACCGGTCCCCAGCTCCGCCCGCTGGCTGGGCGCCTGTCGCGGGTGGTGCTCGCCGACGGCTCGGGTGCCCCGACCACGGAGGCACCCGCGGCGACCCCGCGCTGGAACGCGCCGCCCGCGATCACGACGCGGGTCAGCCGCCGGCGGGTGGTGCAGTGCGGGATCGACATCGTTGCCTCCTCAGCGGTTCCGCTGCTGTTCGGGGCCCTCTCCTTCCTGCTGGTGCCGGTGAACCCGGACGGCCGGACGGTAGGCGCGGAGGGGGCCGCCCTCGTGTCGGTGCTGTTCCTGCTCGCCGCGATCACGTTCCATGCCTGGTACTGGGTGGCCCGCCCGGTCCGCCAGCGCGGCCAGACGTGGGGGATGCAGCTGCTCGGCATCCGGGTGGTCCGTACCAACGGCCTGCCGGTGGGATACCGCGGGCTCCTCGTGCGCTGGCTGATGATGCTGGTCGACGGGCTTGCCTTCGGGCTGGTCGGCCTCGTCGCGATGCTGGCCTCACCGCGGAACCAGCGGCTGGGGGACAGGGCCGCCGGCACCGTCGTGGTACGCGATCAGGCCTGACTTCGATCCCGGTAGTAGGCGACCTGGTCGGCGAGCAGCGCGTCTCTCACAGCCGCCCGCCGTACTCGTCGCCGCGGGCGGCCGGCCAGGACCCGGCGCCGCCCCGGCGCAGCAGCCAGGCGGCGAGGACGCCGCCGACGAGCCCGAAGAGGTGACCCTGCCACGACACCCCGGATCCGCTCGGCAGCACGCCGAAGAGCGCGGTCGTCCCGTACAGCAGCCCGACCACGACGGCCACGACGATGTCGCCCGGCCGGTGATCGATGAACCCGCGTGCCACGAGGTAGCCGAAGTAGCCGAAGACGAGGATGCTCGCCCCCAGCGTGATCGTGTTCGGCGGTGCGGTCAGCCACACCCCGAACCCGCCGATAAGGATGATGACCAAGGTCACCACGGCGAGCCGGCCCACGCCGCCGCGCAGCGCGGTGAGAAAGCCGAGCACGGCGAGCGGGATCGAATTGGCCATGACGTGGGCGAAGCCGGCATGCAGGAACGGGGCGAAGAACACGTCGGGCAGCTCGTCGGTCCGGCGTGGGGTGATGCCGTACCCGTCGAGGGCGTTGCCGGTGACGAAGTCGAAGCCCTCCAACAGCCAGATCGAGACCAGAAGCGCCGCCGCCGCCACCAGTGCGCCGGCGATGCGTGAAGGACCCATGTGCCTCGCCGCCCCTAACCTTCCGACTACTCGACCACAACGACTTCGATCTTGCCGAAGATCCCGATTTCGCACACGATGACTTCACGGCAACCGAGCGATAGGCCGAAAGCGGCAACGGGACAGCGGCGACCGAAAGGAGCATCCATGGCACAGCCCGGCACCGGACGGCGGGAGATCCGAGTGGTATCCCTCCCCGAACCGATCAGCCATTACACCGACGCGGTGGTGCACGACGACCTGGTGTTCATCTCCGGGTGCCTCGCCACCGACGCCGCCCGCAACCTGGTCGGCGGCGAGGATGCGGTCGCCCAGACCCGTCAGGTGCTCGCCAACCTGGCTGTCGTGCTGGCCGAGGTCGGCGCGGGCTACCAGGACGTGCTCAAGGTCACCGTCTTCCTGACCGACATCGAGGATCGGACCCGGATCAACCCGGTCCGGCAGGAGTTCTTCGGCGATGCTCGGCCGGCCAGCACGCTGGTCGAGGTCTCCCGCCTGGCCGTGCCGGGCGCCAAGGTCGAGATCGAGGCGATTGCCTGCCTGCCGGCGCGCTGATCTCCGCCGCGTGTGACGTCGGCGGCTTGAGCATTTCTTCGCTGACCGTCCCGGTCGGCGCTCGCCGCTGATCCTTCGCGTTCATCCGCCTCTTCGTCGGGTGCGCGCGTTCCGTCATACCTTGCTGACGCTTACTCACATGCCGGAGCTGGATCATGCCCATGATCGTGACCGTTAGTGTCTGACCGCCGTTCTAGCGAGCCGAACCGGTCGGGCGTACACATTCTGTCCGCACGGCGGGTCATCGCCGACCTCGTCCGTTCCTCCGGCGTACGGACCGGGGACCTTGTCCTCGACTTCGGCGCCGGAGCCGGGGCGATCACCGCGCCGCTGGCCGCGACGGGCGCCCGCGTCCTGGCGGTGGAACGCGACGACGAGTTCGTACGCTGCCTGCGCCGGCGCTTCGCCGAGGTCCGTAACGTGCGTGTCGTCCATGCCGACCTGCGGTCGGTGCCGCTGCCCCGGCGCCGCTACGCGGTGGTGGCCAGCGTGCCGTTCGCCCTCTCCACGTACCTCGTCCGGCGGCTGCTGCACCCGCCGCGCACCGCCCTGGCCCGCGCCGACCTGGTCGTCGAGTGGGGGTTCGCCAAGCGGCTCACCGACCCGTACCCGCGGAGCCTGGAGGCGGCCTGGTGGTCGGCTCGGTTCGAACCGCATCTGCGCCGTCGCGTCGATCGGGGGTCGTTCACGCCGGAACCCAAGGTCGACGCCGCGCACCTGGTGGTCCGGCGCCGGGAGGAGGTGGACCATCGGATGCAGAGGATCGTCTGGGCGCTGTTGAGCGCGGCCTATGCCGCGCCGGAGTTGCCGGTACGGTCGCTTCTCCGGGGTTTCGTGCCGCGCCGCAGAGCGCGCCGGCTGCTGACGTCGAGCGGGATCGACCCACCGACCGCCGCTCGGGCCGTTTCCGTACCGCAGTGGACCAGGCTCGCCGCGGCCCTCGGCGCGGACCACGCCGTCTCCCTCCCGCCCCTCCCTCGCCGGCTCGACCGTGCCGGACTCCCACGTCGCTGACCACGAGCGGCGTGGCCTGACACCGTGACCTGGCCTCGGGCGGGCCGAGCGGCTCGGCTAGAGTGCTGGTGGCCGCTGCGCCCGGCGATGGAGCTCGCCGACCGAACCGCCGCTGACCCTGGCTGATGGCTCCTGTCCAAACGAGTGGAGGGAGCGGTCATGCGGGTGGTGGCGGTGTTCGTCGGCGGCACGCTGGGGACGCTTGCCCGCTGGGGCGTGGGCCATGTCGTCCCGGTGTCCGGTGTCGGCTTTCCGGTCGGGACGTTCGGGGCCAACGTCTCAGGGGCGTTCGCCTTGGGGCTGGTGGGGGTGCTGCTCCTGGAACGCCTGCGGCCGGCCCGGCACGTCCGGCTGCTCCTCGGCGTCGGCTTCCTCGGTGCTTACACCACGTTCTCCACCATGGCGGTCGAGGGCGTACGGCTGGTCGAGGCGGGTTCGTGGCGGATGGCGGCCGGCTACTGGATCGCGACGTTGGTCGCCGGTCAGATGGCCGGCGTGTACGGCATGTGGCTGGGCAGGCTCCGGCCGCGAAGGAGGGGCAGGGCATGAGGCTCGAGGGCGAAGGCAGGCTGCTGCGGATCTTCATCGGAGAGTCCGACCAGTGGCACCGCAAGCCTCTGTACCACGAGATCGTCCAGCTGGCCCGGCGTGAGGGGATGGCGGGGGCTACCGTGCTGCGCGGCATCGAGGGTTTCGGCGCGCACTCGCTGATACACACCACGCGCATCCTCTCGCTGAGCGAGGACCTGCCCCTGGTGATCGAGATCGTGGACAGCGCCGACAAGGTCGCCGCGTTCCTGGAGCGCGTCGATGAGATGATCGACGAAGGGATGGTCACCGTCGAGCCGGTCGAGGTGCGCCTGTACCGCGCGGGGAAGCGATGATCTTCGCGCTCGTCGCGCTCGCCGGTGGGATCGGCGCTGTCGTCCGCTACCTGGTCGACCGGCTCGTCGCGGGCCGGTGGGCGGGCCCCTTCCCGCTCGGCACCCTCGTCGTCAACGTCAGCGGCAGCGCCGCCTTCGGCGCCCTGGTCGGGGCCATCGTCGCCGGGCGGGTCGCGCCGGAGGCGCTGACCTGGGGCGGGCTGGGATTCCTCGGGGCGTACACGACGTTCTCCACCTTCACCTTCGAGACGCTGCGCCTGCTGGAGGACGGCGCCTGGCGGCACGCGCTCTGGAACCTTCTGCTCTCCGGTCCGCTCAGCTTCGCCGCGGCCGCGGCCGGGTACCTCGCGGCTCGCTGACGGCGGATACTCGTACCGTGGACGAGCGCGACCGGCTGGCCGTCGAGTGGTTGCTCGCGTCGGAGGAGCCGGCCATCCGGCACCTCACCCGACGCGACGTCCTCGACGGGGAGGCGGGCGGCGACGACGCCGACGTGCTCGCCGGGCCGAAGGTTCGGGCTCTGCTCACTGGAGGCCCGGCGGGTACTGGTGGCGGCCTCCCGGGGGCGATGGCGGGGGCGAGGAGGTAGTCGACTGGGGACGTTCGGGCCCCAACGAAATGATCACACTCAACGCGCTGCGGGTGCTCAGGAAGGCGGGGAGGCTGAACCCCCCACCCGGACATCAGGCGTAGGCGGGCTGGACGTTGGCGTAGCGCTCACCCCAGTTGGGGAGTTCGGAGCCGTCGAGGAAGGCGCCAAGGCGATCCAGGAAGGCGTGCTCACCTGGCGCGTATCCCCTGGCGTCCCGGGCGCGGAGTCCGCGGTGGGTGAACCGCAGGATGGTCGCGTCGCCGTCCGCGACGAGCTCGTAGCGGACTACCGACTCGCCGACGTCCTGCTGCTTCCACTCGTGCTCCAGCACGTACGGCGGGTCCCACGCCACGATGCGCCCGGTCATCCGACGCCGCTCGGGGGGTGCCGGGGGTCCGACGGCCACCATCTCGATGGTTCCGCCCGCGCGGCCGTCGATGGTGGTGGCGCCGAACCACGCGGCACGCTGCTCGGGCTCGGTCAGTGCCGCCCACACGGCCTCGATCGGGTACGGGAGCCGGCGTTCGTAGGAGAGCGTGGCGCGCTCCCCGTCGATCGTGATGGTGCCCGTGGGCGTGGGGTACTGTCACTGCCGATCTGTCCTCTCGTCGGTGTTATGCCGGTGATCTTTCCCTCCGTTTCGACCAGCCTCTATGGCTATCTGTCGTTCGATCTGGAGGCGTCGAAATGTCCGTGGATCCGTGCCTGATCCGTTCGCGGAGGCCGTCCGGCGAGCTGGTGTTGCGGCTGGGC
>WHSR01000066.1 GCA_009379995.1 Streptosporangiales bacterium
AAGCCCAGGCAGATACGGAAAACAGCGAACAAGCGTGTATCTAGGCCGAACAGCGATTCCCACCAGCTGCCAGCCCGCCGACCTGCATCTTCACCCTCGATCGCGGCCCAGCACCCCGATTAGCTGCGGAACCCCGGCGAGTCGTTCGCCAGGATTGTCATCGCGGAGTTCCCGGCCGGGTCGCCGGACGTGTCGGCGCTGCCGGCCGCCGAAGCAGCCAAGCTCGCGATCGCCGCTACGTTCATGAGAACGGCCGGGGTCGAGGCCGACGTGGTCGGGCATACCGACCAGCCCGGCACCTCCGCCGCCAACGCCCGGATCTCCCGAGAGCGGGCCACAAAAGTCAAGGCGGACCTGGTCGCGCGCGGCATCGCGGCGGCACGCTTCGTAGACCTGCGCGGCGTGGGCCCGGCCGAATGCGCCACCCCGGGACCCCAGCCGGGCTGTCGCAAGGTCGAGCTATTCATGTACATCGCCCGTGGCGCCAGCATCTCGCACCCGTAGGAGCAGCGAATGGCCCGCGTCGTGTTGCGCATCCGGCCTGCCGAGGTCGTGGCCGACCTCGATTTGGCCGTCGTCGAGACAAGAGCCGGCCGGCTGACCGGTTGGCGGGCTGAAGTCCACGACACGCGCCTCTCGGACGCAACGTATCTGTCTGTGGTCGTCACCGCCGACGAGATCGACGACGCCGCTGCAGTTGAGCTACGCGACGCGTTTCGTGCGCTCCCCAGGATGGCGGCCTACGTCGTCCGCGCGATCGGTGACGAGGAGCCGCTCGAGCGGGCCGACGCTGCCCTTCTGCGAACCGCCGCCAAAGCCTTTCCAGCCTGATCCGGCCCCCGAAGGGAAGGATCACCGCTGCCGGTGACGCACGGTTACATCTTGTTTACATAAACGAAACAAGCCGGCAACACCCCGGCGTTAGCGACTTGTTGTGTTAGCGACTTGTTAGAGGCATGTGTCGGCCACCCGACGCACGCGGGACGCTGGAGGAGCCAGCTCATGCGGTCGCGTCCTCGGTTGCTTGCCAGTCTAGTGTTCGTCGGCCTGTTCGTCGGCGTGGTCGTAGGCCTCGTCCTGGTCCCGGCCGTCGCCGCCTGGGCCGATCCCGGAGGCGGCGCGACCGGAGGCGCCGGTGACATCGACGTCGGCCGCGAGCTGAACCAGAGCAACTGGGAGCGGCTCCTCGACGAGGTCGGGCACCAAGAGATTGCGATCAACTTCGTCTGGACACTGGTCGCGGGCGCCCTGGTGCTGTTCATGCGGGCCGGCTTCGTCGCCCTGGAGGTCGGCTTCTGCCGCGCCCGCAACGCCGCCCACGTGGCGATGACCGGCTTCGCCAACTTCATGATCAGCATTCTCGGCTTCTGGGCGGTGGGGTTTGCCCTGCTGTTCGGCGGCACCCAGGTGGCCAGCCTGGGCGGCACGGCGGCGCTCGATGGCCTGTTCCAGGTGGGCGAGGGCTGGGGGCTGTTCGGCACGAAGGGGTTCTTCCTGGCCGGCGGCGCGTACGACGTCGGGATCGCGACGCTGTTCTTCTTCCAGCTGTTCTTCATGGACACCGCGTCCACGATCCCGACCGGCGCCCTCGCGGAGCGGTGGAAGTTCTCCGCCCTGCTCGTCTACGGGGTGTTCATCTCGACGCTGGGCTACCCGCTGTTCGCGAACTGGGTGTGGGGCGGGGGTTGGCTCTCCCAGCTCGGCCACACGATGGGTCTCGGACACGGGTTCCTGGACTGGGCGGGCTCCATCACCATCCATGCCTTCGGCGGCCTGGTCTCCCTCGCCGGCGTGCTCGTGATCGGTGCCCGTATCGGGAAATTCAACCGGGACGGGTCGCCGAACCCGATCCCCGGTCACCACATACCTCTGGGCATGCTCGGCACGCTCGTACTGATCTTCGGCTGGTTCGGGTTCAACGCCGGCAGCACCATGGCCGCCACCGACCTGCGGATCTCGATCATCGTGGTCAACACGTTTCTCGCCGGTGCCGCCGGCGGCGTGACGACGATGCTGCTCATGTGGCGCGCCTTCGGCAAACCGGACCCGTCGATGACCGCCAACGGGTTCCTGGCCGGGCTCGTCGCCGTCACCGGCCCTAGCGCGTTCGTCGCGCCGTGGGCGGCCGCGGTCATCGGGCTGATCGCCGGGTTCCTCGTCGTCGGCGCCGTCGTCTTCCTGGAGCGGGTGTGGAAGATCGACGACCCGGTGGGCGCGATCGCGGTGCACGGCGCGTGCGGGCTGTGGGGCGGCCTCGCCCTCGGGCTGTTCGCCGACGGGACGTACGGCGACGGCTACAACGGGATCGCCGGCGGGGTACGCGGGCTGTTCTACGGCGACCCCGGGCAGTTCGTGGCCCAGCTCATCGGCGTCGGCGCGATCTGCGTGTGGGCCTTCGGGCTCGGCTACCTGTTCTTCCGGATCCAGAACCGCGTCCAGGGCATCCGGGTCTCCCGCGAGGAAGAGCTCGCCGGCCTGGACATCCCGCAGCTCGGCGCGATGGCCTACCCGGACTTCCTGGAGGCCAAGGGCGAGGTCTTCACGGCGGGCGACGGTGAGCGGCGCGCCGTTCCCGCCGCCGACCTTCTCCCGGCCGGCGAGCCGGAGCCGGCCCGGACCGGTCCGGCCGTCCGTGTCGCGCACAACCCCGAGGCGGGTAAGCCCGGCGCTCCGCTCTACCACTTCGCGGTCGAGGGCCCCGGGCTGCACGCGCGGCTGCCGGTGTGGCGGCAGGCGCGGCCAGGGGACGCGTACGTCAAGGAGACCTACCGCACCGAGGTCCTGGGCCAGGCCCTGGAACGCGGCAACCTGCCCTCGCTGGAGGCGGCGGTCCGGCACACCCTGTCCCAGGTGATGCAGGACGCCGCGGTGCCGCCGTACGTCCTGCGGACGCCGGAAGGAAGCCTGCTGCCCGTGGTCAGGCTCGGGCGGGTGCTGCGCGCCCGCATCCAGGACCGCTGGCTGGAGGGGCACGATCTGGCCGAGCTGCGTGCCACGGTGGCGGAGTACCTGGCGATCAGGCAGGGCATACGCGATCCGGTCGAGCTAGGGGTGCTCTCGGTGGCACCGGAGGACCTGCGCGGGATCCCGCCGGTCCTCGTGCTCAGCCACCGCGACGTCTGGGTGCCGGTCTTCTCGAGGCCGTGGGGGGCTCTGCACGTCGAGGTAGGCGGGCAGGAGATCGAGTCCGGCCCCGGCCTCGACGGGGTTCTCGCGCTTCGGCGGGAGGTCGCGCGCCTGCTGCACGAGGCCGGGAGGCTGTACGACGCGCTCGATCTGGGGATCACCGGCTTCGCCGCAGAGCTGTGGGCGAGCTGGTCGGCGGGCATCGAACCGGCCGAGGAGATCGTGCCGAGCTGGGGCGGCAGCGCACTCCCGAGCTATCGGATCGGCGACACGGCCGTCGCCGTGACCACCACTGCGACGGGCGAGGTGACCGTGTGGTTCGGTCGCGATCGCTTCGACCTCGCCGCGCGTATCGAGGCGGCGGCGCGTCGGCGCTCGCTGGTGTCGCGAACCAGATAAGGCCAGGTAAGGACGGACACGATGGCAGTTGCGTTGGGGATCGCGATCCCCGTTCTGGCGGCCCTGGTAATCGTCTGGATCGTCTGGGCCGTGCGCTACACCAAGGTCGGGCCGAACCAGGTCCTCGTCGTCGTCGGACGCCGGCGTCGCGTGGTCGACCCGACAACCGGGGAGCGGACAGTCGTCGGGTATCGGCTCGTCAAGGGCGGCGGAACGTTCGTACGGCCCATCCGGGAACGCGCGCATCGGCTGTCGCTGGAGCTGATCACGCTCGATGTGCGCGCCAAGGACGCCTACTCGGCCCAGGGCGTGCGGGTCTCGGTCGACGCCGTCGTACAGATCAAGATCGGCGGCGACGACGCACTCATCGAGCAGGCGGCCGAACAGTTCCTCGGTCGTCCACGCGAGGATCTCGCCCGGGTGGCGTTCGAGACACTCGAGGGCTACCTGCGTGCGATCACCGGGACGATGACCCTGGAGGAGATCTACCTGCAGCGCGACCGTCTGGCCCAGGGCGTCCGCGACGCGTCCAGGGACGACCTGGCGGGCATGGGGTTGGAGATCGTCTCCTTCGCCGTGCGCGGCATCACCGACGAGCAGGGCTACCTCGAGGCCATGGGGCGGCCACGGATCGCTCAGGTCAAGCGGGATGCCGTGGTCGGTGAGGCGGAGGCCGACCGGGTGGCCCAGCAGGCCCGGTTCGAGGCCGACGCGAGGATCGAGCAGTACCGCCGGGACCTCGAGCTGACCCGGGCCGCGTACGAGGCCGAGGTACGGACCAAGCGCGCCGAGGCCGACCTGGCCTACGACCTGGCCCGCAACCGCGTGGCCAAGGAGGTGCGCGGCGCGGAGGTCGCGGTCGAGATCGCGGCCAAGGAGAGGATGATCGAGCTCGAGGAGAAGGAGGTCCTCCGCCGGGAGAGGGCACTCGACGCGGAGGTCCGCAAGGCCGCCGAGGCCGAACGGTACCGCATCGAGCAGCTCGCCGAGGCGGAACGGCTCCGGCGTGGGGCGGAGGCGGAGGGAGCCGCCGCGGAGATCCGCGCCCGTGGCCGAGCCGATGCCGAGGCCACCCGCGCCGTGGGTGAGGCGGAGGCGGAGGCGATGGCCCGCAAGGCGGACGCGTGGGCCGAGTACAGCACGGCGGCGGTGACCGAGATGCTCGTACGCATCCTGCCCGACGTGGCCGAGAAGGTGGCCGCGCCCCTTGCCCGGACGGAAAAGATCGTCGTGGTGAATTCGGGCGGCGACGGCTCCGCCGGCGCAAGCCGGGTGACCGGCGACGTGGCCACGATCCTGGGCCAGCTCCCCACCGTCATCGAGTCGCTCACCGGCGTGAAGCTCGAAGACCTCCTTGGCCGCCTGCCGGGCCTCGCGGACGGCACGGAGCCCGACGGCGTGGAGGTCAAGCCGCCGACCAAGCCGCGCCCGATCAAATAGAGGAGGGCCATGGCCCTGTTCACGAGAAACGAGAGCATCTCGCAGGACGCCACCGCGGTGTCCGTGGCCCGGGTCCTCGACCTCGTACGGGACGAGGGCCTCGAGGTGATCGACCTTCGGTTCAGCGACCTGTTCGGGCAGCTTCAGCATCTCTCGATCCCGCCCGAGGAACTCGACGAGGGGGCCTTCGCCGAGGGGATCGGCTTCGACGGCTCGTCGATCCGCGGCTTCCAGGAGATCCACGAGTCCGACATGCTGCTCGTGCCGGACCCGACTACCGGGATCGTCGACCCGGTTGCCGAGGACCGGACACTCTCGCTGTTCTGCAACGTCAAGGACCCGATCACCGGGGAGTTCTTCTCCAGAGACCCGCGCTACGTCGCGCTGAAGGCGGAGCGCCACCTCGTCGAGACGGGCATCGCCGACGTTTCGTACTGGGGTCCGGAGGCGGAGTTCTTCGTCTTCGACAGCGTCCGCTTCCACGTCGACGAACACACCTCCACCTACGTCGTCGACTCGGAGGAGGGAATCTGGAACTCCGGCCTGGACGGTGACCGCCCCAATCTCGGTTACCGCCCGCCCTTCAAGCGGGGGTACTTCCCGGTCCCGCCGACCGACTCGTTGCAGTCCTTCCGCTCCAAGGTCGTGCGGGCCCTCCGGCAGGTGGGCATCCGCGTCGAGGCCCACCACCACGAGGTCGCCACCGCCGGCCAGGGCGAGATCGACCTCCGTTATGCACCCTTGGTGACCCAAGCGGACCAGATGCAGATCTACAAGTACGTGATCAAGAACATCGCCCGGGCGCACGGCAAGACCGTCACCTTCATGCCGAAGCCGCTGTTCGGCGACAACGGCTGCGGCATGCATTGCCACCAGTCGCTGTGGAGAGACGGCCGGCCGCTGTTCTTCGACCCCGAGGGCTACGCACAGCTCTCGCTTCTTGGTCTCCACTACATCGGCGGGCTGCTGGAGCACAGTCCGGCCCTGCTCGCCTTCTGCGCGCCGACGACGAACTCGTACCGGCGTCTGGTGCCCGGCTTCGAGGCCCCGGTGAACCTCGTGTATTCCCAGCGCAACCGGTCGGCAGCGGTTCGCATCCCGATGTACACCCCCGCGCCGGCGGCGAAGCGGATCGAGTACCGCTGCCCCGACCCGCTGGCCAACGTCTATCTGGCTTTCGCGGCCATGCTGATGGCCGGTCTCGACGGCATCGAGCGCGGCATCGACCCGGGCAGCCCGACGGACGTCGACCTCTACGAGCTGCCGCCGCACGAGCTCGCCACCATCCCGACCACGCCGGGCTCGCTCGACGAGGCGTTGTCAGCCCTCGAGGACGACCACGAGTTCCTGCTTCGTGGCGGTGTGTTCACCGAGGACCTGGTCCAGACCTGGATCGCGCTCAAACGGGAGTACGAGGTCGATCCGCTGCGGCTGCGCCCTCACCCATACGAATTCTTCCTGTACTACGACGGATAGCGGATAGGGGTGATGGGGATGAGGCGTGTCGCGGCGATCATCCGCCCGGAGAGGCTCCACGACGTGCAGCGCCGGCTCGAGGAGATCGGCTCGCCGGGCTTCACCATCTCCGACGTCCGCGGCCACGGGCACCAGGGTGTGGTGCGGGGAAGCTGGCGCGGCGAGCCGTACGTGCTGCACGTCGTGCACAAGATCCAGGTGGAGGTGCTCTGCGCCGACGACCAGGTCGACCTGGTCGCCAAGACGATCATCGACGCGGCCAGGACCGGGCATGTCGGCGACGGGATCGTCTACGCCTCGCCGATCGACCACATCTGGGAGATCAGAACCGCACAAGAAGGGCTCGGGCCCTAGTTGTCATTCACCGCCCTGCGAAGCCCGCTCCCAGATGCGGCGCGACGCGGCCCGCGGGTCGCTGGCCACCGACGGGGGAAGATCCCAGATCCTGGTGAGAGCCTGATCAGGGGTGAACCGCGGCCAGTCGGGGTCGCCGGTCGCGGCGAAGGAAAGCCAGCTCCTGCGGATCTGCTCGGACAGCCGATGGAAGTCCGCGGGCGGCGGGTCGCCGAGCAGCATTGTCCCCATCGGGCTGTTCGGGTTGCCGAAGACGAACGGTATGTCCAGGGCGTGGCAGGCACCAAGGGCGCCGCCGAGGACCGGGCTGGGCCAGGCGAACTCGTACAGGTAGGTCCGGCCGCCGGCCGCGGCGTGGGCCTCCGCGGCCCAGACCGTCGGCATCCGGAACAGCGAGTCGGAGAACATCAGCGTGCACAGGTTCGGCCCGGAGATGCCGGGATACGCGGCCTGGTAGGCGTCGACCGAGGCGTCGTCCAGGCCGAGGGCCCGCGCCACACGCGGTACGTCGCGGTCGGTGAAGCCCTTCCACGGGGCGAAGAGGGCGAACTCGTCGCGGTTGTAGCCGGCGAGCAGATCCACCTCGCGGCCGGCGCCGCCCAGCATCGCCTCCCACGGCATGTCCAGCACCGTCTCCCCGTCGACGACCGGGGCGTAGGCCGTGGTCGTCTCGGGTGAGGACCATCCGGCCGGATCGGCGGCCATCTTCGCCAGCACCGCGTCCTGGACGTCCAGCAGCGCCTCGACGGGCGGCTCGGCCAGCGCCTCGGCGGTGGCCGGCCGACCCAGCTCGGCGGCGATCATCTCGGTGATCGCCCGCGCCTCCTCCTGGCGCAGGTACCGGCCCGCCACGCTTTGGGCTATGGCCCGGCGGAAGAGCCCCCGCGCATCGGGGGACGCCGCCAGGAGTACGACGGTTCCGGCGCCCGCGGACTCGCCGAACACCGTCACGTTGTCAGGGTCGCCGCCGAATCCCGCGATGTTCGCTCGCACCCACCGCAGCGCGGCGAGCTGGTCGAGCAGTCCCCGGTTGGCCGGGGCCGGGGCGTCCGGGAGGTAACCGAAACCGTCGAAGTCCACCCGGTAGTTGAAGGTCACCACCACCGCACCGGAGCGGGCGAGGACCGTGCCGTCGTACGCGGGGTCACCCCCGTGCCCGGCCCGCCAGGCGCCGCCGTAGATCCACACCATCACCGGCAGCCCGCCGCGTCCGAGCTCCGGGGTCCAGACGTTCACGCTGAGCGCGTCCGTGCTGTCCCCGGGTTTCCACGGCGACGGGATTTCGGGCCTGAAGGCACGCTGTGGGACGGCGGCGCTGAAGGAGTCGGTGTCCCGGACGCCCGACCACGGTTCGGGTGGAGCCGGGGCCTGGAACCGCAGCGCACCTTCGAGTGGCGCGGCGAACGGAATCCCCTTGAACGACACCACGCCGTCGCCGGCGACGCCGCGAACGGCACCCGCCTGGGTCCGCACGACAGGGTTCATCGATCTTCCCTTCGCATCCGACACCCCATCATGCCGCCGTGCCGGGGCGGTTGGACAAGGGTGTCTTGGCTTGGAATCCAAATACGTGCTACCTTGATATCAATGTCAGATTTCATCGATATAAGAATTCCGTCCGACCTGGTTCGGGCGGCCATCAGCGCGGCCGAACGGCGTGGCGAGGACGTCGCCGACGTGCCGCTCACCGCCCTGGCGGCCGCGGCGGGGATCTCGCGCAGCACGTTGCTGCGGCGCATCGGCGGTTCCCGGCGTGCCCTGGACGACGCGGTCCGGGCGGCCGGCGTCGATCCCGGAGGCCGCCGTCCGGTGCGGGAGCGCGCCGTCGAGGCCGGAGCACACCTGATCAGCGAGCATGGGCTCGCGGCGGCCACCCTCGAGGCCGTGGCCGAGGCGGCGGAATGCTCGGTGCACAGCCTGTACGCGACCTTCGGCGGGCGCGACGGACTGCTTGCCGCGATCTACGAGCGCTACAGCCCGATCCTCGATCTCGAGAGCCTCGCCGCGGCGCCTCCGGGCGGCCTCGAGGAGACGGTCCGCGCCATCTACCGCATGCTGGTCGCCGCCTTCGGCCGGGAACCGCGGGTGCTGCCGGCCGTACTGGCCGATCTGTTCAGCCGCCCGGAGGGGCCCGCGGGCCGGGTCTTCCAGCGGTATTCCCCCCGGCTGCTGGACAGCCTCGGCGGCTGGCTCGCCGCCGAGGTGCGCGCTGGCCGGATCCGCTCGATGCCGTTGCCGCTGCTCATCCAGCAGCTGATCGGGCCGCTCGCGGTGCACATGATTCTCCGGCCCGCCTTGACGCGCGCGATGGGCAGGGATCTTCCGGGAGTGGAGGACGCCTGCGCGGTGTTCGCCGACAACTTCCTGCGCGCCGTCGCGGCCACCGAAGTCGAGAAACCAGAAAGTCCAGAAAGCGAGGCATGACGATGCGTACGTCAAGGGCCGCGGTCGGCAGCGCGGCGTTCTTCGTTGTCGCTCCGGGTACCGTCGTCGGGCTTGTCCCGTGGTTGATAACTCGCTGGGAGTTCCGCGAGCCGCTGCCGTACTGGGTGGCGGCGCAGGCGGTGGGCGTGCTGCTGATCTGCGCGGGGCTCGTCCCGGTGGTGATCGCGTTCGCGCAGTTCGCCAGGGCAGGCGGTACGCCGATGCCGATCGCGCCGACCCAGCACTTGGTGGTGAGCGGGTCCAACCGGTACGTCCGCAACCCCATGTACGTCGGGCTCCTCGCGGTCATCATCGGTCAGGCGTTGCTGTTTGGCCAGTTCAGTCTGCTGCTGTATGCCGCGGCCCTGTGGGCCGTCACGGCGTCCTTCGTCCGTTGGTACGAGGAGCCGACCCTGGCCCGCCAGTTCGGGGCCGAGTACGAGGCCTACCGGCGTGCGGTGCCCGGCTGGTGGCCCCGCCTGCGCCCCTGGGAGCCCACCGAGAACCACCCAGGCACGGGAGGCCGCCATGCGTAGAGCGAGGGCCGCGACCGGCAGCGCAGCCTTCTTCCTCGTCGGCCCGGGTGTTGCTGTGGGGCTGGTCCCGTGGCTGTTGACGAGATGGCAGATGCGCGAGCCGGTGCCGTACTGGGCGCCCATGCGGGTGCTCGGAGTGATCCTGCTCGTCGCCGGCGTAGTCGTATTGGTTCAGGCGTTCGTGCGTTTCGTCGTGGAGGGCCTCGGTACACCGGTGCCTGCCGCCCCGCCCGAGCGTCTGGTCGTCGGCGGGCTTTTTCGACATGTCCGCAATCCCATGTACGTGGCAATATTCTCGGCCCTTCTCGGCCAGACCCTGATCCTGGCTCGGCTCAGCCTCTTGCTGTACGTCGCGGTGATGTGGCTGGTCGTCGCGGCGTGGGTCCGCTGGCGCGAGGAACCGGTGCTGGCTCGCCGGTTCGGCGCGGATTACGAGGCCTATCGGCGTGCGGTGCCCGGCTGGTGGCCCCGACTGCGCCCGTGGAAACCAGCACATAGGAAAACGGAGGACACATGAAGGTCATCGGCCCCGGATTACCGCGTACGGGCACGATGTCGATCAAGGCGCATTTTCGCGGCAACTGATGGAACGCCTACCCCGACGCGAAAGTCGTCCTCAGCGTCCGCGACCCCGAGCGGTGGTACGGGAGCCTCTATAGTTCTTTCCTGGAAATCTCTCGGCACATGGGGACCGGCGAATTCCCCGGACCCAAAGAGCAGGCCGAAGCCATGCGATTGATCCAGGGTGCCACCCGTCACCGTGGCATGTACGGCCTCGGCTCTACCCCGAGGTCGTACATGTGCTCGACGTAGATCCGGTATCGGCGACGTGCTTCGCCGCGGCGGCCGGCGTCGAGCAGCATCTGGACGAGATCGAGGTGTGCCTCCTCGTCGTACGGGTCCTGCTCGAGTAGCCGCAGCGTGTAGCGCACCGCACGGTCGACGGCCCCATCCTCCCGCAGCCGCCGGGTAAGTGTCCGCAGGATGGCGATGTAGCTCGCCCGGACCTCTTCGGCCAGGGGGGCGGCCCAGTCCTGGTACGGCTCGCCTTCGAGGAAGCTACCGCGGTAACGCACCTCGGCCGAGGCGAGCAGGGCCGTCGCGTCCGGCCGGCCCTGTTCGTGCGCGTCCAGGGCGCCCTGGGCCGCGGCGAGGAAGTGCTCGACGTCGACGGAGATCTGCTCCAAGTCCAGCCACACCACGCTGCGGTCGGCGATGACCGGCCCGACGTCCGCGGACCGCTGCTGGGGATGGAGCACGCTGCGCAGGGTGGAGATGAGGACGGAGAGCCGGCTGGCGGCCTTGACCGGGTCTTCCTCCGGCCACAGCAGCTCCATGAGCTGCTCCCTCGGTACCGGCCGCCCGCGCCGGGCGACGAGGATCTTCAGCAGATCGCGGGCCTTCTTCGACTGCCAGGCGGCTGTGGGCAGGGGCCGGCCGTCCCGGAACACCCGGAAGACGCCGAGAGCCCGGACCGCTATGGACGGACCGGAGCGGGACAGGGCGGCGAACGGGCCGGCCTCCCGTCTCGCCGCCAGGTCCACACCGTGCTCACGTAAGGTCTGCTCGGCCTGGTCCGCCGCGGGTCGACCCTCGACACCCAGGAGGTGGGCGGCGATGAGACGCGTCTGCGCCTCCCTGACCGGCGAACCGATCTCGTTCCACAACCGAATCGCTTCGCCTAGCCGGGCGGAATTCTCGGCCGGCCTGGGTGAGGCGAGCACGGTAAGGACGAGGGAGTCCGCAAGGCCCGGCCAGTCACGTCGGCGGCGGGCGGCGTCGGCGGCCAGGTCCGCGTCGGCGCGGGCGCGTTCCCTGTCGTCCGACGCGAGCGCCACCCATCCCCGCGCGAGCAGCGCCTGGACCTTACGCAGACCTTCGTTCACGGCCACCGCCCGCTCGGCGAGCTGGCGCGCGACATCGACGTCGTCGGCGGCGCGAACGCGGGCAAGCCCGATGAGTGCCGAGGTCAAGCCGACTACCTCGTGGGTGGGCTCGGTGAGAGCGAGCGCCTCCTCGTAGGCCGCCCGCGCCCGCGCCAGCTCGCCCCGTTCGCAGTAGACGCCCCCGAGCCCACACAGGGGCCAGGCCGCGTACCGGGAGCCGATGCTCTGGAAGAGGTCACGCGCGGCCCCGAAGCGCTCGACCGCCTCGTCGAACCGGCCCAGCGCCGCCTCCGCGGCGCCGCGCACGGTGAGTGCGTGTCCCCGGAGCGCCAGGTACCCGCACCTCTCGCTGAGCTGCAACACCGTCTCCGCCTCGGCGAGGGCCTTGTGCGGTAGACCCTGCTCGAGAAGATGGGCCGCCCGGTTGACCCGAACCCGTACGACGTGCAGGATCTCACCCCTGGCCGCGGCGGCCTCGAGCGCGCCGGAGCAGTACGCGTCCGCGCCGCGCAGGTCGCCCTCGGCCGCGGCGAGCATGGCGAGGACGCCGTAGGCGAGGCACCGGGCGCCGAAGTCGTCACAACGCTCCGCCACGGTCAGCGCCCGGGTCACCAGCTCGCGACACCGGTCGTAGTCACCGATCATTCGGTACGCGGCGCCCATCCACGCCAGCAGTTGCGCCTCGTCGGCCGTGTCCTCGCCGGAGGGCCGAGCCCGGCCGTACACGGCGAGTGCCTCGTCGAACTCCGCCCGCGCGTACCAGGCCAGGCCCATCCGCCAGGCGAGCGCCGGCTGCAGCTCGTCGTGGTCGCCGCTGGCGCGGTGAAAGGACTGCAGGGCGCTCGCCCACTGCCCACGAACATGCCGCGCATGTCCGAAAATCCGCTGGACCCGCGGGTCGTCCAGGCACGCCGCGCGCATCTCGGCCGCCGCGAGCACCGGGTCCACCTCCCCGGCGTCCACGAGGCTCGTGCCGTGCTCTATGAGCAATGTTGCGACGGCTGTCCGCTGACCGGCCGCGATCAGGTGACGGAGCGCGTCGGCGTGGGCGCCGCGCGCGCCGAAGAACGACGCGGCCTTGCGGTGCAGAGCCATCCGCTGTCCGGGGGAGAGGACCATCTGCCCGTCCATCACGTCGCGTATCGGTGCCATCGGGGACCACGAGTCCCTCGATCCCGAGGCGAACTGGACGAGCCCGCGCCGGGTGAGGTCGGAGAGCAGCGGCATCGGATCCTCGAACCCGAGGGCCTGGCACAGCCGCGGATCGACCCGGCCGAGGACGACGAGACGGCGGAGGAGGTCGCGTACGTTCTCCGGCTCACGGGCCACCACCTCCTCGGCCACGTACATTGCCAACCGCCCGCCCGGCCGGCTCAGCCGCCGCAGGACGGAAACCTGTTCGTCGGGGGCGACGCCGCACAGCTCCTCCACCGCTATCCGCACGGCCCCCGGCCAGCCGCCGGTAACCTCCCGAACCCGCGGGGCGAGGTCGACGGCGTCCCCGCCCAGGGTCGCGTCGATGAGGGCCGACACCTCGCCGACGTCGAAGGCGAGCCGCGACGCGTCGATCTCGGTGACGTGTCCCTGTCCTCGCAGCCGCTCCAGCGAGAAGGGCGGGGCCGCCCGGGAGACGAGAACGACGTGCAGCCGGCCAGGTGCGTAGCGGCAGAGACACTCGACAAAGCGCACAGCGCTCCCGTCGGTGCTCAACTCGTGCAGGCCATCGAGCACGAGGATCAGCTCGTCGTCGAGGAAGGCCTCGAACGACCCGCACAGGCCGAGTACGGCACGCTCGTCCCCGCAGGCGTCGAGCACCTCTTCGGCGGAGATCGTGGGCATCGGCAACGCGCGGAGCAGATGATGCACGAGCTCTCGGGCGCGACTCATCGCGGCGTCGATCGTCAGCCACGCCCCGCCGCGGCCGGCCGACCACGTGGCGAGCGCCGTCGTCTTCCCCCAGCCGGCCGCCCCGACGACTACACAGATCCGGCGTCCCGCGGCCGCGTCCAGCAGGCGGCCGAGAGCCGGGCGTTCCACATACGGCACGGTGGGCGTCGGGCGGACGAGGTTGCCTACAAGTAGATCAGCCAAACCCTTACCCCCGTCTATGCGTGGTCCGGTGCGGCACATCCAGCGTGCCCCCGACTGGCACCGGTGATGACGCGCACTGTCGCTATAACCCCTCGCCCTGTCTTTATGCAAGGTCTGGCCGCAAGAGCTCCAAAGAATAGCCACAACGACACATTCTTGTGACCCGCTCGAATACTGTTCACTTTGGTAAGGAGCCCTATCGGCGACAATGATCTTTGCCCTTGAACTGCGGAAATACGCCGAGTAACCGATGGGCGACCGAATCGATCTTAATTAGCCTACCTGACGCCAGTGTCACCGTAAACCCGCACGAGGGTTTCTTGAAGGCTTCCTGAAGGGGTGTTCCCTAAGCTCCCGCCATCGGAGAGGGAGTCGCGATGGCGATAACGGTCGCAAGCTTTGTGAGTTTTCGTGCTGTCAAAAAAGATGACACCGAAGATGAGCTCGCAGAGTGTGCCCGCGGCCTGCTGGCCGAGCGCCACCACGACTGGGAGTGGCACCGAACGGGCATGTGGGTCCGGCTTGCGCCGCGGGCGGCGGAGATCCCCGCGCAGGGCTGGAAACTGCACGTGTCCGCGACGAGCCGGTCGGCGCGGGACGTCCTGGCGGCCGTCATGCCCGTCCTGCTCCGCGAGGCCGCGTCGTTCAAGTTCGCCGCCACCCGGGCCTGGGTTACCTGGTTGAACACGGCCAATACCCCGCGGGCGTCGGCCGGGAAGTTCATCACCGTCTACCCCAGGGACGACGCGCAGGCCGTCCGTATCGCCCATGCGTGTGACCGCGCGACGGAGGGGCTCGCCGGCCCGGTGATCCTGTCCGACCGTCCGGTTCGCCCGGGCAGCCTGGTGCACTACCGGTACGGCGGCTTCCAGCCGGCGACGGTCTTCACCGACGACGGGGAACTCATGGATGTCATCCATGCCCCGGACGGCAGCCCGGTACCGGACGAGCGCCAGCCCTGGTTCACCCCCGTGCCATGGGCAACCGACCCGTTCGCGCCGGCGGGGCCAAAGGCGGCGGCGCTTGCGAAGAAGGCGGTACTGCTGAACGACCGTTACCTGGTGCGGGAGGTGCTCAAGCACGCCAACAAGGGCGGTGTGTATTTGGCGGAGGACAGGGCTTCCGGCGGCACCGTAGTGATCAAGGAAGCCCGGCCGCGGGTGGACGCCCCGGTTCCGCACGAGGACGTTATCGGCGCGCTACGACACGAGGCGCGGCTGCTGGAACTGATCGCGCCGCTCCGGATCGCGCCAAGGGTGCTGGATCTCTTCGAACAGCAGGGACATCTGTTCCTGGTCCTGGAGCACTTCGCCGGCGACGTGCTGCGCGATCAGGTCGTCCGGCGGCTCGACGAGTGCGACGCGGTGCCGGCCGCCGAGCTGCGGCATACGATCCGCCGTCTCGCCGAGATGATGGCCGCCCTGCACGACGCGGGGGTGCTGGTCCGCGACTTCACGCCCAACAACCTGATGCTCCTGCCCGGTCCGCGGCTGCGGATCGTTGACCTGGAGCTCGCCCATGTGCTGGGCGACGGGCCGCCGCCGCCCGCGGCGAACGGGACGCCGGGCTTCGCCTCGCCCCAGCAGATGGCGGGTCGCCCGTCCGGACTGCCCGACGACTACTACAGCCTGGGCGCAACGATCGGGTACGCGGCCACCGGGATCGCGCCGCCCATGGTCGAGGACCAGGGCCGCGGTGGCCGGCCGTTCAGCGAGATCGTCCGCGGCTGGCTCGTCGGCCCGGAGCGCGACGGGCTCGTTTCGGAACGGGTCTGCGACCTCGTGCTCGGCTGCATGGCCGACGACCCCGCGGAGCGCTGGACACCCCGGCAGGTGCTCCGGGCCATCGAGGGGCCCGGCCGCTCGCCCTGCGCCCACGGTCCGACGCCCGCCGGGGGGGCCGAGCTCGCCCGAGCCGTCGGCGACGCGGGCCGCTGGCTGGCGCGTACCGTCGTTCCGGACGGCGAGTTCCTGTGGCCCACCAACTGCGTCGGCCTCACCATGGACCCCTGCAACGTGCAGTCGGGCGCCAGCGGGATCGGGCTCTTCCTGTGCCGGGCCGGCCGGGTCGATCCGACCCTGCGTGACCTGGTCGGTACGGCGACGCGGTGGGTGTCCGACGCGGTGGGGGCCGGACCGCGGCGGCCCCTGGGCCTGTACTTCGGACTGTCCGGCTCCGTCTGGTTTCTCGCCGAGGCGGCGGACCTGCTGGAGGACCCCGCCCTGCTCGACAGGGCGGGCGAGCTGGCGTTGTCGCTGCCCATCCACTCGTTCAACCCCGACATCACCCACGGGACCGCCGGCATCGGCCTCGCCCAGCTCCACCAGTGGCGGCTGACCGGCGACGCCAGGTTCCTCGACCGGGCGGACCTGGCGGCGAAGGCGCTGGTCGCCGGGGCCCATCCGGGACCGGACGGCGTCGTCTGGCCGGTACCGACGGACGTCGAGTCGGGCTTCGCCGGCAAGACGTTCTACGGCTTCGCGCACGGCAACGCTGGCATCGCCTACTTCCTGCTCTGCGCGGCCGCGGTCCTGGGCGAGGCGGGCTACCGCGGCCTGGCGCTCGACGGGCTGGAGACTCTGATGCGGGTGGCCCGGCTGGACCACGACACGGCCAAGTGGGACTCGACGACGGAGCAGCCGTACGGCTGGGCCCACTGGTGCAACGGTTCGGCGGGGGTGGGCGCCTCGCTGGTCAGGGCGTATACGGTCACCGGCGACGAGCGGTACCGGCGGATGGCCGAACGGGCCGCCGCGGCGGTGCTCCGGGGCAGGTGGCGCGACGGCCTCGTGCAATGCCACGGCGTGGCCGGGGGTGCCGAGCTGCTGCTCGACCTGTACCAGGCGACCGGCGAGCGGCGGTTCCACGACCAGGCGGGTGAGCTCGCCGCCGTGATCTACAGCCAGCGGGTCCACGACGACGGGCTCGTCGTCTTCCCGGACGAGACCCGGCTGGAGGTGAGCGCCTCCTTCAACACAGGGCTCGCCGGGATCGGCGCGTTCCTGTTCCGCCTGCTGCACGGCGGCACGCGTCCCCTGATGGTCGACGAGCTTCTCCCGCGATCAGCCGCCGAGCCCCTCGGCGCGGGGCGGCCATGAGCGAGGACCTGGCGCGGGTTCCGACATCGCGCGCCTTCGCGTTCACCCCGGACGGCTGGAACGTCGCCCGGCTCGTCGACCGCCACGATGCCCTCGCCGTGGAGGTGCGCCGCCTCGGCGACGGGGCATCTGCCCCGGTGGTCCACGGGCCGGATCCGTCGTTGTCCCCGGAGGCCCAGCTCAGCTTGCCCGCGGGGGACCGGGTCCTGATCGGGATATCCAGCGACGAGGGGTTTCGGGTCCTCCAGGCGCGCCGAACCCGTCGTACCCGGGCAGGGGACACCGACCGGGCGTGGCGGGCGGAGCCGGTGGCCGAGCTGGAGGTCGACACGGCGCGGCTGCTCCCTCGGCTGGCTGGGGCCGACTGGGACCTCCTGGTCTCCTGCGCGGACGGGGTCTCGACGATCTGGCGCATCGGCGGCGACCCGCCGGGGCTGCGGCGGCTGGCCAGGATCCCCGGGCTGCTCGGCGGCGGTGCCTGGCTGGAGCCGGCGCGCGAGCTGGCGGTCGACCTGAGCGAGCCCGGCGGCAGGGCCAGCGGCTACGCCGTCGATCTCGCCGGCGGCACGTACCACCGGCTGTTCCACGTCAGCGACGACAGCGACGACCGTATAGTCCTGTGCGACCATCGCCGCGGGCTGCTGGCCGTCACCAGCGACTGGGGCGGCCATCGCGCCGCCGGTGTCGCCGACCTCCGCGGTGCCCGGCGGGTCCGGTTCTTCCCGGACCCACCCGGTGAGGACCGGCCGCTGGACGTGTGCGGACGTGTCCGCGACGGCCGGCTCGTCCTGCGCCGACAGCGCGGCGTGCGCAGCGAGCTCACCCTGATCGATCCCGCCGACCCGCGCGCACGCGTGCGCCTCGCGATTCCGGACGGTCTGGTCGGCCTCCCGGTCGTCTGCGCGGCGGACCGGATCCGGTTCCCGTTCACCGCGCCAACGGTTCCGACGACGTGCGCGAGCTATCTGCTCGACACGCACCGGCCCGGCGACCGGTTCCTGCTCGACGAGCCGCCCGATATGGGTGACGTGAGCGGCAGCGACCTGGTCAAGCCCGACGTCGTCTCCTTCCCGGGGCCACGCGGCGACATCGAGGCGCTCGTCTACCGGCCGTCGCCGGCGCGGCGGCACGACCTCGTCGTGGTGGCGCTGCACGGCGGACCGGTCGGGCAATGGTCGGCGGCCTTCACCCCGGAGTTGCAGCTTTTCGCCGGACTCGGCGTCACCGTCGTGGCGCCGAACTACCACGGCTCCTTCGGGTACGGGCGTGAGTTCCTGCGCGCGCTCGAGGGCGGCGCGGGCTCGGTCGACGTCGAGGACGTGGTAGCGGTCGCGACGGCCGCGGGCGCCGGCAACGGGCGGGTCGCCACTGTGCTGTACGGCCACAGCTACGGGGCGTTTCTCGCGCTTGTCACCGCGGCCTCCCGCCCCTGGCTGTGCGACGGCGTGGTCGCCGTCGCGCCGTTCGTTTCTCTTTCTCACCTGGCCTCGATGTGCACGCCCGCGGTGCGCCGGCTTGTCGACCTGCTCAGCGGACCACCGGAGCCGGTGGGGGAGGTGGACCTCCTTCGTCGCTGCGCCGACCTGCGCGCCAAGCTCCTCATCGCACACGGGTGCGAGGACGACGTGGTCCCCATCGAGCAGTCGTACCTGCTATGCGAGCGACTCCGCGCCTCGGGTCACCGGGATGGCCGCACGCTGTGGTTTCTTCCCCTGCCTAACGAAGGCCACGCCATCAGCGGCCGAACGGGGGTGCTGCGGCTCTACCGGCAGATCGAGCTTTTCCTGTCCGAAATCGCCAACCAGACGTGGGTAGGCGGCACCTCTTCGCGCAACGGAACCGCCGTTCCGCTGCGACACCCCCAAGAAAGGAGGTGACCGTGATGATCCGAGTAACCGACCGTGAGCTGGAGGTCGACGTCCTCGCCCTGCAGGCCCTTCCGGGGCCGTCCGGGCTCGATGCCGAGCACGTAGCGCTGGGTGGCGGCGCCACGTGCGCCCTCGTCAGCGTCATCTGCTGTCAGAACACGGTGTGCGTCGGAACGTGCCAGAAGACGAACTGACGCACTGAACCACTGATCCGGCCGAACGGGGTGCCGCCTACCCACCCCTTCGACAATATGCGAAAGGCCGAGGCCGATGCGCATCCGGGTACGCCGTGCCGTCCTGGACTTCGTGTGGCTGCTGCCCCAGGCCGACCGCCCGGGGACGCTCGCTCTCGCTGCCCAGATAGTGGCGGCCGGCCTGCTGCCGGTCGCGCTCATGCTCGCCACCGCCGCGGTGATCGCCGCGGTGAGCACGGGAAGGTCGCCGCTGCCCGGCGGCACCTGGGGGGCGGTGGCGGCTCTCGCGGCGGTGCTCGTCACGTTTCAGGTGGTCGTGCCTCTCCTGGGCCCGGCGACGGAGCGGCTCGCGCACCGGTTGGACCTCCTGCTGCGCATGCGCATGCTGCGCGCCGTACTGGCCCCGCCCACCCTCGCCCACCTGGAAGATCCCAAGCTCGCCGACGAGCTGGCGCAGGCCCGCACGGTGGGCACCGAGGAGGTCCAAACCCCCCTCGCGGTGGGAGCGCTGTCCGCGGTGGCCGCGACCCGTCTGATGGCCGCCGGCTCCGCCGTCGTGCTGGCGGGCTACAGCTGGTGGGCGCCGGTGGCGCTGCTGGCCTGCTGGGTGGCCACGAACGAGGCCTACCGCCGGGGGGTCGCCCGACTCATCTCGTCGCTGGAGGGCGCCACCCCGGGCTTTCGCCGCGCCCGTTACCTCAGCGACCTGTCCCTGAACAGCTCGGCCGCCAAGGAGCTGCGCCTGTTCGGGCTGGCCGGGTGGCTGGCCGATCGGTTCGAGACCTACTGGCGAGCCGGGATGCGCGAGGTGTGGAGCCGGCGCAGTCATCGTCGGGGAGTAATGCTCGCCGCGGTCTCGGTGTTGATCGCCGGACACGCGCTGGTCGCCGCGGCGCTGGTCCGCTCCGCGCTCGCCGGGGATCTGGGCGCGGCCGAGTTGGCGCTGTACCTGCAGGCCATCATCGGCATGGCGGGCTTCGGCTGGGATGCCGACCGGCAGTACGTACTGCGCCTCGGCGTCGCGCCGGTGCCGCACGCGCTGCGGGTGAGCGCTGCCGCGTCCGACACGGGGCTCCGACTGCCCGGCTCGCGAACACCCCCCGCGGACATGCCCCGGGACGGCATCCGCTTCCAGGACGTCTCCTTCGCCTATCCCCGTACCGAACGGAACGTGGTGCGCCGGCTGGATCTCGGTGTTCCGGCCGGCCGGTCGCTGGCGATCGTCGGCGTCAACGGCAGCGGCAAGACCACCCTGCTCAAGTTGCTTTGCCGCTTCTACGACCCGGGTGAGGGCAGCGTCACCGTGGACGGGGTGGACCTGCGGGAGCTCGATGCCGCCGCCTGGCAGCGGCGGGTGGCCGCGCTTTTCCAGGACTTCGCCCGCTATCCGCTCCCGGCGCGCGACAACGTCGCCCTCGGGGATATCGGGCGGGGCGACGACGATGACGCGGTAGGGCGCGCGGCGGCCGCGGCGGGCGTCGCCGACGTCGTCGAGCGGCTGCCGGCTCGATGGGACACCCCGCTGTCCCGCGAGTTCGAAGGCGGGATCGAGCCGTCCGGCGGGCAGTGGCAGCGCCTGGCGCTGGCCCGCGTGCTGTTCGCCATCGAGGGCGGGGCGGGTGTCCTGATCCTCGACGAGCCGACCGCTCACCTCGACATCCGGGCCGAGGCGGCGTTCTACGACCGGTTCCTCGATCTCACCCGCGGGCGCACGACGATCGTGGTCTCCCATCGGTTCTCCACCGTCCGGCACGCCGACCACATAGTGGTGCTCGACGGCGGGCGGGTCGTGGAGGCGGGCTCGCACCCAGAGCTGATGGCGCTCGGCGGCCGTTACGCCGCGATGTTCGACCTGCAGGCGGCCGTTTACCGGCAGGGCAGCGGTCGTGCGTAGCACAGCCCGCTCCCTGGGACTCGTCGTCGGGACGGCTTTCCGCGCCGACCCGTGGCGGACGATCTTGGCGGCGGTCCTCGCCCCGATCATCGGGCTGGCCGCGGCGGCGTCGGCCCTGTCACTCAAGCTGATGGTCGACGCGGTGGCGGCGCACCGGATGTGGCTGGCCCTGGCCGCGGCGGTGCTGCTGGCGGCCACGTTTCCGCTCGCCGATATCGCCGGCCTGGTGCTGGCCACCGTGCGGTTCCGGCTCCAGGAGCGAACCGGCCTGGTGCTCGAGCGGCGGCTGGTACGGCTAGCGGCCAGCGTGCCGGGTCTCGAGCTGCACGAACGACCCGAGTACCTGGACCGGCTGCAGCACCTGCGCGCCGAGCGCTCGACGCTGGGCCAGGCGATCGGCGCCATCGTGATGAGCGTCTCCACGATCCTGCAGGTCCTGGGCACGGTGGCGCTGCTGGCGAGCGTGCACCCGGTGTTGCTGCTGCTGCCCGCGCTGGGCATCCCGGTGCTGCTGGCGTCCGGCAGGTCCGCCGCCGTGATGGACCGCGCCAAGCACCGGACCGCCGGCTTGTCGCGGCTCGCCGCGCACTACCTGGGCATGGCGACGTCGCTCGGGCCGGCGAAGGAGCTGCGGCTCTTCGGGTCCGCCGGTGAGGTGCTGCGCCGCGACCGTGCCCTGGGAGAACGACTGATCCGGGCCCGGGTGCGGGCCCGCTTCGTCGGGGCGGCCTGGGAGGCCGCCGGCTCGTTCGCCTTCGTCGCTGGCTACGTCGCGGCCATCGCGTTCGTCGTCCGGGAGGTGGGACGCGGCGCGGCGACGCCCGGAGACGTGCTGTTGACCCTGCGGCTGGCCGCCCAGGTGAGCGGCGGCGTCGCCAACGTCGCCGGCATGGCCAGATGGGTGCGCGAGGTCCTCCTCGTCGCCGGTCACTTTCTCTGGGTGGTGGATCACGCCCGCGCGGCCGCCGCGAACGTGGGGCCGCGCTCGCCGCATCCGCCCATCCGTCGTCTGGACTGGGGTATCGCGCTGGAGAACGTGACCTTCCGCTATCCGGGGACGGGCACCGACGTCCTCCGCGACGTCGACCTGTACCTGCCCGCCGGCGCGGTGGTCGCGTTCGTCGGTGAGAACGGCACGGGTAAGTCCACGCTGGTGAAGCTGCTGTGTGGCTTCTACCGGCCGACGCGGGGACGCATCACCGTCGACGGCGTCGATCTCGCCGGCCTCGCGGTCGAGGAGTGGCGGGCCCCGCTGTCCGGGGCGTTCCAGGATTTCTGCAAGTTCGAGTTCGTCGCGCGGGAAAGCATCGGTGTCGGCGATCTGGGGGGCATCGCCGACACCGGCAGGGTGCGGGAAGCCGCTGACCGCTCCGGCGCGTCCGGGGTCGTCGACGGGCTGCCCGACGGGCTTGCCACCCAGCTGGGCCGGACGTACGGGGGCGTCGACCTGTCGCAGGGGCAGTGGCAGAAGCTGGCCCTCGCCCGGTCGCGGATGCTCCGCGCACCGTTGCTCTACATCCTCGACGAGCCGACCGCCAGCCTGGACGCCGCCAGCGAGCACGCCCTTTTCGCCGATATCACCCGGACCGCCCGGCACGCCGCCGACTCTGGCGCGATCACCCTGCTCGTGTCCCACCGCCTGTCCACGGTGCGCGACGCCGACCTCATTGTGGTCCTGTCCGAGGGACGGGTGGCCGAGGTCGGCACCCATGCGGATCTGATGGCGGCGCCGGGCCCGTACGCCGAGCTGTTCACCCTGCAGGCCAGGGCGTACCGGTAGGTGCTTTAGCGCTCAGGTCTCTTCGATGATCTTGGTGAGGAGGTTCTTGGTGTTGGTGGGAGGGTCGGCCTTGGCGTAGAGCCGGTCTATGACCTTCCGGTAGTGCTCGACCTCTTCTGGCTTGTCCAGGTAGAGGGCGCTGGTGAGTTGCTCGAGGTAGACGATGTCGGGGAGGTCGGGCTCCGGGAACCGCAGGAGGGTGAACGGGCCACCCGCCGCGGGATGGCCGCCCAGGTAGAACGGCACGACCTGGAGCATGATGTTCGGCTGCTCGATGGCCTCGACGAGGTGCCGGAGCTGGGCGCGCATCACGTCCTGGCCGCCGAGCGGTCGCCGCAGCGCCGTCTCGTCCACCACCGCCCAGAGCTTGGGCGGCTCGGGGTGGGTGAGTAGCTCCTGACGCGTCGTCCGCAGACTGACCCGGCGCTCGATCTCCTCGGCCGAGGCCCCGGGGTAGCCGAGCCGGGTGACGGCGCGGGCGTAGTCCTCGGTCTGCAGCAGGCGGGTACGAACTGGACCTGGTAGGTGCGGATGACGGACGCGGCCTCCTCCAGCCCGATGTACGTCTCGAACCAGCTGGGCAGGATGTCGTTGTACTGGTGCCACCAGTCCGGGGCGTTGGCCTGCCGGGCGAGGGAGAGGAACGTCCCCTGATTCGCTGGGTCGGCAATCCCGTACAGGGTGAGCAGGTCGGTCACGTCGCGGTCCTTGAAACCCACCCGGCCCAGCTCCATGCGGCTGATCTTGGCGTGGGAAGCGCGGATCGCCCTGCCGGCGGCCTCCCGGGAGATACCTCGTGCCTCCCGCAGGCGGCGCAGCTGAGCACCCAGCAGGATACGCAGCGCGGTCGGGCCACCCCGCGGCTGAAGAGCGGGAACTTGACCGACCGACGGATGAGGGTCTGGACGGGCCTCGATCATGCTTGCTCTCCTCGGAGCAAAGGAAATGGCGCCCTACTACCTCGGCCCCCCGCGCCGATGCCGTACAGCCTGCCATGCCCGGGCGTGTCCTGCGGTGCTCTCCACCCCCTTGCTCGGCCCTTCCTGGCGCCCGGGGCGACGCGGAAGCAGACGGCTACGCTGAGGGATGATACGCGCGGCCCGGTACCGAGGAAAGGTATACGGAGAGGGCGTCAGCGGCGTCTGCCGATGATGTTGACGTCGTCGGGGTTGATGAGGTCGGGGGCCGTCCAGCCGTCGAGGTCGTACTCGGCCAGGCATTGTTCGGCGAAGCCGCGGTATTTGTCGAGTTTGCCGGCGGCGTCCTGTGCGGTCACGATCTCCAGGCGCATTGCCTCGTGGTTGCCGGAGTAGTTCCGCTCGTACAGCTCGTGCCGTCCGCCGAACTCGGTGCCGACCGCGTCCCAGAGGAGCTTCATCAACTTGATCCGGCTTTCCGCGTCGTAGCCGTTGGAGCCGCGTACGAACTTGTCCAGGTACGGCCGGATCTCTGGGGTCTTGAAGTCGACCGAGCTGGAGTTCTGGTAGATCAGCCCGCTTGCGACGTCCTGTTCGATGATCTCCTTGATGCGGGGGTAGCCGATGGTCATGAACCACCGGTAGATGAGGCCGTAGTCGAGGTTGGGTAGCAGCGCCCCGTCCTTCCACTCGTCCGGCGTGTGCGCCATGGCGTCGGTGATGGCCCAGAACATGTTCCGCCAGGCCAGGACCTCACCGAAGCGGGCCTGGATGCCGCGGAAGTCCTTGACGCCGGTCGCCTCGAGCGCCTTCAGCAGGAGCCCGGCGATGAAGTCCAGCTTCACGGCGAGCCGGGTGCACCCGTGGAAGGTGAACCGCGGAATGAACCCCGACAGCGGGAAGAAGGTGTTGGCCTTCTCCACGTCCCCGTAGACGAAGACGTTCTCCCACGGGACGAGTACCCGGTCGAGGATGAAGATGGTGTCGTTCTCGTCAAGCCGACTGGACAGCGGATAGTCGAACGGGCTGCCCATGACGTCGGCCATCATCGCGTAGGAGGGGCGGCAGATCAGCTTCATGCCGGGCGCGCCCATCGGGATGGTGCAGATGAGCGCGAACTGCTTCTTGTTCAGCGGGATTCCGTAGTGGGCGATGAAGTTGTAGTGGGTGATCGCCGACCCGGTGGCGACGACCTTCGCGCCGCTCACCACCACGCCGTTGTCGTTTTCCTCCTCGACGTGTACGAATACGTCGCTGACCTCGTCCGGCGGACGGTTTCGGTCGACCGGCGGGTGGATGATCGCATGGTTCCAGAAATGAACATTCTCCTGGGATTCCCTGTACCATCGCCGGGCGTTTTCCTGGTACGGGTCGTAGAAGTCGGCGTTGGCTCCGAGGGTTCCCAGGAACGCGGCCTTGTAGTCCGGGCTGCGGCCGAGCCAGCCGTAGGTGAGGCGCGCCCACTCGGCGATGGCGTCCCGGTCCGCGACAAGATCTGCCACGCTCCTGGGGGTCCGGAAGAACTTGTGCGTGACGCCGTCGCTGCCCGTGTCGGTCGGCGCGGTGAGCACGTCCCGTTTCTCCGGGTCGTGCAGGGCGTTGTAGAGGCGGGCCGTCATCCGCACCGAGTTGCGGAAGGCCGGATGGGTGGTGACGTCCTTCACCCGTTCGCCGTAGATCCAGATCTCTCGCCCGTCGCGCAGGCTCTCGATGTATTCGTCGCCGGTGAGCGGCCTCGTCGTGCGCTGCGGTCCCGTGCTCTCGGCCACCGTGAGACTCCCTTCAGCGTGTAGATAGGGCGCTGAACCACCCGGCGCCCGACGGACAGTCCAGCGAGTCCAGCCACGGCGACCCGGCAAGTCCCTCGCCCAACCCCCGGAAGCGACCGCCGTGGAACACCAGCGGATCTCCGTTGCCCCCCGCGAACTCTTCGATCTTGCCGAGGTAGATGACGTGGTCGCCGCCGTCGTACCTGGCCCACGGGCTGCAGGCGAAGAACGCGACGCAGCCGGCGAGCCGGGGGGCCGGGCCCTCGTCGTCCCAGTCCACGTCGAGATCGCGCTGAGGCCGCCCGGCGAAATGCAGTGCGAGATCCTGCCCGGTCTCCGGCAGCACGTTCACCGCGAACGGCGTGTCCTCGAGATGCCGGCAGGCCCTGCTGCGACGATCCACCGACACGAGGACCAGCGGAGGATCGAGCGAGACGGCGGAGAACGCGTTCACGGTGACCCCGTGTATGCCGTCATCCGTCCGGCAGGCGACGACTGTGACCCCGGTCGCGAAGCGGCCGAGGCAGTTTCGCAGCTCTCGAGCGTCGATCCCCACGAGGGCCTCCCACCCGCGGGCGAAGCGTACGTTGTGCGTGCCCTTTCGAACGCGATACGTACCAATGACACATGGGGTCATGCGGGCAGTCAACGCTGGAAGCTGGATTAGATGGCGGCGAACGTGACGTGCGTCAGACCTGCTTAGATATGTCGGCCTTACTGGGGGTTAGAATTGGCTGCCGTGGCCTCGCTCGCCGTTGACTGGGGGGAGGAGGACGTAGTCCTCCCTCGTCAGCAGCGTGGCTTCCAGCCTCAGCATCTGTTGCTGACGCTCCTGGGCGACTACTGGTTCCGTCGCGACGAGCATCTGCCGTCCGCCGCGCTCGTTCGGCTCCTCGCCGAGTTCCGCATCTCCCCGGCGAGCGTCCGGGCGGCGCTCAGCCGCCTGTCCCGTCGTGGGCTGCTGACGTCGTCCAAGAGCGGACGGCGGACGTACTACGGTCCCAGTCCTCAGGCGACGAAGCTGCTCGCCGAGGGGCGCCAGCACATCCTGACCTTCGGTACCCGGGAGAGCGCGTGGGACGGCGCCTGGACGCTGGCCGTGTTCTCCATACCGGAGCGCGAGCGGCACATCAGACACGTCCTGCGCGCCCGCCTGCGGTGGCTGGGCTTCGCCCCGCTGTACGACGGGGTATGGGTGTCACCGCACAAGCTGGCCGAGGCGGCCAAGGAGGTGCTGACCGAACTCGGCGTCGAGATGGCGACGATCGTCGTGGGCGAGGTGGTGCCGGGCGGCCTGCGGCTGGGCAACCCGATCGAGGCATGGGACCTGGAGGAGCTTCGCGGCCACTACGAGGGCTTCCTGGACGAGTTCACCCCGCTGCTGGACCGGATGCGCGCCGGTCAGGTCGGAGCGTCCGAGGCGTTCGTGTCGCGTACCGCGCTGATGGATGCCTGGCGCAACTTTCCCAACCTCGACCCGGAGCTGCCGCCGGCCCTGCTTCCCGACCAGTGGCCGCGCGCCGCGGCGCGGACGATGTTCATCGAGCTCTACGACGGGCTCGGCTCCCTGGCCGAGGTGCGTGTCCGGCAGATCCTTCGCGAGTTCGACCCCGAGCTGGCGCGAGTCGTCACCCACCACACGACAGCGGACCTCGAGGGTTGAGGGTTCGCCCCGCGAAGGTTGTCATCGGGCTTGACGTGAGTGTCGCATGGTGTCGCCTATCGTGGGTGGCGTAGCAGCGAGACGAGGAGTCGCACCCATGGGCCGTAACGAGAACTCGGTCACGCATCGCCCGGTCCTGGTCGTCGGCGCGGGTCCGGTCGGAATGAGTGCCGCGCTCGACCTACGGGCCAACGGACTGGCGGCGACGGTTCTCGAGGCCGAGCCGCAGGAGCGGGTCCGGCCGGGTAGCCGCGCCATCTTCATACACCGGGAGTCTCTGCAGCGGCTCGAGCGGACGCGTCCCGGCCTCGGCCGGGAGATGGCGGCGCACGGTCTGGTCTGGCCGACCAAGCGCACGTTCTGGCGGGGACGCCAGGTCTTCGTCCGCGACTACCCCTCGCCCGACCCCGAGGCGTTGCCGCCCTTCACCAGCCTGCCGCAGGTGGTAACCGAGCGGCTGCTGTTCGACGCCTGCAAGGCGGCCGACGTCGAGTTCGTCTGGGAGGCCCAGGTGACGGAGGTCGAGGCCACGGCCGAGGGCGTCACGCTGACGACGGAGTCCGGTGGGTCGTGGGCGGCCGACTATGTCATCGCCGCCGACGGCGCCCGCTCGGCCGTACGGCGCGCGATCGGCGTGCCGATGGAGGGAAGCCAGTCGGAGAACTCCTACGTCATCGTCGACGTTGCGGAGGACCCGGACGATCCGCGGCCGCCGGTCCGTGACTTCCACTACGAACACCCGGCCCTCGGCGGGCGCAACGTGCTCTTCGTGCCGTTCGCCGGCTCGTGGCGCGTCGACCTGGAGTGTCTGGCCGACGACGACCCGGAGGTCTTCAGCGGCCCAGAAGGGGTCCGCCGCTGGCTGCCGAAGGTCATGGACGCCAAGTACGCCGACCGGGTGTCGTGGGTGTCGACCTACCGGTTTCTGCAGGTGTTGGCGGAGGAGTTCAGCGACCCGAGCCGCCGCGTGCTCCTGGTCGGCGAGGCCGCGCACCTGTTCGCACCCTTCGGGGCCCGCGGGCTGAACTCCGGCATCGTGGACGCCGAGGTCGCCGCCGACGCGGTACGGGCCGCGACGTCGACGGCCGACCCCGCTGCCGCCCGCGCCGCGATCGAGCGCTTCGCCTCCGAGCGTCGCGAGGCGGCGGAGTACAACCGTGCGGCGGCGGGGCTGGCGCTCGCCCACATGCAGGGGCGCGACCCGGTTATCCGAGCCAAGCGGCGGATCGCGGCCGCGCTGGCGCCCTTCTCGCGACGCGCGGGGGCCTGGCTCGACTCGGCTCCCTACGGGCCCCGATCGGGCGCGCGTGGCCGCGCGGCCGACAAGTACTAGTTTCCGCCGAGATCTATGTTGTGGGGGTCCTGAACCGGGCAAAACGGTCCCACAACATAGATCTCGGCGGGACTACCAGAGGCGTTCGGTGGCGAGCTTGGCTCCGTCGGCGAGCGCGCGCAGCTTGGCCCACATGATGGAGGGGTGGACGCGGCGGACGAACGGCCCTTGGGCAAAGCCGCAATCGGTGCCGGCCATGACGCCCTCCCGGCCGACCAGGCCCGCCAGCCTGGTGAGGCGTTCGGCGACGAGTTCGGGATGCTCCACGACGTTGGTGGCGTGGCTGATCACACCGGGAACCAGCGTGCGGCCCTCGGGCAGCCGCACCTTCTCCCACACCCGCCACTCGTGCTCGTGCCTGGGGTTGGCCTGCTCGATCAGGTACGCCCCCACGGGCACCCGCAGAATCAGGTCGACGATGTCGGCGAGACCCACGTCTCCGACGTGGGGAGCGTTCCAGCTGCCCCAGCACACGTGGTAGCGGGCGCGCTCCGGCGGGATCCCGCGCAGGGCGCGGATCAGCGCCTCGACGCGGAGCTCCGCCCACGCCCGGTAGTCGGCCATCGTCGCGGGCGGGACCATGTAGTCGTACATCATCGGCAGGTAGGCGTCGTCGATCTGGACGATCAGGCCGGCGTCGACGATGGTGCGGTACTCCTCGCCGAGGGCGTCGGCGACGGCGAAGACGAGGTCCTCCTCGCTGCCGTAGTGCTCGTCCTTCGGCCAGGGCACCACGCTGGCGGGGGCAACAACCGGGAGGAACGCGTCGACCACGTCAACCGAGGCGATCGCGGCCTTGAGGTTGTCGGTGTCGCGGCGGAGAGCGTCGTGCCCCACGTACCGCACCGGACCGGTGCACACCCAGTTGCCCAGCGTGCCGACGAACCCCTGGGTGCCCTCGTACTCGGCGTAGAAGTCGGTGAACATCCGCTTGTCGGTGCCCGCCGCCACCACCGCCGGCGTGGACGGATCGTCGGGGCGCATCTCGAACCCGGCGAGGCGTTCCCGGACGTAGCGTGACCAGCTCACCGACTTGCCGAACTCCCCGTCGCTGACGATGTCCACGCCGGCCTCGGCCTGGCCCCTCACTACCTCGGCGACCGACCTGCGGAGGGTCTCGGCGTACGTGGCCTCGTCGTAGGGCTTGCCGTACTCCTTGAGTCGCAGAATCTCGACCAGCTCGGGCGGCCGCACCAAACTGCCGACGTGGGTGGCCAGGATCCGGTCCATGGAGGCACTCCCTAGGGTTGCGTTCGCAGGTCGTTGACCCGCTTGGCCTTCAGCAGCGTCGGCGGCAGCGTGCCGAGCGGCAGCGTCACCACGACCGGCCGCAGCTCGCAGCGCGAACGGATCTCGCGTTCCACGGCGGCCGCGAGCGCCGAACCGTCGGCGTCGGACGGAATCTCGACCTTAACGGTGAGCACGTCGAGCTCCCGTTCCCGGGTGATCTCGATGACGAACTCGTCGCCGACCCCCGGCACCCGTCGGACCGCGTCCTCGACGCTGCTCGGGAAGAGAGTCACGCCGCGGACGTTGAGCATGTCGTCGGAGCGGCCGGTGAACCCGCCGAGCGCGCGGGTATGGGTCCGCCCGCATGCGCAGCGCTCCCGGGTCAGCCGGGTGTAGTCTCCGGCAACGAAGCGCAGCTGGGGAGATGCCTCCGAGATGAGGTTGGTGACCACGGAGATGCCGAGCTCCCCGTCCGGGCGTGCCTTGCCGGTCTGCGGGTCGATGACCTACCAGACATGGGTGTCGTCCAGCAGATGCGTGCTCACCGGGCCGTCCTTGGTCCCGGCGACGGCGGCGCAGGAGAAGCCCCCGGCGGACGGCGCCGCCTCGGTGCAGCCGTAGAACTCGTGCAGCTCGGCCCCCCAGATGCTCTCGATACGGGCCCGGGTCGCCGGTATCGAGAAGCCGGGCTCGCCGGCGCAGAACAGATACCGGACGGAGGAGCCGGCCGGGTCCAGCCCCATCTCGGCCATCACGTGCGCCAGGTGCAGGGCATAGGACGGGGTACAGGCGAGGATCGTCGGATGCGTCGTGTCCACCAGGCGGGCACGCAGGCTGGTGTCGAGCCCGCCCGCGGTCAGGATCGGGATGCCCATCCGGTTCAGCGCGTAATGCACGCCCCACAGCCACACGTGCGGGCCGTACCCGAAGGCGAGCATCGCCACGTCCCGCCCGGAACGGAAGCCCATCGCGTACATGGCACGCGCGTTGGTCCACGCCCACATCTCACGATCGAAGGCCGTGTAGCGGAACGCCCGCGGCGTCCCGGTCGTGCCGGAGGTCATGAACGTCTGCCAGCCGCGCGACCGCCACACCTCGTCGTCGACGGCCGTGTAACTGCCCCACGGCGCGTGCTCACCCAGGTGCTCGGCCATCTCCTGCTTGGTGGTGGGCGGGATCAGCTCGAGGTCCTCCACCGAGCGGACATCACCGGGACGCAGCCCTATCCGATCGAACTTGCGCCGGTAGAAGGGAATGGTCCGGTACGCGTACGTGACGGCGGCCCGCAGCTTCTCGTCCTGGATCGCACGCAGCTCGTCCCGCGAGGCCATGTCAAGCCGGCGGCTCCACGCGACCTCGTCGTCCGGCTCGGTGGGTGCGTCGCGGTGCCGCTCTACGGTTTCGAGCCAGCGCCCTCGCGTCGAGTCCACGGCTGACCTCCCTCGAGGTCGCGCCCCCCGCGCCTACTTGAGACGCCAATTTGACGGTCGGCAGGAGAGTATCTAACTTCGTGGCATGGGGGAAGACCTCGCGATGCCGGAGGAGACCGCCCAGGGGGCGAGACCGGCGGATCTTCTGCTCACCGCGATGGGCGCGTTTTTCATGATCCGGCCGAGTGTCGAGGTTCCCACCGAGACGCTGATCGACATCTTGGGGCGCCTCGGCGTGGCCGAGTACGCCGCCCGCGCCACGTGCAACCGAATGGTCGACCGCGGCCTGCTCCAGCGCAGGCGGGAGGGCCGCCGCGCGGTCTATTCGCTGACCGCCGGCTCCCGTCGCCTGATCGAGGACGGCACGCCACGCATCGTCGACTTCGAACCGTGCCGCACCGACTGGGACGCCACCTGGACCCTGCTGAGCTTCTCCATACCTGAGGCTCGCCGGGCGAAACGTCACCAGCTTCGGGTTCGACTGGCCTGGAGGGGCTTCGGCCGGCTCCGCGACGGTGTCTGGTTGGCACCGGGGCCGGTGGCGGTGCGCGGGCTGCTGGCCGAGCTCGGACTCGATCGGCACGCCCGCGCCTTCGTCGGCGCCGCGATCGACCCGACGGACCTGGACGAGGTGATCCACAGCGCCTGGGACGTCGAGGCGCTCGTGGAGGGGTACACCGCGTTCGCGCGACGGTGGAACGGCGGCTACGCCGACGGCCTCGCCGACGATCTGGTGCGGGTGACCCGGCTGCTGACCGAGTGGCGGCTGGTCATCAGGGACGACCCCCGGCTGCCGTGCGAGCTGCTGCCCGAGGGATGGCCCGGACTCGACGCCAACGAGACGTTCCGCCGCCTCTACCGCCGCTACGACCCACCCGCCCAGGCCCTCTTCGACGCCGCTCTCGCGGAGGTATGAGAATGCCAGCACGGCCGCTGTTCCGGGCCGACCACGTGGGCAGCCTGCTTCGCCCGGCGCGGCTGCGGGAGGCGTTCCGGCAACACCGCGAGGGTCTCGTCGGCGAGGCGGAGTTCGCGCGCATCCAGGACGAGGCGATCCGTTCCGCGGTGGCGATGCAGGAGGCCGTCGGCCTGCACGCGGTGACCGACGGGGAGTTCCGCCGATCGTCGTACTGGGCGCATTTCGTCGACGCCGTGGACGGCCTCGAGGTCGCGCCGGCCCTGTTCGAGTTCTCCGATGCCTCCGGACGGCGGATGGCCTTCACGGCACCGAGCGGGACCGGGGAGATAAGACGCACCCGGCCGATCTCCGGTGCGGAGTTCCGCTTCCTCCGCGATGCCACCCCACGCACCCCGAAGATCACCATGCCGTCGCCGTCCACCATGCACTTCTGGCGCGGGCCCGCCGGCATCGCCGGCACGCCGTACGCCTCGGCTGCGGAATTCCTCACCGAGGTGGCCGCCGTCTACCGCGAGGAGATCGCCGAACTGACCGCTCTCGGCGCGACCTACCTGCAGTTGGACGAGGTCGCCCTGGCCATGCTCTGCGACCCCGACGTCCAGGAGGCGGTCACCGCGCGCGGCGAGGATCCAGGTGAGCTGGTCGGCCTCTACGTGGAGGCCATCCACCAAGCGCTACGGGACCGCCCGGCCGACACCACCGCCGCGATACACCTGTGCCGGGGCAACTACAAGGGGAGGTGGATGGCGGCCGGCGGTTACGAGGCCGTCGCCCAGCGGCTCTTCGGCGGCTCCGGCGTCGACGTGTTCTTCCTCGAATTCGACTCGCCGCGGGCGGGCGACTTCGCCCCGCTGCGCCACGTGCCCTCCGACGTCGGCGTTCTCCTCGGGCTGGTCAGCTCGAAAACCCCACAACTGGAGTCCCGCGGCGAGATCCTCGACCGCATCGACGCCGCGTCGCGTCACATGCCCGTCGAGCGCCTCGGCCTGTCACCGCAATGCGGATTCGCCAGCACCGCCGCCGGCAATCCGCTCACCGAGGAGGACCAGAAGCGCAAGCTCGCCCTGGTTGTCGAGGTCGCCGACGAGGTCTGGCTCTAGGAGCCTGCTGAATTGGGCCGGTTCCCGGGGCGATAGCAGGTGGGGCTGCTGTCCGGTGGTGTCCGGCCGGCCGGGCCTTTGGCGGGACCGGCTGTGCTGGCCCGCCGGTGCGGTTGCCACCCGCCGGCTGGC
>WHSR01000110.1 GCA_009379995.1 Streptosporangiales bacterium
CCAGCTCAGCCCAGCGAGCCACTGACCAAAGCGAACCCCAACCCCTAGATACACGCCGTCACAACAGCCAACGGCACGTTCCCGCACGTCAACCCGCGAACTCGCGGACTATCCCACTACATCAGCTGCGGAACCCCGGCACCAGGGCGGGGTTGTAGATCCGCGGCGGATAGCCCTGCAGCCGGGCGTAGAGCGGCCACGCTCGTTGCTCGTCGCGCCAGGCGCCGTACGTGGTGATGCATCCGGCGAGAAGATGGTCCAGCCGGTCATCACACCCTCACCGGTAGAACGTCGCGGATAACGCGCGAGCGTCAACGTAATCGGCGCGCTCAGGGACCGATCCCGGAGCGGGCTCCCCTTGGTGGGGGTCAATCGACGTCGACGTCCACGGAGTGCCAGCCGGTGGCACCGTCCGGTACGGGGGGACGCTGTACGCCGGTCTGGGTACGTCCGGTGCCGTCGGTCGCCCGTGCCTCCAGGCGATGGGAGCCGGGAGTCGCGTCCCAGACGTACACCCACTGTCGCCAGGTGTCGAGGCTGGGCACGGCGGCGAGCCGCGCCCTTCGCCACGGCCCGCCGTCGACCCGTACCTCCACCCGCTCGATGCCGCGGTGCTGGGCCCAGGCGACCCCAGCCACGGCCACCCGGCCGGCGGAGGGCCGCGCGCCCGGACGCGGGGTGTCGATGCGGGACATCGTCTTGATCGGCGCCTGCTCCGCCCAGCCCCGCTGCGCCCAGTACGCCGCGACACGGTCGAATCGGGTGAGCTCGAGGTCGACCACCCACTTGGTCGCCGACACGTACCCGTACAGCCCGGGCACGACCATGCGCGCCGGGAACCCGTGCGCGACCGGCAGCGGGTCACCGTTCATCGCGACAGCGAGCAGCGCGTCCCGCCCGTCCATGACCACCTCGGTCGGGGTGCCGCACGTCCACCCGTCGGCCGACCGCGACAGGATCTGGTCGGCGCGAGGATCGACGCCGGCCTCCCGTAGCAGGTCGGCGAGCCGGATGCCGAGCCATCGGGCGTTGCCGACGTACGGGCCGCCGACCTCGTTGGAGACGCAGGCAAGGGTGATGTCGCGCTCCACCATCGGGCGGCGCAGCAGCTCCTCGTAGGTCAGCCGGATCTCCCGGGAGACCATCCCGTGTACCCGAAGCGTCCATTTGTCGGCCGGGACCTGGGGCAGCAGCAGCGAGGTGTCCACGCGGTAGAAATCGGCGTTCGTCGTGACGAACCGGCCGAGCCCGGGTACGTCAAGGTCCGCCCCTGCCGGGATCGGCGGGGCCGGGCTTGCCGGAGCCGGCAGCGCGAGGCTCGTTCGGGAGGAGGTCACGTTCTGCCGGGGCCGCACCAGCGCCCTGCCCGCCCCGCCGGCCACGGCGGCGACGGCCACGGCCCCGGCGCCGCGCAGGGCCAACGTACGAACGAACTCGCGCCGGTCGATACCGGCGACGGTGGCATCCGCCCGTGCGTCGACCTCACCGCCCGCTACCCTCCCGTGGGCTAGGGGCCGGACCAGCAGGAGCAGCGCGGCGGTCCCGGCCGCGGCCCCGGCGAGCGCGGGCAGCGCGTCGATCGGGCCTCCGTCCGGGCGGCTAGCCGCGGCGACGGCGCCGACCAGCCCGAGCCCGACGACCCCGGCCACCGCCTGGGCCGTACTACGTCGGGCGCGTACGCCGAGGCCGGCCGCGAGCAGACCCACAACGACGAGGATCCCGGCCACGAGGACCGGCTTGTCGTAGACCCCGAAGACGCGGATCGCGAACTCCTTGACCGTCGCCGGGGCGAGGTCGATGACGGTCTCGCCAACCGCCACGACCGGCGACGCACCCGGCCGCACCAGGGCCGCGACGAGCTCGCCGATGCCCAGCGCGGTCGCAAGGGCGAGGAGCCCAGCGAGCGCCCCGGCCCATGCGCCGTGGGATGGATCGCTTCTCTGGGGAGTCAACTGAACCTGTCCACCAAGCTGGCATTTGCGGTAAGCGTAACCCCGCTCTCACCCAGGCAGATCTCGGCGACGGCCACGTAAGAAGACCGTAAGAAAGCCCCACGAAGCCCCGCCGGGGCAGTCCGCGGGTCTACGGCCGAACCAGTTCGGCGATCAGCGGGGCGAGGGCGCGAAACGCTCGGCCCCGGTGGCTGATCGCGTCCTTTTCATCCGGCGTCATCTCCGCAGTGGTCCTGGTGTCGCCGTCCGGAACGAAGATCGGGTCGTACCCGAACCCGCCGGTGCCGCGCGGCTCCTCGATCACCCGGCCGTCGATCCGGCCCTCGACCACCCGTTCCCGCCCGTCGGGCAGGACGAGCGCGGCCGCGCAGGCGAAGTGCGCGCCGCGCCGCTCCGGCGGCACGTCGGCGAGCTGACCGAGGACCAGGACGAGGTTGGCCTCGTCGTCGCCATGCCGTCCGGCCCAGCGGGCCGAGAACACCCCGGGCATCCCGCCCAGCGCGTCCACGCACAGTCCGGAGTCGTCGGCCACCGCGGGCAGCCCGGTCACCTTCGCCACCGTACGCGCCTTGAGCAGGGCGTTCTCGGCGAACGTCGCACCGGTCTCGGGTACCTCGGGTATCTCCGGAAACCCGTCGATGCCCAGCAGGGCGACGGCGACGGCGGCGTCGTCCAGGATCCGGCGAAGCTCCGCGAGCTTGTGCTGGTTGCGCGTGGCGAGCACCACCCGCGGCGCGCCGGCGGGACCGCCGGTCATCGACCGAGCGCCTCCCGCTGCAGCCGGGCCAGCTCGGCACATCCGGCCACCGCGAGGTCGAGGAGCTCGTCGAGAAGCTTGCGGTCGAACGGCTCGCCCTCCGCCGTGCCCTGGACCTCGACGAAGCGGCCGTCGCCGGCGATGACCACGTTCATGTCGGTCTGCGCGGCGACGTCCTCGGCGTAGTCGAGATCGAGCCGCGGCTCCGATTCGACGATGCCCACGCTCACCGCGGAGACCGACGCGACCAGCGGGTCCTTGCGTATCTTGGCGCGGTCGCGCATCCAGCCGACGGCGTCGGCGAGGGCGATGTAGGCCCCGGTGACCGCCACGGTCCGGGTCCCGCCGTCGGCCTGGAGTACGTCGCAGTCCAGCACGATCGTGTGCTCGCCCAGGGCCTTGTAGTCCACGCAGGCCCGCAGGCTGCGGCCGACGAGCCGGGAGATCTCCTGGGTACGGCCGCCGAGCCGTCCCCGTACCGACTCCCGGTCGCCGCGGGTAGTGGTCGCCCTGGGCAGCATGGCGTACTCGGCGGTCACCCAGCCGAGGCCGCTTCCGTGGCGCCAGCGCGGCACTCCGTCCTGGACGCTCGCGGCGCACAGCACGCGGGTACCGCCGAACTCCACCAGCACCGATCCCTCGGCGTGGTCGAGCCAGCCACGGGAAAACGTGACGGGACGAAGTTGATCGGGTGCGCGTCCATCGGGGCGTGCCATGCCGCGACTCTAGCGAAGATCGTGGGTGGTATCCGCCTCGGCCACCGCGATGCGCCCCGGATACGCCCCGGCCGCCTCCTCCAGGGTGCTGTCCGGGTCGTTCCACGGCACCAGGTGGGTGAGCAGCACGCGACGGGCCTCGGCGCGTGCGGCGTGCTCCCCGGCCTGCCGCCCGGTCAGGTGCAGGTCGGTGGGGAGATTCGCCTGGTCCAGGAAGGACGCCTCGCACAGCAACAGGTCGGCCCCGTGCGCCAGCCGGACGAGCGCCTCGGACTCACCGGTGTCGCCGGAGTACACGAGCGTCCGCCCGCCGTGCTCGATCCGGAACCCGAACGTCTCCACCGGGTGGTTGACGTGGTCGACGCTGACCAGGAACGGCCCGATCTCCCGCGTGCCGGGTACGAGCGTGCGGAAGTCGAAGGCGTCCCGCATGCCCGGTTGCGGCGGCAAATCGTAGGCACGGGCCATCCGGTCGGCGGTGTCCGCCGGCCCGTAGACCGGCAACGGCGGCTTCGGCCCGTCCGGTGCGTACCTGCGGGCGACCCAGTAAGAGCAGAGGTCAAGGCAGTGATCGGCATGCAGGTGGCTGAGGCAGATCGCGTCGACGTGAAATAGCCCGATATGCCGCTGCAGCGCGCCGAGCGCCCCGTTGCCCAGGTCGAGCAGCATCCGGAACCCCTCGGCCTCGACCAGGTAGCAGGATGCGGGGCTGGCCGGCCCGGGAAAGCTGCCGGAGCATCCGACGATCGTGAGCCTCATGTCTCATCCCTACCGCGTCGGGGCGAGCGCGCCCAAGCCTGCGGTCTCGACGGCGCCCACCTCGGGGCCGAGGAAGCGCTGGCCGAGGTCGGCGAACGGAGCCGCATCGCCGGTCGCGCAGAACCGGTGCGCCGGGAGCGGTAGCGACTCGTCGCGGGCCAGCTCACGCTCCCGAAGTACGCGGTAGACGTCCTTGGCCGTCTCCTCGGCGCTGGAGACGAGCGTGACGCCGTCCCCGACCACGTACGAGATCACGCCGGTGAGCAGCGGATAGTGGGTGCAGCCCAGGACGAGGGTGTCGCAGCCGGCGTCGATGATCGGCAGCAGGTAGCTACGGGCGACGGCGAGCAGCTCCTCGCCCAAGGTGACGCCACGCTCGACGAACTCCACGAACCTCGGGCAGGCGACGCTGGTCAGCTCGATGTGCGGGGCGGCGGCGAAGGCGTCGTCGTAGGCCATGCTGGCGATCGTCGCCCGGGTGCCGATCACGCCCACCCGGCCGTTACGGGTGGCCCGAACCGCGCGCCGGGTCGCCGGATGGATCACCTCGACCACCGGCACGTCGTAGCGCTCCCGCGCGTCCCGCAACACCGCCGAGCTGGCGCTGTTGCACGCGATGACCAGCATCTTCACGCCCTTGCCCACCAGATGGTCCATGAGCTCGAGGGCGAAGGCACGGACCTCGGCGATGCGTCGGGGGCCGTACGGTCCCCGGGCGGTGTCGCCGACGTACAGGACCGGTTCGTGGGGAAGCTGGTCGAGGACGGCGCGGGCGACCGTCAGCCCGCCCACCCCGCTGTCGAAGATTCCGATCGGCGCGTCAGACACGGTCACCGAGGCTAGCGCGCCCGGGGCGCCATCGCCTCGATGCCGGCCAAGAGCAGGTCCAGGCCGAATGCGTAGTAGCCATCCGGATCGTCGCAGGTGCTCAGCGGCACCGCGGCCTCGATGATCCGCGGGTACCGGTCACCGGGCAGCTTCTCCAGCAGGCCACGGAAACGGTGCTGCCTGTCTGCCAGTTCCTCCGGGCTCAGCCGCGGCGCGTACCCCGGTTCTCCGCCCACCAAGGCGGCCGCGGTGCTCAAGGCGTGCCGCGCCACGGTGGTCGCCTGCTCTGGGGTGAAGCCGGCGCGTCGCAGGACGTCGAGCATCACCTCGAGCACACCGAGATGGCCCTCCGACGGGAGACCGCCCCTCGACAGGAGCGCCGTGATCCAGGGATGGGCCCGCAGCATCCCGACAATCGAACGCATCAGCGAGCCGAACTGCTGCTGCCAGGGAACGGCCAGATCGACGGCCAGGTCGACGTCCGCGACGGCTCGGTCGACCAGGGCGTCCAGGAGAGCGTCCTTGCCGCGGAAGTGCCAGTACAGAGCCATCGGGGTCACACCAAGCTCTTTGCCGAGCCGGCGGATGGTGACCGCGTCCAAGCCCTCGGCGTCGGCGAGCTCCACCGCCCGGCCGAGCACCGCCGCCGCCGTCAGCGGCGACCTTCCGGGTACCTCCTGCTGAATCGTACGGGCCATCGGTAGCTAACTATACGGCGTACAGGCTACGGTACTCCTTATACGCCGTATAGGAAGGTGGCCGATGACCACGACACGCCTCTCGTTGCCCGGGGAATTCGCGGAGGTCTTCGCCCGGTTCGTCACGACCGAGTACACGGTGCTCGATCCGCGTGGCCGGCCGAGCATCTGGCCGCTCATTCCCTACTACTCGCGGAGCGACCGGCATATCGAGGTTGGCGTCGGGCTCGGGTCGCCAAAGAAGGCCGAGGACGCGCGGCGGAACCCGAGGGTGGCCCTGCTGTTCTCGGACCCAACCGGCAGCGGGCTCACCGATCCCCCGCAAGTGCTTGTCCAGGGAACGGCGACCGTCGACGATCGGGACCCGACGGCCAACTTCGAGCGAACGATTCGGGCCTTCACCGAGAAGCTGCCGCGACGGCGCCTGCTGCTGCCGCCCCGACCGGTTCGGCGGCTGCTCGGCTGGTACTTCGCCCGCGTCTCCATCTGGATACGGATAGAACGCCTGTACGTCTGGTCTGCCGACGGCCCGACACGGCAGCCGCAACGATTGGACCTGCGGCCGACCGCGCTGGCACAGGACGGTGCGGCCGTGGGTGCCGAGGAGGACCCGCTCGCCGGGGGCGACCCGGTCTGGCATGACCCGGTCTGGGATGTTCGCCTTGACCGGCTGGGGCAGACCTACCCCACGGCGGTGGTATCTGTACAGGCACACGACGGCTACCCGTTCGCGATACGGGTGCCGATCGCGACCGATCCCGCGGCGCGCCGCATCCGCATCGGGTGCGATCCGGCCGGCGTCCCGCTGCGGGCGGGCCCCGCCTGTCTGACCGCCCACGACCACGATGCCGACTTCACCTGGTTCCGCAACTGCCAGGTACGCGGCACGCTGATCCGCGACCAAGGCGGCTGGGCGATCCTGCCGCACCGGGTTATCGGCGGGGACCATCTGCTGCCCGGCCGGGGGTTGCCGAGGCTCACCCGTGCCGCGGCGGGTGCTTGCGTACCGCCGCCGCGCAAAGCGTTCGGGTACGGGTCGGTGGCCGACTCCGGAGTAATGAAACGAACTAGCTGACCGAGGCGATAGCCAGGCCAAGCACCCCGGCCGCCTCGGCCTGCCTGTTGTCGGCCGAGACGAAGACGAGATCGGGCCCGCGCAGGAGTTCTGCGCTCGCCATATGCACCGCGTCGTAACCTCGCAGCGCTAGGTGTTCCGCCAACTGTCCGGCTCGACGTATGAGGTGGTCGTCGGCCGTCACGGTGTGGGTGGCAGCGTAGAGGCTTTCGACCGCCTCACGCGCTCGGCCAAATTCGCTCAGCCGGCCGAGCCGGTGCGCCATGGCGAGGCCGGCCCGAGATTCCGCATAGAGCAGCACGGAAGAAACGGCCTCCTGGCACGACCGCCAGAGGTAACGTGCCCGGTCCGAGCCGGACTCCTCGAGGACGAGCTTGAGGAAGGCAGAGGTGTCGAAGTAGGCGATCAACGTCGTTGCTCGGCCACGAGGTCGCTGACCGTGCCCTCCGCCTGAACGGGCACCGGGAGCGACTCGTCCTTGCGTCGCCGTGCCGGCGTGACAATCCCTTTAGCGATGAGTTCGTCCAGACGGGACCGCCCGGTCGGGGTAATACGTGCCACCGCGTGCCCCCGGTCGGTGACCACCACCTCCTCGCCGGCCCGCACCCGCTCCAGCCAGCGGCTCAGGTGGTCGCGCAGTTCCCGTACCCCCACCTCGACCATGACGCCACCTCCACCAATCATTGTAGCCACATGGCTTCGGCATTGACGCAGGCGCCCGTCACTGCGGGTCCGGCACGAGGAAGATATTTTCGGCTCGCCACGAGTCGCGCGCGAGCGCAGCCCCGCCGACCGCCGCAAGCAGGTGGTCAGGGTGACCGAGAACGGCGCGGCCGCGTACGCGGACGCCGCGGCACGGCTGGCGAAGGCCGAGGAGAAGCTCCTCGCGCCGCTGGCCCCGGACGAGCGGGACCAGCTCCACGGTCTGGTGAGCCGGCTTTCACCGCGCAGGACCCCACAGGAACGGTTCTGTCGTGAGGGTTTGGAACCGGTCGGGGCTCCGGCGCGTCTCAGCGGCATGCGAAGCAGCCGAAGCAACCGTCAGATTCTCGTCCTCGCCGCTCTCGGCCTGGCCGCTGCCGCTGGCCTCTCGGCGTGCTCGGGCTCCGACGATGTCGCCGACAACCGGGCCGGCATCGATGCGCGCTCGTACTACGAAGAGTACAAGTCGAGCGAAGACGAAGACTCGGTCGCGTACGGCACCGCCCCGGAGGCGGCGACGGCTGAAGGCGGCGGCGGCAGACACGTGCCGGGCGTCCTCGAGGACAACACGTTCATCGACGCCGGGACCAGCGACTTCGTCGAGGCCCGCCGCGATCCCCTTTCGACGTTCGCGCTCGACGTGGACACCGGCTCCTACTCGGTCGGGCGCGAGCTGCTCAGCCTCGGACGTCAACCTCCGGCCGCCTCGATTCGCCCCGAGGAGTGGGTCAACGCATTCGACTACGGCTATGCCGCGCCCACCGAGTCCGACCTCGGTGTGTACGTCGACGGCGGTGTCGCTCCCTCCGCATCCGAGACCCGGCTGATTCGGGTCGGCGTGAAGGCCCGCGAGGTCACCGAGGACGAACGTCCGCCGGTCGCTCTCACTCTTGTCGTGGACACGTCCGGCTCGATGGACATCCGCGAACGACTCGGCCTGGTGAAGTCATCGCTTGCCCTGCTGGCGAAGCACCTGAGCCCGGACGACACGATCGCGATCGTCACGTACGAGGACAACGCCCGGGCGTTGCTCGGACCGACGCCGGTCAAGGAGACCAAGACCATCCTCGACGCGATCGACGGACTCGAGCCCGGCGGCAGCACCAACATGGAGGCCGGGTTGAGGCTGGCGTACGACCAGGCACGCGAGGCATACCGCGAGGACGCGATCAACGCCGTCGTGTTGGCCCCCGACGGGGTAGCCAATGTCGGTACGACCGGCCCCGATTCGCTGGCCAAGATGATACAGAGGGCCGGCGACGACGGCGTGCATCTGGTGACCGTCGGCTACGGCATGGGCAACTACAACGACGATCTGATGGAACAACTGGCCGACCAGGGCGACGGCTTCTACGCCTATGTCGACACGTTCGACGAAGCGGAGCAGCTGTTCGTGGAGGACCTCACGGGCACGCTGACAGTTGTGGCCCGCGACGCCCGCACCCAGGTCCGGTTCGATCCCGAGCTGGTCGACGCCTACCGACTGATTGGTTACGACAACCGCGCCGTCGCCGACGACGACTTCACCGAGAAGAATCTCGACGCCGGCGAGATCGGCGCGGGACACGACGTGACCGCGTTGTACGAGGTGCGGCTGAACCCCGAGGCCGTGGTCGAGCCGTACACCGAGATCGGCACTGTGCACCTGCGTTGGGATTCCGTCGACTCCGGCCGCGCGGAGAAGTCGGCGACCCCGATCACCGCTGCCGAGGGCGAGCCCGACGGGTCATTCCGGTTGGCCGCAACCGTCGCGGACCTGGCGCAGCTGCTCAAGGGCGCGTCCCCGATCACCGAGCGCGACATCGCCCTGGAGGACCTCGCCGCCGAGGCGGTGGATCTCGACGCCGAGGGAGTCGACGGCGCCGCCGAGCTCGTCGAGGTGATCAAGCAGGCCCAGCGGGCTCAATAGACCCTCAACCCCGGCAGGCCGCGTGGTCAGGAAAGCAGGCCTCACGCCCAGAGCTGGCCCTCGATGGCCCGCTCGGCCTCCTCCAGCGTGCCGTCGTACGCGCCGGTGGACAGATACTTCCATCCACCGTCGGCGACCACGAAGGCGATGTCGGCCCGCTGCCCCGCCTTGACGGCCTTGGCCGCGGCGCCGAGGGCGGCGTGCAGCGCACAGCCGGTCGAGATGCCGGCGAAGATGCCCTCGCGTTCGAGCAGCTCTCGGGTACGGCGCAGCGCGTCCTGTGAGCCCACCGAGTAACGGGCGGTGAGCACCGACTCGTCGTACAGCTCGGGGACGAACCCCTCGTCGACGTTCCGCAGCCCGTACACCAGCTCCCCGTACCGCGGCTCGGCCGCGACGATCTGCACGCCGGGCACCCGCTCCCGCAGGTAGCGCCCGACCCCCATGAGCGTGCCCGTGGTACCCAGACCGGCGACGAAGTGGGTGATCGTCGGCAGGTCCTCGAGGATCTCCGGGCCGGTGGTCTCGTAGTGGGCGCGCGCGTTGGCCTCGTTGCCGTACTGGTAGAGCATCACCCAGTCGGGGTGCTCGGCGGCGAGCTCCTTGGCCACCCGGACCGCCTCGTTGGAGCCGCCCGCGGCCGGCGAGAAGATGATCCTCGCGCCCCACATCTCCAGCAGCTGGCGTCGCTCCGCCGAGGTGTTCTCCGGCATCACGCAGATGAGCTGATAGCCGCGCAGCTTGGCGACCATGGCCAGGGAGATGCCGGTGTTACCCGAGGTGGGCTCGAGGATCGTGCAGCCGGGTGAGAGCAGGCCCTCCTTCTCGGCGGACTCGATCATGTAGAACGCGGCCCGGTCCTTTACCGACCCGGTCGGGTTGCGGTCCTCCAGCTTCGCCCACAGCCGCGCCTGCCGGTCCGGCGGGGCGTCCGGCGCGGACGGCGACAGGTGCGGCAGCCCGACCAGCGGCGTGTGGCCGAGTGAGTAGAGCAACGAATCGAAGCGCATGGGCCGCCGCCTCCCGGGCTCAGGACGCTCCGCCCGCGACGGCCGGCAGCACGGTCAGCACGTCGCCGTCCGAGACCGGGGTCGCCAGACCGCCGAGAAAGCGTACGTCCTCGTCGTTCAGGTAGACGTTCACGAACCGCCGCAGCCCCGAGTCGTCGACCAAGCGGTCCCGAAGACCCGGGTGACGCTTGTCCAGGTCGATGATGAGCTCGTCGAGCGTAGCGCCCGTGGCCTCGACGGACTTGGCGCCACCGGTGTGGCTGCGCAGGATCGTCGGGATGCGAACCTCGATGGCCATGGGGATGACTCCACATCAGAGTGGCTAGGGACGTTCACTGGAATGCCAACGGAGCGGAATGCATGATCATTCCTCCTGGCTGACGAGCCGTACCTCCTCCTCCGTCACCACCTCGTCCACGATGCGATAGGACCGGAACTCGACGGTATCGGGGGCCCGGGTGGACACGAGCACGTAGTGGGCGTTCGGCTCGGAGGCTAGCGACACGTCCGTACGGGACGGGTAGGCCTCCGTCGCGGTGTGCGAGTGGTAGATGACGACCGGCTCCTCGTCCCGGTCGTCCATCTCCTTCCAGACCTTGAACTGCTCCATGGAGTCGAAGCGGTAGAAGGTCGGGGAACGCTCCGCGTTGGTCATCGGGACGAACCGCAGCGGACGGTCCGATCCGGCCGGGCCCGCAACGACTCCGCACGCCTCGTCGGGGTGGTCCCTGCGGGCGTGGGCGACGATGGAGTCGTAGGTGGCGCGGTCGATCGTCAGCATGGCCGAAGGGTATCCCGGACTCGGAGATCGCGTGGGAATCCGTCCCCAACGGCCACTCGGGGTGGTCTTACCACAGCGCGCGGACCAAGGTCTCCTGCAGGAAGCTCAGCCAGTCGTATGCCACGTACCCGGGATAGCGCGAGTCGGACGGGTCCATCCGGCTCAGCTCCTCGTGCGCGTCCTCGGATACGTCGAGTCGGGTGCCGAGCGCGAGCCGTATGTCGTTGATCGCCCGAAGCCAGCTGTCCGCCTCCTCCGGTTCCAGGACGAACGTGCCCCCCTCCCCGCGCGCCGTCGCGGCGAGGATCTCCCCGGCCGCCGTCCGCTTGGACTCGCGCAGGCCCTCCTCGGTGTAGCGGCGAAACTCGGCGGCGGACGCCTCGTCCCCGCGGTAGCCGTCCGGAAACAGCCGGGCGAGTACCGGATCGTCGGGGGGACGGGCCGCTTCCCGGATGCCGAGCATCGCCGCCAGATCGTCCCCGCCGGGATCCCTCTCGCCGCGCTCCCCCGTGCCCGAGGGTTCACCCGACTCGTCGCCGTCGACCATGTCCAGCACCTGCTCCACGAGTTCGCGCAGCAGGCCCACCTCGTCGGTGGACAGCCGGACGGAGACACGCCCGTCGCGGGTTCGCTTGAATCCTCGTGTCATAGCGCTATGTGTCCTGCTGCAACGTCGCCCACAGGCCGTAGGAGTGCAGCCGCTCGACGTCGCGCTCCATCTCTTCGCGGCTACCGGCGGACACGACTGCCTTGCCCCTGTAGTGGACGTCGAGCATCAGCTTCTCGGCCTTGGGCCGCGTATAGCCGAACAACCGCTGAAAGACCCAGGTCACGTACGACATCAGGTTCACCGGGTCGTTCCAGACGATCGTCACCCAGGGCCGGCCAGGCCGAACGTCCTCGTCGGACTCGGGCCGCTCGGCCTCGACCGGGGCCTCGACCGGGGCCTCGACGGGAGAGACGCTCACCGCGGCGCTCGCCTCCTCGCTCGCTCGTGGGTTACGCCTATCCAATCCTCATGGTGCACCACTCGGGGTGGTCTTCGTCCAGCCGGAGAGGGCCGCGGAACGATGCCTGCGATACCTTTCGGCTACATGGGACGTACCGGCACCGCGCTGCTCACCGATCAGTACGAACTCACCATGCTGCAGGCGGCGCTGCGTAGCGGAACGGTCGGGCGCCGGGCGGTGTTCGAGGTGTTCGCCCGGCACCTGCCGGCGGGACGGCGGTACGGGGTCGTCGCCGGTACCGGCCGTTTCCTCGACGCCCTGGAGAGCTGCCGGTTCGATCAGGAGACGCTGGACTTCCTGTCCTCCCGTGGGATCGTCGACGACAACACCTGCGCGTGGCTGGAGTCCTACCGGTTCTCCGGCAACATCGACGGCTACGCGGAGGGCGACTGCTACTTCCCGGGCTCGCCGCTGATGGTGGTGGAGTCCACGTTCGGCGAGGCCGTACTGCTGGAGACCCTCACCCTGTCGATCCTCAACCACGACTGCGCGATCGCTTCGGCGGCATCCCGGATGGTCTCCGCCGCCGGGGACCGGCCCATCATCGAGATGGGCTCGCGGCGCACCCACGAGCAGGCCGCCGTGGCCGCGGCGCGCGCGTCCTACCTCGCCGGTTTCGCCTCCACCTCCAACCTGGAGGCGGGCCGCAGCTACCAGGTGCCGACCGCGGGCACCAGCGCGCACGCGTTCACCTTGTTGCACGACAGCGAGCGGGGGGCGTTCCAGGCCCAGATCGCCTCGCTCGGCGTCGGCACGACCTTGCTCGTCGACACCTATGACGTCAAGCGGGCCGTGCGGGCGGCGGTGGAGCTCGCCGGGCCGGACCTGGGCGCGGTCCGGATCGACAGCGGTGACCTGCCGGTGTTGGCGCGGCAGGTACGGGAACTCCTCGACTCTCTCGGCGCGACGAAGACGCGGATCGTGGTGACCGGTGATCTCGACGAGCACGCGATCGCGGCGCTCGCCGTCGCGCCGATCAACGGGTACGGCGTCGGTACCGCGCTGGTGACCGGGTCGGGCGCGCCCACGGCTGCGTTGGTGTACAAGCTGGTGGCCCGCTCCGACGGCCCGGACGATGGCGGGGACCATCCGCTGCGTCCGGTGGCGAAGCGTTCGGTGGGTAAACCGAGCCGGGGCGGGCGTAAGTGGGCGGTCCGCCACCGCGATTCGGAGGGGATCGCCATCGAGGAGCGGATCTTCTCCTCGCCGCCCACCCTGGGTCCCCACGACCGTTCGGTGCTGCGGCCCCTGGTGCGCAACGGCGAGATCGTTGGCCGGGAGCCGCTGGTCGAAGCCAGGGCGCGGCACGAACGCGCCGTCACCGAGCTTCCGCCCACCGCGCTGCAGCTCTCCCGCGGCGACCCGGCGATCCCGACGGTATTCGAGGAGGAGTGACCTACCGCTGGGCCCCTTCGTCATGTCCCCTTCTCTCGCCCGTGATCTTGCAGAAATTCAAAACCAAAGAGTTTGAATTTCTGCAAGATCACGGGCAATAAGGGTGGCGGTCAGCCGACGCGCCGGTCCACCCACCCCGCCGCGGCGTCGAAGAACTCGTTCCGGTTGCGGTGCAGGTTGATGTTGTGCCCCGCGCCGGGAAGCGCGTAGGCCTCCAGCGAGGACGCGGCGGTGAATCGCGGGGCCTCGGTTCGGCGCAGCGTCGCGGCGTCCCCGCAGGGCCTCGCCACGCACACCCAGTTGATGTCCTTCCCGCCGATGGCGAGGAATACCGGCGCGGTGATCAGGTGCGTGGGCAGCGTCAGCCCCGGGACGCTGACCGTCGCTATCTCGGAGGCGGTGGACGTGTCCTTGGTGGCCTCGTCCTTGGCGATCACCGCTGGATCGGCGTTTTCCTTCACGTAGAACCAGCGTTCCCGTTCGCCGGGAGGGGTGGTCAACTCGCCGACCGGCTCGTTCGGGGCCGGCGCGAGGAGCTGGAGGGTGGACAGGCCGACGAGGGTCTCGGCGCTGATGTAGTCGGTGAACCCGGTCAGGATCACCCCGTCCACGTCGTGGTAGGTGGCGGCCTCCTGGACGGCGATCCCCGAACCCAGCGAGTGGCCGACGGTGACCACCCTCGAGAAAGGTACGCCGCCCACCTGCCCGTCCCGCAGCGCCGAGATCACCTTGTGCACGGCCGCCGCGTCGAGGTCGACGGTGACGAGCGCCGGTGGGAGATGGGAGCTGGCGCCGGTGTTGAACCTGTCGATGGCGAAGGTGGCCTGGCCGCGCGCCGCCGCGGCGCGGGCGTACGAGTAGCCGGGGACCGGGAAATCCCAGTACGTGCGGTTGTATGCCGCGCCAGGGATGAGGAGCTGGATCGTGCCCGGTGATCCGCTCGCCGGAGTGCACAGGGTGCCAGCGATGTGGTACGTGCCGCCGACACCCGGCAGGGCCGAGACCGGCACGCGGTGTTCGCGGCAGGTTGCCGAGGAGTCGGCGGCGGCGAGTCGGACCGGACTGGCAAGAGACAGGCCGGCCAGCAGCGTGACGACCGCAGCCGTAAGCCCTCTCCGGTTGCCGTGCATTGACCGAAACGCCCTCTCCGATCGACCAGAGTGCCGACACGCTACCGACCCCCGGCCGGCGACGCGACCGGTTCGCCGGGACGCCCAGGATGCGGGTCAGCAAGGGCTGGCGGATCGTTCGTCCGGGCGCATACTGGAGACCGTACGGCGCTGCCGACCGCGCGGCGACAGGGAAGGGATGAGCGATGGCGACGGCGCAGGCGGACACGGTCACCGAAGCCCTCGGCGGGTTACTGGACCCGGCGAGTCGCGCCGATCCTTACCCACTGTACGCGCGTATCCGGGAGGCGGGCCCGACCTGGGTGGAGGACTTCTCCGCTCTGGTCGTCGCGGGATTCCGGGACTGTGAGGTGTTGCTGCGGGATCCGCGGATGAGCAGCGACCGGGCGCACGACCGGCGCGCCTGGGCCGAGGACGTCCTGCCGCAAGATGCCCCGTCGTCGGTGCTGGAGCCGTGGTTTGTCTCCTCGGATCCGCCCGACCACACCCGGCTGCGTCGCCTGGTCTCCAAGGCGTTCACGGCCCGTACCGTCGCACAACTCGAGCCGCGCATCGCCGACCTGGTCGACGATCTGCTCGACGGCCTGCCGGACAGGGCCGCCGAGCGGGGCCAGATGGATGTCGTCGCCGATCTCGCCTATCCGCTGCCGATCACGGTGATCTGCGAGATCCTCGGCGTACCGGTAGCCGATCAGCCGTTGTTTCGGGACTGGTCGGTCCGGCTCACCCGGCTGGTCGACGGGTTCGGTGTGCCGTGGGGCGGCGAGAGTCTCCCGGACTGGCTGCTGGCCGACATCGAACTGCACGGTTACGTCCAGGAGCTGATCGCGGGCAGGCGGAGGAACCCCGGCGACGACCTGATCTCCAAGCTGATCGCCGTGGAAGAGGAAGGCGACCGGCTCACCCGCGACGAGTTGGCCTCCATCGTCGTGCTGCTGCTGCTCGCCGGGCACGAGACCACGGTCAATCTCATCGCGGCCGGCACGCTGGCCCTGCTCCGCAACCCGCGGCATCTCGCCGTACTGCGACACGACCCCGGGCTCGCCGAACCGACGGTCGAGGAAACCCTCCGCTACGACCCACCGGTGCAGCTCACCCAACGCGTCCTCGCCGAGGACGCCGAGATCTGCGGGGTGCCGCTCAGCCGGGGGTCGCAGGTGTTCTTCCTGCTCGCCGCCGCCCAACGCGATCCCGAGGTCTTCCCGCAGCCGGACACCTTCGACCCGACCCGCCACGACATCCAACACCTCGCGTTCGCAGCCGGCCCGCACTACTGCCTCGGAGCCCCACTCGCCCGCCTCGAAGCCCGCCTGACCCTGACCCGCTTCAGCCAGCGGATGACCGAACCGGCCCTGGCCGCCGACCCGCCCCCGTACCGCGAGCACATCAACCTGCGCGGACCCTCGACGATGCCGGTGAACTACACCTCGATCGCACCGCGCTCCCGCCCGTGGCGCTGACCCATCCCCAACTCGCCTCATCACCGGACGATAACGGCCCGGCGTCTCTATGATTCTGACCACAGGTCATGCCGTGGCGACCGGGAGGAATCAGTGAGCGACCACCGAGCAGCGCCCGCCGGGGTCGATCCGACCACACCAAACGTCGCCCGGATGTACGACTTCTGGCTCGAGGGCAAGGACAACTTCGCCGCGGACCGCGCCGCCGCGGAGAAGGTGAACACCCTCGTACCGGACGCACCCCTGCAGGCGCGGGCGGCCCGGCAGTTCCTCGGTCGGGCCGTCCGGTTTCTGGCCGAGGCTGGCATCCGTCAGTTCATCGACCTCGGTACCGGCCTGCCCACCCAGTGGAACGTCCATCAGGTCGCCCAGCAGGTCACACCCGAGGCGCGGGTGGTCTACGTGGACTACGACCCCGTCGTGCTCGTGCACGCTCGAGCCATGCTGCAGGACACCGAGCAGGTCGAGGTCGTCCAGGCCGACCTCCGCGACCCCGAGAAGATCCTCCAACACCCCGACACGCGCGCCCTCATCGACTTCGACGAGCCGCTCGGCCTCATTCTCGTCGGCGTCCTGTACTTCATCACCGACGACGAGGACCCGGCCAGCATCCTCGCCCGCTTCCGCGACGCGATGACGCCCGGCAGCTATGTGGCCATCTCCCATACCTCGACCGACAACCGGCCGGCGGGAGAGCGGGCCAAGGAGATATACAACGACGCGACGGCCCCGCATGTGCCGCGCACCCGGGCCGCGATCGCCCGCCTCTTCGACGGGTTCGACCTCGTGGAGCCCGGACTGGTCGACGTGCGGGTATGGGGCACCGACATGGTCGAGCAGCCAAAGGACACTGTCGTCTACGCGGGCGTCGGCCGGAAGCCCGCCTAAGACAAGTCGAACAGATTTGAATTTCTGCAAGATCACGACCTAGCGTCGGCGGGAGACGGCTGCTCGACACCGACGGAGGTGGGCCGTGAACGCGAACCCGACCAAGGCGCTTGTCATCGTCGACGTGCAGAACGACTTCTGTGAGGGCGGGTCGCTCGCGGTCGCCGGCGGGGCCGAGGTTGCCGCGGCGATCACCGACCACGCGAGCGTCCGCCGCGGCGACTACGCGCACGTGGTCGCGACCCGCGACCACCACATCGATCCCGGCGAGCATTTCTCCGACACGCCCGACTTCGCCGTCTCCTGGCCGCCGCACTGCGTTGTCGGTACGGACGGGGTCGAGTTCCACCCCGAGTTGGACACCGCGGCGGTGGAGGCCGTGTTCAGCAAGGGAGAATACGAGCCCGCCTACAGCGGATTCGAGGGCACCGAGCAGGGCGGCGCACCTCTGGCCGACTGGCTACACGAGCGCGGCGTCGATGCCGTCGACGTGGTCGGCATCGCCACCGACTACTGTGTCCGGGCCACCGCGCTGGACGCCGCGGCGGGTGGCTTCACCACCAAGGTGCTGCTGGGCCTGACCGCGGGGGTGGCCAGGGAGTCCACCGAACGTGCGCTGGAGGAGATGCGCGCCGCCGGCATCGACCTGGCCGGCGAGCCGGTCGTCCGGTCCTGACGCTGATTCCAAGGACCCCGGCGTCCTGTTACTCTCCTGACGGAACGCGGGGAGATCGCTGGGGGATCTATGTACCACAACGGCACCGCACGCATTGCGGCGCAGGGCGAGGAACTCGCCAGCAGGCTTGACCGGACGAGCGACCGCATCGAGGAACTGCAACGTGAGCTCGCGGGGAAACGCGTCGCCTGGCGGTCCGAGGACGGCCTGTACCGCGTGGCGGTGGACGGCAACGGGAGGCTACTCGACCTCGACATCGAGCCCCTGGCCATCCGGAGCGCTCACCCGGAGAAGGTGGGGCCGGCGGTCGTGGCGGCGGTCATCGCCGCGCGCAGGGCGGCCGTCGAGGTGGCGAGGCTGCGCTGGCAAGAGGAGTTCGGCAGCACGACGATCCTGGACAGCATGCTTCCGGAGTCCGATGAGCCGGGCGATCGCTGATCCAGCGGAGATACCAGTCGTGCCTTCGATGCGTGAGATCGAGCAACTCGTCACCGAGATCCATCGGAACACCGAGCGCGTACGGGAGAACGCTCGGCAGCTCACGTCCATGAAGGTCGAACAGGACATCGGGGCCGGTCTGGGCGTTGTGGTGGTCAACGGCTACGGCACGCTGCGCGACATCCAGCTCGACCCGAGCACCCTGCGCTACGCCGACAGCTCGCGGGTGAGCAAGAGGATTCTGCAGGCCGTTCTGGCCGCCGAGCAGAAGGTGGAACGAATCCGCTCCGAGCGGTCGTCACGGCCGAGGTAGCGAGCCGGCCGTCGACGGAAGGAAGGTTGGGAGATGGCAGATTTCCGGGTGGTGCCCGAGGCGCTGCGAACGAACGTGAAGTCCCTCTACGACGCCGCGGACGCCTGGGAGGCCGCCTACCGGGCCCTGTCCGGCAAGGATCTGGCGGGCGACGACTTGGGCAGGCTCGGCCGGATCGAAGACGTGACGCGGAGCCACAACGAGACGCTCCGCAAGGTGCTCGAGGCACTGCGGGAGGGCGCCAACACGCTGCAGCAGGCCGGGGACTCGCTCAACCACGTCGCCAAGGTGTACGAGGCCAAGGACGCCGAGTACTACCGCGGGTTCGGGCACCTGGCGTGACCGCTCACACGTCCAAACGACGAGGGGAATAAGACCCGATGGCCAATGGACTGGCGTTTCCCGAGGCCGAGGCTCAGACGATCATCGAGTACGCGAGAAGGACGAGCGCACCGGCGGCCGAGGCGATCGTCGACAGGGTTCGTGACTGGCTCGGACATCCCGAGACCGTCACGGATCGCGCGGAAGCCTGGGACCCCGCGGCCAAGAGGGCCATCGTGGACGCGAAGGAGTCCATCGTCGCCTGCAGGGGGAAGCTCGCGGAGTATTGGGAGGGTCCCGCCTACGACTCCTTCATGGCGTACCTGGGCAGCATCGAGAAGGCGTTCGACGACGCGCACGACCTGATGAGCGGGATGTCGGACCTGATGGAGAACTCACGGGAGACCGTGACCGAGACCTATCGGGCCGCCATCCAGTCGATCGGCGACTGCGCCGCCGACATCCTGGAGGCCGTCGGCGGAATACCCGGCACCACCCCGGACTGGCTCGGCATCCTCGGGGAAATCGCCAGGCTGCTGGCGAAGTTCGTGCGCAGCGTGACCGACCTGGAGAACCAGGCGCTCGGGACGATCACGGAGTACGGCGAGACCGGTCTGGAGCTCCAGCGGAAGGCGGCCGACCTGAAGGTGCCGACCAGGATGCCATCGTCTGCCGGCGTCGCCGACGACTGGGGCGTCCGCCGTCAGCCCTAGTCGGGAAGTCGTCGCCTAGCCGGGTAGCACCCCGCCGAGCGTGGGGTCCGGACCGAGGTAGGCGTCCGGCGGTGGTCAGCGAGGACAGGTCGAGACCGACCGGCAGGGAATCCCGGGCGAGCAGGTTCAGCGGCGCCGGCAGCGGCTCGCATTCGCTCGGCGGAGCGCCCAGCGAGTACAGCCGACCAGTGAGGATGCTGCTGTTCCCACACGTAGCGGCCGGCGGGCGAGCGGGCCGGAGGGATCGATAACCGACTCAGGGATCTCATTTGGGCTTGTACCACTCCGCCACGTTACGGAAAATCCAGCCGTACGGTTTCGGCTGAGTCGTTCGTCCGCTGAGGCGTGAAACACACGGGGACAGGGAAGGCAGGAGTAGCTGGTGAGTCAGCCGTCGCTCGGCATTCCGATCGTTGACGAGCGTGTGGCTCGGCGGCTGCGGTCTGGGTTGGGCGCGGTCGAGGTGTGGTCGCGTGAGGCGGTGGAGAGCGAGGACGCGTTCGTTACCGAGGTGGCGCGGCATCTCATCGACGCGGGTGGGAAGCGGTTCCGGGCGACGCTGGTTTTGTTGGCTGCGCAGTTCGGTGAGCCGGGTGCGTCTGGTGTGGTGCCGGCGGCGACGGTTGTTGAGCTGACGCATGTGGCGACGCTGTATCACGACGATATGATGGATGAGGCGTTGGTGCGGCGTGGCGAGGCGAGCGCCAACTCGCGGTGGGGCAATACGGTGGCGATCTTGGTGGGTGATTACCTGTTCGCGCGCGCGTCGGACATCGTCGCCGACCTCGGCCCGGAGATCGTCCGCATCCAGGCCCGTACCTTCTCCCGGCTGGTGCACGGGCAGATCCAGGAGACCGTCGGGCCGAACCCGGGCGTCGACCCGGTCGAGCACTACCTGCAGGTGGTGGCGGACAAGACGGCGGCGTTGATCGCCACGTCGGGTCGGTTCGGCGCGATGCTGGCCGACGCGGATCCCGCGGTGGTGGGTGCGGTGAGCTGGGCGTGTGACAGATCGGCGTGGCTTTCCAGCTCTCCGACGACCTGCTGGACATCGCCGGCGAATCCGATCAGTCCGGCAAGACGCCCGGCACCGATCTGCGCGAGGGGGTGCAAACCCTTCCGGTGCTGCACGCCCTGGCCTCGGCCGACCCTAAAGACGCCCGGCTGCGCGAGCTGCTCCGCGGCGAGCTCACCGACCCCGACCGGCACGCCGAGGCGCTGGCCCTGCTCCGCGAGCATCCGGCGATGGACCGCACCCGGGTGGAGGCCCGCCGCTGGGTCGACGGGGCCCGCCGCGAGCTCGAGCCGCTACCGGAGGCCCCGGCCAAGGACGCCTTCCAGGCCCTCTGCGACTACGTCCTCGAACGCACGAGCTAGAGGTCATGCTTGTCTCGCTGCGGCGATGGTTCGCTTGTGACGCTGAGCCGGGGACCCTCACCATTTGGTTGAACAGGTCGATTCCGTGGCGCGGAAGCGGCACCATCTACCTATTGCCGACGACGCGCACAAGATGCCAGGGCTGGCGATGCCTTCGGCGATCGCCATTCCTATGGCTGATGATACGGCCATCGCGGCTCGTACGTGCACTGCCGCGATCTTCACCGGCGCACGTACCGGAGAAGGCCTGTGATCACGCGCAGAAGGCGATCGGTGACCGACTCGTGCGGGATCACCACCGGTCCGCGCGAGACATCTTGTCAACTCCACAGCCAGGGCTTAGCTTGAGAGGTTGCCCGATGCTTCTGTTCGATCAGCCGCAGTGGACAATCGACAGTAAGGCAGGTGTCAATCGGTGAGGGATGAACCAAGTAGCCGTGCCACATGGGCGTATCCAGCAGCATTGCCGCACCGGATCTGGGATTACCCAATTCCGGCGCTGATGCCTGTTACATCCCCGCAGCCGCCCACCCGTTGGCCGCCAGCAATGGATCCGCAAATGCGGGAGTTTGATGAAGCCACGGCCGGCCTGCCGCGAACAAACTTCATCTACGTGCATATGCCTTTTTGTCCTTTCCATTGTTCGTTCTGCGGCTTCTACACGAAGGTGTCTAAAGAGGACAACGCCTCGTACGTCGATCTTATCGAACGCGAGATTGCCCTCTATCGTGACCACGTTCCGAGTGCACAAGAGTCGGCGTACGAGTTCATCTATTTTGGTGGCGGTACCCCTTCGCAGATGAGCGCCGAACAACTACTAAGGCGATCGAAAGTAAGTCGACTGATGTGTGTTTATGCGGTGATGTAGCGCAGGTGCGGGTCGCCGAAGAACGCCCGGACGAGTGCGGGCAGTTTCTGCAGGCGTCGCAGGGCGGAGACAGCTTTGTCTTTGAGG
>WHSR01000129.1 GCA_009379995.1 Streptosporangiales bacterium
AATTACCAGAGCCGGACTTCGCCCACGCATTTTCCATACTCCAAGATTACTCTTGTGATGCGTCTTCATACTGCAAATATCGGCCGACACGCCGAAGTGATCCGAACGCACGCTCAGCCGTTAGTAACTAAGCGGCATTGGCCGCGGGGAACGGTGGGCGAGATAGTTTGCCGGGGCGCCCATGTGATGCTCGGCTACTGGAATAGGCCGGAGGAGACGGCCGAGGCGCTGCGCGGCGGGTGGATGCACACCGGTGATGGTGGCTACATGGACGACGACGGCTACGTCTACATCGTCGACCGAATGAAGGACATGGTCATCAGCGGTGGCGAGAACGTCTACTCGGCCGAGGTGGAAAACGCCATCGCGAGCCATCCCGCTGTCGCCTCGAGTGCGGTGATCGGCGTTCCGGATCCCGAGTGGGGCGAGCGAGTCCACGCGGTGGTCGTGCTCAAACCGGGTCGTACGGCCAGCGCCGAGGAGGTACGCGAGCACTGCAAGAAGTCGATCGCCGGGTACAAGGCTCCCCACAGCTGTGAGTTTCTCGACGCGCTGCCGACGTCGCCCGCCGGTAAGGTGCTCAAGCACGAGCTGCGCAAGCCGTACTGGGAGGGCGTCGACCGCCAGGTCCACTGACAAGACGTCGGAATCGTGAACTGGGTCCGCCGCCCGCCACGGCACGTGCGCGGCCTACCGGGAAAGTGGGCGTGCTAGCCGAGGGCGTCACCGGTGGCTGGTTGGATCCGACAGCGGCGGCTGGAGGCCTGCCGGCAGGATCTGGCCGACCCGGCGCTTGCGTACCGCTCGGTGGCGGCGATCGCGGCGCGGCGGGGCTTTACCAGTGCCGCGCATTTCAGCCGGGTCTTCAAGGCGGCGCATGGAGCGAAGGCACGTAACGACCCCGCACCGACGCGTCCCCGCTTCGACTCGCCTCCCCGCGTGGCCGTGTACGAACGCGATATATCTTGACTGCGCAGCGAGAACGCGTTATATCTCGTTAGGCGAGGGCTTGGCTTCAGGTGAGGAAGTGCTATGTCGGTATCAGATCCGCACGTGGTGATCGTCGGAGGAGGGCTTGCCGGCCCCTGTCTCGCCCACGGGCTGCGCCGGGCCGGGTTCCTCGTCTCGCTCTACGAGCGCGACGAGGCGGTGGACCGCGGCCAGGGCTACCGGATCCACATCGACCCGTCGGGCGACCGGGCGCTTCGCGCCTGTCTGCCCCCGCACCTGTACGAGCTGTGCGTAGCGACCTCCGGAGTACCGGGCTCTGGCGTGAGCATCCTGAACGGCAACCTGGAGGTGATCCATCGGATCGAGGTCGGCGCGTCCGCAGAGGATGCCTCGACGGACCCGGGTGGCCACCATCTCACCGTCGATCGGCTCACCCTGCGCCGCGTGCTGCTGGCCGAGCTGGACGGCTCTGTTCACTTCGGCGGGCGTTCACGCGCTACGAGAACCTGCCCGACGGCACGGTCCGTGCGTTCTTCGCCGACGGAGGTCACGCGGACGGCGACCTGCTAGTGGCGGCCGACGGGTCGGGTTCGCGTATCCGGCGGCAGCTGCTGCCGCACGCGCCGGTCGTGGACGTCGGTCTGCGGGCCGTCTTCGGCAAGACGCCGCTCACCGAGGAGGTCCGGAGGCTCGCCCCGCCGGCGGCGATGGACGGCTTTTCCGCGGTGGTCGGCACGGACGGACGATTCCTGCCGCTGGCCGGCCTCGAGTTCCGCCGCGACCCGAACGAGGCCGCCGCCGAGCTGCGGCCTGGCCTGAAGTTCCCCGACACACGCGACTACGTGATGTGGGTCCTCGGTGCGCGGCGCGAGGCGTACGGCGCCCGGGCCGACCGCCTGGCGGATATGGCGGGCGCCGCGCTCGTCGATGTGGTCCTGGAGCTGATATCCGACTGGCATCCGGACCTGTCCGCGCTGATCCGGCGCAGCGATGCCGGCACGGTCCGCTCGCTGCCGCTGCGCACGGCGGTGCCGATCGAACACTGGGAGACCGGTCCGGTGACCCTGGTCGGGGACGCCATCCACTGCATGGTCCCGGCCGGCAGCGGCGCCGCGGTGGCGCTGCGCGACGCGGCTGAGCTTTCCCAGCGGCTGGCCGTCGCACACGCCGGGGGAACGCCGCTTCTCCAGGCCGTACACGACTACGAGGTAGCGATGCTCGAGTACGGTTTCGCGGCAGTGCTCGCCTCCCAGCGTGTTGTTGATCAATTCAGCGGCACGTGAGTCCTCCGCGACGAGAACGCGACACTCGGCTTTGCCTGTTCCCGCAAGATCGAGGCCGACATATCGTGGAAAAGGTGGATGAGGAACGCGTAGGCAGAGGCTACGCCGAGCATCTGAACGACGCGGACCTGATGCTGCTCTCCCGGGCGGCAGGCGTCTCGGCGGACGCGGACGGACTACGTCGAAATCCCGCTCTCGTCCCGAGGCTCCTCGAACGCGAGGAGATGTTCGAGGAGTTCTTCGGCCGGCAGGAGGACCGGCCGCTGGTCGGGGTGTCCCCGTTTCTCGCGTTCGCGGTTTTGGTGCACCACGTCGCGGCCGAGCTGACGGACATCCGCTACCTGCCGGACCGGGCGGGTCCACGGCAGCGGGTCCCGGTCTTCGACGTGCCCCAGCTGCACGACTTCCTGGGCGCGCCCTGGCGGCGGCTGTTCCTCGCCGAGCTGCTCGCCTCCTTCGCCCGGGTCTCCAGCGGCCGCTACTGGACCAAGACCCCGCACGGGTGGCGGTCCCGCCGCTACAACGAACTCGACCCCCTCCGGCTGACCGGTCTCGTCGACGCGGTCCCCGAGGTCGAGCGCCCCGGGGTGTACCGCCGGCTGGGTGACGTCGCGCTCTTCCTCACCGGGATCTTCCCGGACTACGTCAGCATGTACGCGCTGCGACCGTTCGACGCGGCGCGGCTGCTGCGCGCCGCCGGGGTATCCAGGGACGTCCACGACGAGCTGGCGGCCGCCCCGCCGCTCACCCTCTTCGAGCACCTGGGACATCGCTGGTACCGGCAGGCCTACTCGCTCGTCCCGGTGGCCTCCGAGCAACTCGAGGTGGTCGCCGAGGTGGCCGACCGGTTCCACCAGGCGCGGCGGGTGCTCAACCACATCGCCGACCGGTATCTGTTCCAGGCCGGGAACCCGTGGTTCCCCTCGCCCGAAGGGTGATGCTCGGCCGGTCTTATGTCGGGCGACGCCGATGACACCGGACAGAACGACGGCCCTTCAATCGCGACGCGATCGATGATGCGCAGCGAAATACCGGATTGGCAGGTTCTTCCTCCGCTTTCCCCCAACAGATCCGGACGGCCGAAGCCTGACTGATGCCATGCCACTCGGGCTGCCCGGCACACCTTGGGGGACTGGACGGTGACCCGCCTGCCATGGAGGGTAGCGCCCACTCAATTTGATCTTTGTGACAGTCGGGGAGGAAGCCCGAGGTCACCTGCTTCTATTTGTTCCATAAAATTTGTCCAAATGATAGAGTCCGCCCAGATTCGCGCTTGCTGGGAGCCTCGTGGAGATTTAGCAAGTTCCCTAAGATCTGCATCGGGGACGAACTCCTCGGCGGCAGGAAAGCGCCAGCCAAATATGCATTGCGGGCGCGCCGGATCTCTGAACAGGACCTCGACCATGTGTGGGCCTCTATCAAGTCGTACCTGTTCAATCTGAACGAGCGCACCAGATTGGGATCTTGGAGGGTGTTCGGCTAGTTCCTCTCGAAGGGCATCAAGAACGGCGTCCTCATACTGAATAATTGTTAGCGGGCCTTTCATAAACCGATCGTATAAACTACCTCACTGCACGTCAAGGGGTCTCGATCACGCCACAACGTTCCCGTCGCTGAGCCGTTCCGGACAACGTCCTGCCCATCGCAGGACCTCAGTTCGTAGGAGCATCACGCCGATCACCGCTGCGCCGCCATCCCCGAACCTCTTGGCCCGCCGGAAGCTCTAACCAATGGGTCGGTACGGACTTGTTGCTGGTGGTTTCAATGTGCGTACGATGACATGCTGGTGCCGATGCTGTTCGGGTGACCCGAACGAGCCCGCGCCGGCAAGAGCTGACGCCAGTGGCTCCATGCGGCGATCGTCGAATTAGCACCCTGCTGGCACCCGATGGGCTGGCCTGCTCGGCGACGCGAACGCCAAGCAGATTCTGCGTCGTCAGTAAGCGCAACCCGTGTCGGGCGCACAATTGAAGCAACCTGCCCTTCATCTTGTCAGGATCGTCGAGCGCGTGACAGACTCGCGTGTGCTGATCAATGATCTTGTATTACGGGTGCGGGGAAGGGCGTCAGTATGTCTTCCAGGAGAGGAACTTCCGTCGGAGGCGTTGGACGCCCATCATTTCCTGGCCGTATTAGAGCGGGGAGTCCGTGCGGATCCTCATGCAGCCCGTTGCCTCTCGGAGCCTTCCCGCCCGGAAGTATATTGAAGCAATCAGCTCCCAGGGGGCGCAGGTCCGTAGCGCTGTGGATTTACCCCCAACCATGCTGATCCTCGACCACCAGGTCGCCCTCATCGTCGCTGATCAGGGACAGCCGACCCAGAGAGCCGTGCTGCTCAGCGAAGAGGTGGTCGTGTCGTTCCTGCTCGGCCTCTTCGAGATCTTCTGGCACAACGCGAGCCCTTGCCCGAGCACCAGTGACTTTGCGAGGGGGCATCCCAGCCCGCTCGAGGCATCGCTGGTGCGATGGCTCGCGGAAGGCCACAAGGACGAATCAATTGCACGACACCTCGGCATGTCGGTGCGAACTTGCCGCCGCCATGTTGCCAACGTCATGAAGCGGCTGGAGGCCGCGAGCCGATTCGAGGCTGGTGTGAAGGCCGCCCGGCGTGGCTGGCTGTGATCTACATCCCCGGGTTTCGTCCCAGCCAGTAAGCGTGGGATAGCTGCTGGGGGAGAATCGTCCCTGTGACTTCTCCGCAGATGGCGAGCGAACCGCACGCGTCCGGCGCGTCAGGCGAGCCGAACGCGTCCGATGCGTTCCGCTCCGGCTTCGCCTGCTTCGTCGGCCGTCCCAACGTGGGCAAGAGCACGCTGCTGAACGCCCTCGTCGGCACGAAGGTGGCGATCACCAGCAGCCGTCCGCAGACCACCCGCCGCGTCATCCGCGGCGTGGTGCATCGGCCGGACGCCCAACTCGTCGTCGTGGACACCCCCGGGCTGCACCGTCCCCGCACCCTGTTGGGCGAGCGGCTGGACAGCCTGGTCCACTCCACCCTGTCCGAGGTCGACGTCATCGGATTCTGCGTGCCGGCCGACGAGTCGATCGGCCGCGGGGACCGGTTCATCGCGGACCAGCTCAGCGGGATCGGCAATACCCCCGTCGTGGCGGTGGTCACCAAGGCCGACGCGGTCGCCGGGGCGCGGCTGGCCGAGCAGCTGGTGCAGGTGGACCGTCTCGGTGACTGGGCGGAGATCGTGCCTGTCTCGGCGGTCACCCACTATCAGCTCGACGTGCTCACCGACCTCCTGGTAGCCCGGCTGCCGGTCGGAGGACCGCTGTACCCGGAAGGTGAGCTCACCGACGAGCCCGAGCAGATCCTGGTGGCAGAGCTGATCCGGGAGGCCGCGCTGGAGGGTGTCCGGGACGAGCTCCCGCACTCGATAGCGGTGGTCGTCGAGGAGATGCTGGCGCGGGAGGACCGGGACCTCGTCGAGGTCCACGCCGAGCTGTACGTCGAACGGCCGAGCCAGAAGGCCATCGTGATCGGAACCGGCGGGCAGCGGCTCAAGGAGGTCGGCACCCGGGCGCGCCAGCAGATCGAGGCGCTGTTGGGAAGCAGGGTGTTCCTCGACCTTCGCGTCAAGATCGCCAAAGACTGGCAGCGCGACCCCAAGCAGCTGCGCCGCCTCGGGTTCTGACCCCCTCTTCTTTGCCCCAAGTGGGGCCTCAGCCGACCTCGAGCTGGCAGCTGAACCATCGGTCCAGCAGCCGGTAGCCGAGCAGGTGGTTGACCCGCAGCATGTAGCTGTTCGACTCGGCGTTGGTGGTGACGACCCGGCGCACGTCCGGTTCCTGCTCGCGCAGCCAGGGGAGCATCGCGGCCTTCATCAGCAGACCCAGCCGATGCCCGCGGTGCTCCGGAAGGACGGCCGTATGGCCCTGTCCGGCCCAGCCGTAGTGCTCCTCGGACACGTAGAGCTGGGTGAGGCCGGCGAGTACGCCCGAGGCGTCGTGCCGCGCCACGATGGTGTACCTGCGGGCACGCGTGTCCGTCAGACTCTTCTCGACCGCCCGCACCCGCTCCGGGCTCCACGCCTCGCCCTGCCACTCCAGCTGGTCCACCGGGGCGTCGGATATGGCCGTCAGCAGTGGGGCGACCCCGTCGAGGTGCTCCTTCGGAACCTCCCCGATCCAGGACAGCACCGAGTAACCGCCCGCCGCCTCCCGCGCCTCGGCGAGAAGGCCGGCGATATGCGCCTCGTCGACGTCGGCGAGATCGAGCACGTTGCGATGCTCGATCGATGCCCGCTCGGCGCCCAGCGCATCGCAGAACGCCAGGCCGGGCGAGCCCTCGACGGCGCCGGCGGCCAGCAGCCGGCGGCCGCTCTCCCGGACCTGCGCGCGGGCGTGGTCCGCCAGCGTGCGACCGTGGCCGCGGCGGCGTTCCTCCGGATGCACGACCGGCTCCACCCAGCCGAGGTGGGGGTTGTCGTACTTCGGGAGCATGAGCGTGTAGCCGCCGAGCAGGCGAGACCTGTCGTCGGACCAACCGAGCCAGGTCTGCATGGGATCACCGGTGTCCCCCCAGATGAGCCGGCCGCGAAAGTCCGTGTACGACGTGGGTGGGCCGTGCGGGTCGTCGACCTTCTGAGCGGCCGCGTACACGTCGAAGAACTGCCGGACGTCGTCCGCGCGGGGGTCCACTCGCTCGATCAGCATGAAGCCACACAACACGGTGGAGCCCTCTCACCGCCACTCATTTATCGGGTCATTCGTCGGGCGTGGTACGGTTATGTCGCAATGTTTCTCGCGCTACTGCTTCTTAGCTGCCGCGGCGGGGGCCCATAGAAGGGCCGGCTCCCTCGCCGCGGAGCCCTGCCGTGGACGTCGGCCATCCGCGAGAAGTCACTACAGACGAGGGAGCAGTAGTAAGTGAAGCCGCAGCAGCAACCGAGCAGTATGCCCTTCCGCCGCTATACCCCGTTCCCGCCCGTCGACCTGCCCGATCGCACCTGGCCGACCAGGGTCATCGACGCCGCGCCGCGGTGGCTCTCGACAGACCTGCGGGACGGGAACCAGGCGCTGATCGATCCCATGACCCCCGCGCGTAAGCGCACGATGTTCGAGCTGCTCGTACGCATGGGCTACAAGGAGATCGAGGTCGGGTTCCCCTCGGCGAGCCAGGCCGACTTCGACTTCGTCCGGGAGCTGATCGAAGAGGACCTGATCCCGGACGACGTACAGATCTCCGTGCTCACCCAGGCCCGTGAGGAGCTCATCGAGCGGACCGTGCAGAGCCTGGTCGGCGCCCGCCGCGCCACCGTCCACCTCTACAACGCGACAGCTCCGCTCTTCCGGCGTGTCGTCTTCGGCATCGACCGCGAAGAATGCAAGGCGGTCGCGGTGCAGGGGACCGAGACGGTCATGAAGTTCGCCGCCGACCTGCTCGGCGACTGCGACTTCGGGTACGAGTACTCCCCGGAGATCTTCATCGACACCGAGCTCGACTTCGCGCTCGAGGTGTGCGAGGCGGTCATGGACGTCTGGGAGCCCGGGCCCGGCCGCGAGATCATCCTCAACCTGCCATCCACCGTCGAGCGGTCGACCCCCAACGTCTACGCCGACCAGATCGAGTGGATGAGCCGCAACCTCACCCGGCGAGAGTTCGTGTGCCTGTCCGTGCACCCGCACAACGACCGCGGCACCGGGGTCGCCTCCGCCGAGCTCGCCGTCATGGCCGGCGCCGACCGCGTCGAGGGCTGCCTGTTCGGCAACGGGGAGCGGACCGGCAACGTGTGTCTGGTCACGCTGGGCATGAACCTCTTCTCCCAGGGGGTCGACCCGCAGATCGACCTCTCCGACATCGACGAGATCCGGCGCACCGTGGAGTACTGCAACCAGCTCCCGGTCCATCCGCGCCACCCCTACGGCGGCGACCTCGTCTACACCGCGTTCTCGGGGTCCCACCAGGACGCGATCAACAAGGGCTTCGACGCCTTCGAGCGCGACGCGGCGGCGGCCGGCGTGCCGGTCGACGAGTTCCGCTGGGAGATGCCATACCTCCCGATCGACCCCATGGACGTCGGTCGCACCTACGAGGCAGTCATCCGGGTGAACAGCCAATCCGGCAAGGGTGGCGTGTCCTACATCATGAAGATGGAGCACGCGCTCGACCTGCCACGCCGGCTGCAGATCGAGTTCTCCAGGGTGATCCAGGTCTACACCGACACCGAGGGCGGCGAGGTCACGGCCGAACACATGTGGGAGATCTTCGAAAAGGACTACCTCGCGGCCGACTCGCGGATCGCCCTGCTGTCCCACCACACGTCCTCGGCGGTGGACGAGAAGGACGCGCTCACCGTCGAGGTACGCATCGACGGGATGGAGCGAACGCTGGAGGGCGTCGGCAACGGGCCGATCTCGGCGTTCGTCGACGCGCTCGGCCGGATCGGTATCGACGTCCGCGTCCTCGACTACGCCGAGCACGCGATGTCCTCCGGGGGCGACGCCAGCGCGGCCTCGTACGTCGAGTGCGAGATCGACGGACGTGTGCTGTGGGGCGCCGGCATCGACCCGAACATCGTCACTGCCTCGCTCAAGGCGATCACCAGCGCCGTCAACCGAGCGGGCTAGTTAGCGCTTAGGGGTGTCCCGGCCTTTGTCGGACCCGTCCGGTGGTGGGTCGGCGAGAATAGACCCGTGAGCCTGTACCGCGACGAGGGGATCGTCCTGCGCACCCAGAAGTTGGGGGAGGCCGATCGCATCGTCACCGTGCTCACCCGCCGTACCGGACGGGTCCGCGCGGTCGCCAAGGGCGTCCGCCGTACCCGCTCCAAGTTCGGTGCGCGACTCGAGCCGTTCACGCACGTGGACCTGCAGCTCCACGTCGGCCGCTCGCTGGACATCGTCACCCAGGCCGAGACGCTGCGCCCGTACGGCGAGCCCATTGCCGCCGACTACGCGCGCTACACGGCCGGAACGGCGATGCTGGAGACCGCGGAGCGGGTGACGCCGGTGGAGAAGGAGCCGGTGCTACGGCAGTTTCTCCTGCTCGTGGGCGGGCTGCGGACGTTGGCGTCGGGTGAGCACGAGTCGCGGTTGGTGCTCGACGCGTACCTGCTGCGCGCGCTCGCGGTGGCCGGCTACACTCCCTCCCTCGATTCCTGTGCGCGGTGTGGTTCGCCTGGGCGGCATCGAGCCTTCGCCGTACCGGCCGGAGGCGTTGTCTGTCCCGGGTGCCGACCGGCAGGTTCGGCGGCGCCGGCTGAAGAGACGCTCAGGCTGATGGAGGCATTGCTTCGTGGCGACTGGCCGCACGCGGACGGAAGCGAGCAGCGGCACCGTCAGGAGACCAGCGGTCTGGTGGCCGCCTACCTTCAGTGGCACCTGGAACATTCCATCCGGTCGCTACGTCTCGTGGAGCGGGTTTGATGCCACGACCTCCGACGCCGCATCCGAGCGGCGCCGTCCCCCCGCAGATCCCCCCGGAGCTCGTTCCGCGTCACGTCGCCATCGTCATGGACGGCAACGGTCGGTGGGCCAAGTCGCGCGGGCTCCCGCGCATCGACGGGCACAGACAGGGCGAGTACGCCCTCTACGACGTCGTGGAGGGCGCGATCGAGCTCGGCGTGCCGTACCTGTCGGCTTACGCCTTCTCCACCGAGAACTGGAAGCGACCTCCGGACGAGGTCCGTTTCCTGATGGGCTTCAACCGTGAGGTCATCCGGCGCCGCCGCGACGAGCTGCATGCGATGGGCGTCCGGGTGCGATGGGCGGGACGCCGCCCCCGGCTGTGGCGGAGCGTCGTGCGGGAACTCGAGGACGCCGAGCGGATGACCCGCCACAACACCGTGCTGACCCTGCAGTTCTGCGTGAACTACGGGGGTCGGGCCGAGATCGTCGATGCGGCGGCGGCACTCGCCCGGGACGCTGCCTCCGGCCGGGTCAACCCGAACCGGGTGAGCGAGCGGACGTTCGCCCGCTACCTCGACGAGCCGGAGCTTCCCGACGTCGACCTGTTCGTACGTTCCTCCGGCGAGCAGCGGATCTCGAACTTCCTGCTCTGGCAGTCCGCGTACGCCGAGTTCGTCTTCCTCGACACGCTGTGGCCTGACTTCGACCGGCGGGAACTGTGGCGGGCGTGCGAGGTCTACGCCCAGCGGGACCGCCGGTACGGCGGCGCCGAACCGAACCCGGTCGGTCGCCCCCCGGACCTGGACCAGGAGGATGGTGCGTGTGGTTGAGGTGCGTACCGCGCATACCGCCGACCTGGACGCCGCCACCCTCGAGGCGGCGCGGGCCCTGCTGGACGATGTCTTCGACGACATGACCGACCGTGACTGGGAGCACGCCATGGGCGGAGTGCACGCCCTGGCCTGGGATGGCGGCGAGCTGATCGGCCATGCGTCGGTGGTCCAGCGGCGGCTGCTGTACGGCGGGCGGGCCCTGCGCACGGGTTATGTGGAGGGCGTCGGGGTACGGGCGGACCGCCGCCGGCGCGGGTGCGGCGCGGCCATGATGGATGCGCTGGAGCGGGTAGTGCGTGGCGCGTACGAGATAGGCGCACTCGCCGCCACCGAGGAGGGCGCGGCCTTCTACGCGGCACGCGGCTGGAAGCTGTGGCAGGGGCCGTCGTCGGCGCTCACCCCGGCCGGCGTCCGGCGGACCGAGGAGGAGGACGGCGGAATCTACATTCTTCCGGTGACGGTCCAGCTTGACCTGTCCGGCGAACTCACCTGCGACTGGCGCGACGGCGACGTCTGGTAGCCCGCACTCCCCTTTGGCCGTGATCTTACGGAGAAAGACAAAGCGGCGAAATTTGAATTTCTGCAAGATCACGGCCGGTGGGTGACTGCGAAGCAGTCCCGGCAGGTGCCGAAGACCTCGACGGTGTGTGTGACGTTGACGAAGCCGTGCTCGGCGCCGACCGCCTCGGCCCAGCGCTCCACCGCCGGCCCCTCGACCTCGACGGTCCGTCCGCATCGACGGCAGACGATGTGGTGGTGGTGCTCGTCGGTGCGGCACGCCCGGTAGACCGACTCGCCCGCGTCCGTGCGCAGCACGTCCACCTCGCCCGACTCGGTCAGTGCCTGGAGGACCCGGTAGACGGTGGTGAGGCCGATCTTCGCGCCGTCGGTGCGCAGGTCGGCGTAGATGTCCTGGGCGCTGCGGAATCCCTCGCTCGTGGCGAGGACCTGGAGTACTGCGTCGCGGCGGCGGCTCATCTCGTCACTGTCTCGGATTCGGGGTTCGTGCGAACGCCCAGACGCGGTGTACCACCCGGCCGAGCGCTACCGCAACGATAAACACGGCGAGCGCAAGCACCACGATCGCCGCGCCCGGGGCGACGTCCACGTAGAAGGCGCCGACCAGTCCACCGACCGAGGCCCCGGCGCCGATCGCCATGGCGAGCAGGATGGTCGCGCGAAAACTCCGGGTGAGCTGCTGGGCGGTGGCCACCGGCACCACCATGAGCGCGCTGACCAGCAACAATCCGACGACCCGCATGGCTATGACGATCGTGACGGCCGCGGTCACCGCGATGAGCAGGCTGAGGAAGCGTACGTGCAGGCCGTAGACCCGGGCGACCTCCGCGTCCTGGCAGAGAAGGAAGAGTTCCCGGCCGAAGGCCGCGATGATCACGAGCACGACCGCGGCGATGCCGAGGACCACGTAGAGGTCCGAGGAGGTCACGCTGCTGACGGAGCCGAAGAGGTAGGAGAGCAGTGTGGCGTTGCTGCCGCCGGGGGCGAGGCCGATGAGCAGGACTCCTCCGGCTATGCCCCCGTAGAACAGCAACGCGAGCGCCACGTCGCCGCTCGTGCGACCACGTTCGCGCATCAGCTCGATCGCCACCGCGCCGAGGGCGGCGGCGACGATGGCGGTGACCACCGGGGACGTCCGGGTGAGGAAGCCGGCGGCGACGCCAGTCAGCGCGACATGGCCGATGCCGTCGCCGAGCAGCGCGAGACGGCGCTGCACGATGAAGGTCCCAACGGCGGGGGCGGCTAGCCCCACCACGACGGCCGCCAGCAGCGCCCGTCGCAGGAAGTCGAACTCCAGGAAGGCGGTCATCGCGCCCTCCACGCGGTCAGCGGATCCGGCGCATCCTCGTCGTCGGCGTGCGGATGGACATGGTCATGGCCGCGCAGCGGATGCTCGGTCTCCTGGGGGCGAGGCGGCGCGCCGTCATGGACCACCCGCCCGGCCTCGAGCACTACCGCACGGGTGACGAGGGGCTGCAGCGGCCCGAGTTCGTGGGCGACGAGCACGACCGTACGGCCCTCTTCGACCAGTCGGTGCAGGGTGCTGGCCAGAGCTTCCTGGCTCGCCGTGTCGACCCCGGCCGTCGGCTCGTCCAAGACGAAGGTGTCGGGCTCTCCGGCCAGCGCGCGGGCGATGAGGACACGCTGTTGCTGCCCCCCCGACAGGGTGCCCGCGGCGTCGCCGGCTCGGTCGGCCAGCCCCACGGCGTCGAGGGCACGGGCGACCGCCGAGCGGTCCGCCGCCGAGGCCGGTCGCAGCCGACGCTGGCGGGCCACCCGACCGGACGCGACGATCTCGCGTACGGTCGCGGGTACGCCGCCGGCCACCGAGAGCCGCTGCGGTACGTAGCCGATCCTGCGCCACTCGCGGAAGCGGGACGGCGGTACGCCGTACAGCTCGACCCGACCGCCGGAGAGCGGGACGAGCCCGAGCAGTGCGCGAACGAGGGTCGACTTTCCCGAGCCGTTGGTGCCCAGCACGGCAACCACCTCGCCGGGCTCGACCCGGAAGTTCACGCCATGCAGCACTGCCTGGCCGTCGAGGCTCACCCGCGCGTCGGCCATGCGAAAGGCGGGGGTCGCTGTGGTTGGCGTCGCCGCTGGCGTTGTCACCGGCATCCCAGGGCTGTGCGGAGGGTGGCGAGATTGCGGCGCATCACCGAAAGGTAGTCGTCGGAGGACCCCAGCGGCAGACCTTCAACAGGGTCGAGGACCGCCGTCTTCGCGCCGACCTCCTGCGCGAGCACCTTGGCGACCTTCGGGCTCACCAGCGTCTCGAAGAAGATCGTCCTCACCCCCTCCTCCCTGGCCACGCGCGCGACCTCGGTGACGCGGCCCGGAGAGGGCTCGGCCTCGGGGTCGAGACCGCTGATAGCGACCAGACGTAGGCCGTACCGCTCGGTGAGGTAACCGAAGGCGGCATGGCTGGTGACGATCGTCTTGTCCGAGCAGGTGGCCAGGCCCTCCCGGAAGCTCCGGTCGAGGGCATTCAGGTCGTCGACCACCTGCTCGGCCCGTGCCCGGTAACCGTCGGCATGAGCGGGATCGATCTGGGCGAAGCGGTCGCCCAGCTTCGTCGCCACGTCGGCGAAGCGAGCCGGATCGAGCCACAGGTGAGGGTCGAAGTCGCCGTGCTGTTCCTCCTCGCCGTGCTGTTCCTCCTCTTCGACCTCGGCCGCTGGGAGCAGCTCCACCTGGGAAGCCGCGTCGAAGGCCGTCCGGGCTGCGTGCTGCTGGACGGCTTTGTCCACTGCCGGTTGCAGGCCCTCGAGGTACACCACGAGCTGTGCCTCGCCCACCTCGACTACCTGCCGGGGGGTGAGCTCGAGATCGTGCGGCTCGGCGCCGGGCTCGGTGAGAACCTCGACGCTGGCGTCCGGCCCGGCGATCCGCTCGCTCAGCCAGGCCAGCGGGTAGAAGGAAGCGACAACCGCCGGGCCTTCCGGCGGGGCGGAACCGTCCTCGGCCGAAGTCCCGGCGCAGGCGGGGAGGAACGCGAGCGCTCCGAGCGCTCCCAAGGAGGCGAGTATCGCGGCGCGCCGACGAGGGAGGCGATGGCGATTTGGCCGCGACATGTCGCCACTATATAGAAAATGGAAATCGTTGTCATTTCATGGCAGGATCCCGGTGCCACGGCCGATCGCGACGGCAAGGATGATCGCGACCGCGACCATACGCAGCAGCCGACTGTGCGGCCGCAGCGCGGGCCAGGACAGAAAGCACAGCCAGGACAGGCCCGCGGCGAGGATCAGGAAGGCGAGAGCGCCGACCGGCCGGGGGGCCGCGGCGCCCACGAGCAGCAGGATGAGGACGGCAACCGGGATGATCCAGCGGGGAGCCCGGTGCAGCCACACCAGGGCCGGGGCACTGCGGCGCTCGACGGCGTGCCGGAAGGGGGACCCCCCAGGTGTGTAGAACTTTCTCGACGGCGCTCCCCGCCCGCCGCGCTGCGGTGCGGCCGACGCGGCCGCGCGGTCCCCTCGAGGCTTGCGGTTGGTGGACACGTGAGCTCCTCCGAGCGACGGGCCGACGGGGGTCCCATGCTCGCGTGGGTAAGGAGGTTACTAAGGCGATCGAAAGTAAGTCGACTGATGTGTGTTTATGCGGTGATGTAGCGCAGGTGCGGGTCGCCGAAGAACGCCCGGACGAGTGCGGGCAGTTTCTGCAGGCGTCGCAGGGCGGAGACAGCTTTGTCTTTG